>JAICXO010000064.1 GCA_025980335.1 Sphingomonas sp. | reverse complement strand
GGCTTCATCCTTACCGAGCGGCCGCTGACCGAGACCGTCCCCATCGGCAATGGCGCGATGGACGAGCGCACCTTCATCGAATGGGACAAGGACGACATCGACGAGCTCGGCATCCTCAAGATCGACGTGCTCGCATTGGGCATGCTGACCTGCATCCGCAAATGCTTCGACCTCGTCGAGCAGCATCATGGCGAACGGTGGACCCTCGCGACCGTCCCGCAGGAGGTGCCGCAAGTCTACGACATGCTGTGCCGCGGGGATTCGCTCGGCGTGTTCCAGGTCGAGAGCCGGGCGCAGATGAACATGCTTCCGAGGCTCAAGCCCAGGTGCTTCTACGACCTCGTCATCGAGGTCGCGATCGTGCGGCCCGGACCGATCCAGGGCGACATGGTCCATCCCTATCTCAAGCGCCGGAGCGGCAAGGAGCCGGTCACGTTCCCGTGCCCCGACCCGGCGCACGGCCCGCCCGACGAGCTCGAGAAGATTCTCGGCCGGACGCTCGGCGTCCCGATCTTCCAGGAGCAGGCGATGAAGATCGCGCTCGATGCCGCGAAGTTCAGCTCCGAGGAGGCGAACCAGCTGAGGAAGGCGATGGCGACCTTCCGATCGAAGGGGAAGATCGAGACGCTCGAGGAAAAGATGGTCGGGCGAATGGTCGGGCGCGGCTATGACCCCGAATTCGCGCAGCGCTGCTTCGACCAGATCAAGGGTTTCGGCGAATATGGATTCCCCGAAAGCCACGCGGCGAGCTTCGCGCATCTCGTCTACGTGTCGAGCTGGCTCAGGTGGCGCTATCCTGCGGCATTCGCCTGCGCGCTTCTGAACTCGCAGCCGATGGGGTTTTACGCGCCGGCGCAGATCGTGCGGGATGCACGCGAGCATGGAGTCGCGGTGCGCGAGGTGGATGTGAACGCGAGTGAGTGGGACTGCACTTTGGAAGAAGAAAGGCCCTCCTTCGAGACGGGCCTTCGACGGGCCGACGCCCGCTCAGTCCCTCCTCAGGATGAGCGGTTTGGGGAAAAGCACAACTCTTCCGCTTCTCCTGAGGAGCCGCTGAGCGAAGTCGAAGCGGCGTCTCGAAGGACCGCCCTCCGCCTCGGCTTGCGTCAGGTCGATGGACTGCATCGAGACGCGGCAGACAACGTGGTCGCGCTCCGGCCCTACCAATCAGTCGAACAACTTCGCACGCGCGCGCGCATCCCCGTCCACGCCATCAACCGCCTCGCCGCCGCCGACGCGTTCCGGTCGATGGGCCTCGACCGGCGCGCGGCGCTTTGGGATTCGCGTGCTCTCAAGCAGGCGCCGGACCTGCCGCTGTTCGCTTATGCCGAGGCTCGCGACGAAGGCGCCGAGGACACTTCCGCGCAGCTTCCGGCGATGCCGCTCGCCGAGCATGTGATCAGCGATTACCAGACCATCCGCCTCAGCCTCAAAGCGCACCCGATGGAGTTCTTGCGCACGCATTATGCCGCGCAGAAATTCGTCACGGCCGAGCAGCTCAGGACCATCAAGGACGGCAAGCGCGTGTCGATGGCCGGCGTGGTGCTGGTCCGCCAGCGCCCCGGTACGTCAAAGGGCGTCGTCTTCATCACCATCGAGGACGAAACCGGGATTGCCAACCTCGTCGTCTGGCCGGCGGTGTTCGAAAAGCAGCGCAAGATCGTGATGGGTGCGCGGCTGATGGCGGTGCACGGCGTCGTCCAGCGGGACCCGGATAGCGACGTGATCCACGTCGTTGCGGGCGGCCTCGAGGATCACACGCATTTGCTCGGCCGGCTCAGCGACGATTCGCTGCTTCCGACGCGGCTCGAGAAGCCCGATCACGCCGGGAGCTGGGGCCGGCCGCAG
Source organism: Sphingomonas sp. (assembly GCA_025980335.1). Taxonomy (GTDB): domain Bacteria; phylum Pseudomonadota; class Alphaproteobacteria; order Sphingomonadales; family Sphingomonadaceae; genus Sphingomicrobium. The sequence goes on along the minus strand of JAICXO010000064.1, from coordinate 12,861 downwards.
AGCCGCCATCCGCGCAATGTCGAGATCATCCCCAAGAGCCGCGATTTTCATTAACTTGCCACCGCCGCGTAAGCCGTCGAAAGCAATCGCAAGTCGATGATTCCCGCCGCTCTCCCGCCGACGATGATCGCACTTGCCGCCGCTCAGCCGGCGCCGGTCGACGGATATTGGAAGAACCCGATCGGAAGCGCGATCATCGCTGTCGCACCCTGCGGCAACGTGCTTTGCGGCAAAGTCGTCTGGGCTTCGGCGCGCGGCCGGCGCGAGGTCGCCCGGACCACCTCGCACGTCGTCGGAACCGTCGTTCTCACCGACGTGAGGCCGAAGGGGAGCGGCTGGACGGGCAAGCTCTTCATTCCCGACGACAATATCTACGTCTCGGCCAAGCTTCGGCTGCTCGACAGCAGCCGGCTCAAGCTGACCGGCTGCGCCGTTGCCGGCCTGTTCTGCCGATCGCAGATCTGGACTCGCACGGACAAGCCGCAGCCCGCATCCGATTGACGCCAGAATCGTTCATACGAACGCAAGCTGAGGGCGCGATTCTTGCCGCAAATCAGCGCTAAAAGGATGCAATGAAACGCTTTTTGCTCATCATGGCAGGGCTTGCAGTGACCCTTGCCCCGACCGCCGCACTCGCCAAGGGCGGTCTCGAGGGGCGGTGGAAGAACGGCGCGATGGAGATCGTGATCGGGCCGTGCGGGGAGACGCTGTGCGGCCGGGTGGTGAAGGCCTCCGAGCGGCAGCAGGCGAAGGCGGAACGTGGTAGCGGCACACACCTCCTCGGTGCGCGCGTCATCGACAATATCCAGTCCTCCGGACCGGGCGTGTGGAAGGCCGACGTATTCGTCGCCAGCCGCAACATGAACGCGCGCGGCACCATCCAGCAGGTCGGGCCGGGCCGGTTGGCGGTCCGCGGCTGCGTGCTCGCGGTGATCTGCAAGACCACTCACTGGGACCGGATCGGCTAGGCACCGAGCAGCGGCAGCCGATCCTTTCCGATTTCGCCGGCAAGCACCGCCGCCTGCAGCGCGCTCATCTCGTCGGCCCAGTAGCGGTCGGCGGTGAAGTGCGGCGACAGCGCGCGCACCGCGCCGTGGACTCGCTGAAGCTTCGGCGAGGTCTTGAGCGGCGCGTGATAGTCAATGCCCTCCGCGCCCGCCATCAGCTCGACGGCGATGACGCCGGCGGCGTTGCGCGCCACCTGTGCGGCCTTGCGGGCGGCGATCGGCGCCATTGAGACATGGTCCTCCTGGCCGGCCGACGTGGGAATCGAATCGACGCTCGCCGGAAAGGCGAGGCTCTTGTTTTCGCTCACCAGCGCGGCCGCGGTGACCTGCGGGATCATCAGGCCCGAGTTGACGCCCGAATCCTCCGTCAGAAAGGCGGGAAGGCCGCTCATCTTGGGGTCGACCAGCACGCTGACGCGGCGCTCGGAGATCGAGCCGACCTCGCATAACGCCATGGTGATCGTGTCGGCCGCGAAGGCGACCGGCTGGGCATGGAAGTTGCCGCCCGAGATCGCGGTGTCCTCATCGGCGAAGACGATGGGGTTGTCCGTGACGGCCGCGGCCTCGATCGTCAGCGTTCGCGCGGCATTCTCGAGCAGGTCGAGCGCAGCGCCCATCACCTGCGGCTGGCAACGGAAGCTGTAGGGGTCCTGCACGCGGTCGCATTGCACATGGCTGACGAGGATTTCGCTGCCCTGGAGCAGGTCGTGAATCGCCGCGGCAACGCGGATCTGCCCGGGCTGGCCGCGCAGTTCGGAGATGCGCGGGTCGAACGGCTTGGCGCTGCCCTTCAGCGCATCGACCGACATTGCGCCTGAAGCGATCGCCGCTGCGAACACGCGCTCGCCGGCGAACAGGGCATCGAGCGCAAGGGCGGTGCTCGCCTGGGTGCCGTTGATCAGCGCGAGCCCCTCCTTGGGCCCGAGCTGGAGCGGGGCGATCCCGATCAGGGTCAATGCCTCGGCGGCAGGAACAATCTCCCCCGCCACATCGATCCTGCCATAGCCCATGAGCGCCGCGACGAGGTGCGCCAGCGGGGCGAGATCGCCGCTCGCGCCGACGCTTCCCTGGCACGGAATCAGCGGCATCGCATCGGCGTCGAGCAAGCGCTGAAGCGCATCGATGACCAGCCGGCGAACGCCCGAGTGACCGCGGCCGAGCCCGAGCAGCTTGAGCAGGATCATTAACCGCGTGACGTGGCGCGGAAGCGGGTCGCCGAGGCCCGCGCTGTGCGACAGGATGAGGTTGGTCTGGAGCTCCGCCAGCCGGTCATCGGGAATGCGTGTATTGGCGAGCAGCCCGAAGCCGGTGTTGACGCCGTACACCGTCTCGCCTCCGGCAACGATCCGCTCGACTGCGGCCGCCGAGGTCGCGATCCGCTGCATCGAGGCGTCGTCGAGACGCGCCTCGGCACCGGACCAGAGCTGACGCAAGGTCGCGAGGTCGATTGCTTCAGGATTGAGTTTGAGCATCGCCCCTCCTGTACCCCGGCGAAAGCCGGGGTCCAGTCCCGACAAGATCGGCGCGAAGCGCCGCCTGGGCCCCGGCCCTCGCCGGGGAACAGGTTAGCGAATCATCGGCAGGTCGAGACCCATCTCGCGCGCGCAGTCGATCGCGATCTGATAGCCGGCGTCCGCGTGGCGCATCACGCCCGTTGCGGGATCGTTCCACAGAACCCGCTTGAGGCGGCGCTCGGCGTCCTCGCTGCCGTCGGCGACGATCACCATCCCCGCGTGCTGCGAATAGCCCATTCCAACCCCGCCGCCGTGGTGGAGCGACACCCAGGTCGCGCCGCTCGCGGTGTTGAGCAATGCGTTCAGCAGCGGCCAATCCGAGACCATGTCGCTCTCGTCTCTCATGCTCTCCGTCTCGCGGTTCGGCGAAGCGACGCTGCCGCTGTCGAGATGGTCGCGGCCGATCACGATCGGGGCGGAAACTTCGCCATTCCTGACCATCTCATTGAACGCCACGCCGAGCTTGTCGCGCTGGCCGAGCCCGACCCAGCAGATTCGCGCCGGCAGGCCCTGGAACGCGATCCGCTCGCGCGCCATGTCGACCCAGCGGTGGAGATGCGGATCGTCGGGGATCAGCTCCTTCACCTTGGCGTCGGTCCTGTAGATGTCCTCGGGGTCGCCGGAGAGCGCGACCCAGCGGAACGGGCCGATGCCGCGGCAGAACAGCGGACGCACGAAGGCGGGGACGAAACCCGGAAAATCGAACGCATTCTTGACCCCGGCGTCGAAGGCCTCCTGGCGGATGTTGTTGCCGTAATCGAAGGTGGGAACGCCTTGTCCGTTGTAGGCGAGCATCGCCTCGACGTGCCGCGCGATCGATTCGCGCGCCGCCGTCACGACGCGCGCCGGATCAAGCTCGCGCATCTCCTGCCACTCGGCGACCGACCAGCCGGCGGGACAGTAACCGTTCGCGGGATCGTGCGCCGACGTCTGGTCGGTGACTGCATCGGGGCGGATGCCGCGCTGGACCATCTCCGGCACGATCTCCGCGGCATTGCCTAGCAGGCCGACGCTGGTGGGCTTGTCGGCGCTCCGGATAATCTCGAGCGCTTCGTCGATGCTGCTCGCGCGCCGGTCGAGGTAGCGGGTTTCGAGGCGCTTCTCGATCCGGCTCTCCTGCACCTCGATCGCGATGCAGTGAGCGCCTGCCATCACCGCGGCGAGCGGCTGCGCCCCGCCCATTCCGCCGAGTCCGGCGGTCAGGATCCATTTGCCGTTGAGGTCGCCGGCATAATGCTGGCGGCCCATCTCGACGAAGGTCTCGTAGGTGCCTTGGACGATGCCCTGGCTGCCGATGTAGATCCAGCTGCCGGCCGTCATCTGGCCGTACATCATGAGCCCCTTGCGATCGAGATCGTTGAACACCTCCCAGTTCGCCCATTTGGGCACGAGGTTGGAGTTTGCGATCAGCACGCGCGGCGCGTCCTTGTGGGTGCGGAACACGCCGACCGGCTTGCCCGACTGGACGAGCAACGTCTGGTCCTCGTCGAGCCGCTCGAGCACCTCGACGATCTTGTCGTAAGCGGCCCAGTTGCGCGCCGCCCGGCCGATGCCGCCATAGACGACCAGGTTCTGAGGATCCTCGGCGACCTCTTCGTCGAGGTTGTTCATCAGCATCCGGACTGCAGCTTCGGTGGTCCAGCTCCTCGCGTGAATGTCGGGCCCGCGGCGGGCGCGGATGTGGCGGCTGTTGTCGCGTCTGTCGGTGCTCACTTCTTCCCCGTCATTGCGAGCGCAGCGAAGCAATCCAGCTTCGTGCCACTCTGGATTGCTTCGTCGCTACGCTCCTCGCAATGACGAGGAGTCAAGCGTCACTTCCCGCGAATATCCGCCGCTCGGGCCCGGGCAGGCCGATCCAGTAGCCGAGCTCCGCCAGGCTTTCGATCCGCCAGGCGCAGAGGTCTGCCTGCTTTCCGGCGGCAATGCTGCCGATCGTGTGGGCGAGGCCGAGCGCGCGCGCGGCGTTGATCGTCATTCCGGCGACGGCTTCTTCGGGCGTGAGGCCGAACAGGGTGCATGCCATGTTCATTGCCAGCGTCGGCGAGAGCAGAGGTGAGGTTCCGGGATTGCAGTCGGTCGCGATGGCGATCGGCACCTTGTGCTTGCGCAGCAGGGCGACCGGCGGCTTCTTCTTTTCCTGAAGCGCAAAAAAGGCGCCGGGGAGCAGCACGGCGACAGTACCGGCAGCCGCCATTGCCTTGGCTCCGGCATCGTCGAGATGCTCGAGATGATCGGCCGACAGCGCGCGATATTGTGCGGCGAGCGCCGCGCCGTGCTGGTTCGACAATTGCTCGGCATGGAGCCGCACGCGAAGGCCGTGATGCCCCGCCGCCTTGAACAGCCGCTCGACTTCATCGGGAGTGAAGGCGATGTTTTCGCAGAAGGCATCCACGCTCGTCGCAATGCCCTGCCTCGCGGCGGCGGGGATCAGCTTGTCGACGATTTCGCTGACGTAATGCGCCCGGCGGTCGCGCTGGTCTGCGGGCAACGCGTGGAGGGCGAGCACCGTCGGCACCAGCCGCACCGCCTCACCTTTGCCAAGCTCGTCGGCAATCTTCAGCAGCCTCAATTCGCTCTTCAGATCGAGGCCGTAGCCGGACTTGATCTCCACCGTCGTGCAGCCACCGCGCATCAGTGCGTGAAGCCGCCGTCGGCTCTGCTGCAACAGTTCCTCTTCCGACGCTGCCGCGGTGCGCTTGACCGTCGACGCGATCCCGCCGCCCGCTTCTGCGATCTCCTCGTAGCTTGCGCCGGCGCGGCGCATCGCGTGCTCGTCCGCGCGAGTTCCGCCGAACACGAGGTGCGTGTGGCAATCGATCAGGCCCGGAGTCACCCAGGCGCCGCCCAGCGCATCCACCTGCCTGGCGCGGAAGCCCGCGAGCTCGGTGCGCTTTCCGACGCGCAGGATCTTGCCGGCTTCGATCGCGATCGCGCCGTTCTCGATCAGCCCGAGCGGATTGCCGGGGCTCTCTTCGAAGGTCGCGATGTTGCAGTCGACGAGCAGCCGGTCCCACATGATTTGCGCTTAGGCGAAGCTGGTTGCTACGGCAAAGCGATGAGCACCGATTGGCCCAACCTTTCCGAGCTTCTCGTCGACGATGTGTCCGTGCCGCTGGCGCTGGTCGGCGCGCCCTTGGCAGCGGGGTCGGTGACTCCGGGCGCATGCGACAAGGCGCCGGGACTCCTCAGGCAGACTCTGAAGCGAATCGCGCGCTACGACGTCGAGATCGGCCGCTCGCTGTTCACCCCCATCCGCGATTGGGGCGACGTGGAGCTCGACGGGCTCGACATCGAGCAGGCGACCGGTCCGATCCGCGACGCAGTGGCGGCAAGCGTCAATGATCACGCGCTGACCTTCGTCGCCGGCGGCAACAATGCCGTGACGCGGCCCGCGGTGCTCGCGCTCGAAATCCCGCTCGACCATGTCGGCCTGATCACGCTCGATGCGCATTTCGACATGCGCGAACTCGACTCGGGCCTCAGCAACGGCAACCCGGTGCGTGCGCTCATGCGCGACGGGCTTCCCGGCAAGAACATCGCGCAGATCGGGCTGGCGAGCTTCGCCAACAGCGCGAAGATGCACCGCGATGCGCTCGACGCCGGCAACCTCGTCGTCAGCATCGAGGAGGTGCGGCGCGACGGCATCCGCAAGGCGGTCGAGATGGCGATGGAGCATATGGGCCACGCCGACGCCATCGTGCTCGATTGCGACATCGATGTCATCGACCGCGCGCAAATGCCCGGAGCGCCGGGCGCGCGGCCGGCCGGAATGGACGCCAGCGACTTCTTCTGGGCGGTGCGGCGGATCGCGAGCGATCACCGGGTGCGCGTGATCGACCTCACCGAGTGGGACCCGTCGCTCGATCCGACAGACCTCAGCGCTTTGACTGCCGCCCGCTGGCTCGCCGAGTGCGTCGCGGGGTTCGAGAGCCGCTAGATTCGCGCTGCGGCGGGTCGGGCATGACCGTCACGCGGCCAGGCTCGACTTTGGTCACGTAATCCCAGGGAATTCGGCGGCCCTTCTTGTGCGCGGTCAGCCGCTCGATGAAGCTTCCGGGGCCGCACATGATCGCGGTCACGCGTTCCTTGTCGCAATGCACCTCGTGGACTCGGCCGAGTTGGTCGCCGTCGAGGGTGCAGACCCTGGCGTTGCGCAGTCCCGACAGCCGGATCACATCGCACCTCCCTTGGGAATCCACGCGCGAACCCGGTCTTCGGCGACGTGGAGCTTCAACTCCTCGGCCGTGCAATTGAGCTTCACGATGGTGTGGATCTGCTCGACGTCCGCAATCGGCACGCGCGCCATGCGATCGCCGGCGATTTTCCGCACGAGCCAATAGCACCAGCCGGGGAGCCGGCCTTCATACGCGCCCGGCCCGACGAGCAGCGCTGCGATGCGCATTTCCTTTCCGCCGCTCCCCGACAGCTCGACATCGTCGACAACCCCACAATAGCGCCCGTCCTTGTCCCGGATCGGCAGGTCGAGCAGCTCGGCGACGAGCTTGATCGGATCGCTCGGCCTCATCCCTGTCCTCCCGAAGTCAGCAGGTACAGCGGGATTGCGGCGACGGCTGCGACCGTGATCACGACGAAGAACAGCCAGCCGAGACTGTTGGCGAGCCGGCCGTTGGCATATTTGCCCATGTACTTCTTGTCGCGCGCGAGGAGCATCAGCGGCAAATAGGTGAGCGGCAGGACGATGATCGAGAAGACGATCGCATATTCGACCAGGCTCATGACATCGACGTCGGTGAGGACAATGGCGAGCGAAAGCAGGAGGAAGCCGACCCACGCGACCGTGAACCGCGGCGCCTCCCAAGGTTTCTTGTGACGTCCCCATTCCCAGCCGAAGAATTGCGCGACCGAATAAGCGTTCGCCATGCAGGTTTCGATCGCTGCGCCGGCGATCGCGATCAACATTCCGAGGAGCGCGATCAGCAGTCCGGTGCGCCCGAACGGGATCGCTGCCTCGAGCGCCGAAGTGCCCGGGATCTGCGGGCCGACGTCGATCGGTTTGAACAACTGCGCCGAGCTGGCGAGGATGGCGATCGCAAGCAGCGAACCGAGCCCAAACCCGATGGTCGTCGTGATCCGGTTGTTCGGCAGGTCCTTCGGTCCCCACTTCTCCTCGATCCCGCCGGACGAATAGAAGAATGCCTCATAGGGGAAGAGAACAGCGCTGATGATCGCCACCATGAAGTAGCCGAATTGCAGCAGCTCCTTGGTGCTGAGCCCGGAGGGCACCTGCGGCACGAACCCGTCCGCGAGCTTTGCCCAGGGCGGGTGGATGGCGACCAGCGCCACTGCGAACACCAGCATCGACAGGCCGAGCAGCCCGTAGCTCCGCTCGATCCACTTGAACGGCAGCACCCACATGGTCGCGCCGAGAACGATCGTGCTCGCCGCCGCCATCAGCAGATAAGGCGCGCCGGTCAGATAGTGGAGCACGAGCCCGGTTCCGCCGATCTCCGCAGCCGTGGTGATCAGCGTGCTGACGACCGACGCGACCAGCGTCACGAGACCGAGCTTGAGCCCCAACCGATGCCGCATCAGGTTGAACACCGGCTGGTGGGCGACGGCGGCGACGCGGCCGCTCATCTCGCCGAACACCATCATGCCGATCGTGCCGAACGCGAACACCCAGATCAGGGCATAGCCGAAGTTCGACCCGGCCTGCGCCGCGAACACCAGCTCGCTGATGTCCACGAACCCGCCGACGGCGGTCATGATTCCGAGCGTGATCTCAAGCGGATTCAAGACTGTCCTCGATCTGCTTGAGCTTGGTCGCGTGCGCGCGGAGCTGGGCGGGCGGTGCGCCGTCCGGCTCCTTCAGCAGCGCGTCAATCTCCTGCGCATATTGCGCATTCGGCTGCGTCAGCGACTTCTGTGTCGTCTGGAGCTGCTCGCGGACGCTCGATCGCATTGTCTGAACGTACGCGCTCGTCAGGTGCCCGGCGCTCGCCTGTTCATTGACCAGCGCCCATTCCGCGGCGAGCGAACGCGCCTCACCGATGTACGGCAGGTCGGCCTGCGGCCCTTTCGAGCAGCCCGCGACGAACAGGCACAGCAGCAGCAACCGGCGCGACATGAGCGCACCAACCGTTGCGCAGACGAACCGTTCCGCCCCAGTTACGTCCTATTGGCGATGCGGCGCCCCTTTTCCGACAGCGCGCGGAAGGTGATCGAGAACCGCAGCTGGTCCGCCGGCACAATGCTGTGTTCCCAATCCCACCGCGCTTCGCCCGAGAGCAGGTAGGCGGAGCACGGCGCAAGCTCCAGGCTCGCGCGGTCGAACGCCCCGTTCGTGCGCCGCCGGAAGCGCAGGGTCGCATCGGCCAGAAGCGAAAATCCGACCACGAGGTCGAACACGTCCCGGTCGCGGTGCCAGCCGATCCCCGCACCCGGGTCATAGCGGGCGAGAAGAACATGGACGAAGTCGGCGGCCTGCACGCCGGCGAAATCCGCCGCGGTCTCGCGCAACGGCGTCAACCAGCCGGGGATCGGCTCCGCCGGTGCGAAGCTCGCGTCCTCGAAATCGTAGCGCCAGCCGAAGCTCCTGGTCTTGCGATTGCCCAGCCAGCCGCGGAAGCGGAACGGCGACAGGTCCGCGGCGGCGAGGTGCTCGACCAGATCCCTCTCCGCGGCTTCGTCGATCACGTTTTCGCGATAGGCCAGGCCGGCGATCAGCGGTGTGTCGAACAGCAGGTTCACGTTCCGAACAGCTCGGTCAGCTGGGATGGGCGAAGCGCCGGGGCGAGCTGCTCGAACGTGCACTGCCTCGGGTCCTTGTCGGGTCGCCAGCGGACGAATCCCGTGCCGTGCCGGAAGCGGCGGCTGGTGACCTGGTCATAGCGCACTTCCACCACCAGCACGGGCTTGAGCGGCTGCCATTCGCCGGTGCGTTGCGTGTTCCAGCGGCTCGGCCCTCCGGGCTTGCTGCCGGTGAACCCGGGCGGCTCAATCAGCGTCTCCAGCTCCTTCGTCAGCTGCGGACGTTCGCCCGACGGGATCGCCGAAGTGAAGCCGACATGGTCGAGGAGGCCCTCGGAATCATACAGGCCGAGCAGAAGCGAGCCGACTTCCTTCTTCTTGTCGGCATAGCGGAAGCCGCCGACCACGCAGTCGGCGGTGCGCTGCTGCTTGACCTTGATCATCGCACGCTCGCCCGGGCGATATTCGAGACCGCTGCGCTTCGCGATCACGCCGTCGAGAGCGCCCCCGCTGTGCTCGAGCCAGTCGAGCGCGGTGCGCCGGTCGTGCGTGACGGGCGAAAGGTGAAGCCCGGGCGCGCGGTTCGCTGCGAAGAACTTCTCCAGCGCCTTGCGCCTCTCGGCCAGCGATTCGCCCGTCAGATCCTTGCCGCCGATCTCGAGCAAATCGAACAGCATCAGCTCGGCCGGGTGCTCGGCAACGAGCTTGCGGACCCGGCTCTCCGCCGGATGCAGCCGAAGCTGGAGCGCGTCGAACGAGAGCGCGTCCCCGACAGGGATGATGAGCTCGCCGTCGAGCAGGAACTCCCGCTCGTGGAGTCCGCGAAGCATCTCGACCACGTCGGGGAAGTAGCGTCCGAGCCGCTTGCCCGACTTCGACGTCAGCGTGACCTCCTGGCCGTCCCGCCGCGCGAGGCAACGGAAGCCGTCCCACTTCGGTTCGTACTGCCAACCGTCGCCCTCGGGCAGCTCGGCCGCGAGCAAGGCCTCCATCGGCGCGGGGACTGACGAGCTTTTGGCCACCACGCGCTGACAATCGCGGGAGCCGTCCACTCGTTCCCATTGCGCCCGCGGATGCGCCTGTTACGCTGGCGGTCCGATCCGGGGAGGGACAGCAATGACATTCGATCCGCAAGCGGCGACGGCACGGTACATCGACAGCCTGGGACCCGCCGCGCTCCACAAGGCGCGCGACTATACCGTGGGCAAGGAATGGATGCTGCTGTGGGCGCTGATCGTCGCGGCGATCGTCACCTGGCTGATCGTCCGCTCGGGCGTGCTCGACCGAATGGCCGCGAAGCTCGGCGACAGGCACCGGAACGGCCGCGCATTCCTGATAGCGCTGGTTTATTTCATCATTTCGGCAATCCTCACGCTGCCGTGGACGGTCTATTCCGATTGGTGGCGGGAGAAGATCTATGGCCGGACCGCACAGCCATTCTTCGACTGGCTGCTCCAGTTCGGCATTGCGACGCTCGTCACGGCGATCGTCGGAGCGCTGTTCATGATGGGCGTCTATTGGCTGATCCGCCGCACTGGGAGGCGCTGGTGGATCTGGTCGGGCGTGCTGACCGCGATCCTATTCGCCTTCGCGAGCCTGTTGTCGCCGGTGCTGATCGAGCCGCTGTTCAACAAATATACGCCCGTCCCGGCAGGCCAGGTGCGCGATGCGGTGGTCGAGATGGCGCAGCGCGCGGGAATCCCGCCGAACAAGGTCTACATGTACAACGGCTCGCGGCAGTCGAACAATTTCACCGCGAACGCCGGCGGCGTCGGCAGCACCGCGCGGGTCGCGATCTCGGACGTTGCCTTCAAGAACGCCTCGCTCGCCGAGGTGCGGGCGGTGACGGGGCACGAGATCGGCCACTATGTGCTCAAGCACAGCTGGTGGGGCATTCTGTTCTATTCGGTCGGTGCGATCATCATGTTCTGGATCGCCGACCGGACCTTCCCGTGGTTCGCCCGGCGCTTCGGAAGCTCGGCGGCGCTGGGCGAGGCCCGCGGGATCCCGGTGCTGATGTTCATGGTATCGCTGTTCGGGCTGCTCGCGCTGCCGTTCACCAATACCTTCAGCCGCACGCTCGAGGCGCAGGCCGACATGTATTCGCTGCGCACGGAGAATCTGCCCGACGCGCTTGCGAGCTCGCTCGTGAAGACGGCGGAGTATCGCTACCCGCGGCCGGGCCGATTGGAGGAGATCATTTTCTACGACCATCCTTCCGTCGAGAGCCGGGTGCGCACCGCGATGGAGTGGAAGGCGACGCATCCGGCCAACCCGCTCGATCCGCCGGAGCCGGGGCTGTAGGGCGGGAGCGTATCAGCAGGGTGGGCCGAGCGGGGACGTCCAATGCACTTCCATCTTCCCAAGCCGCTGCACGGTTGGCGCGAGTTTGCGGGCGAGGTCGGCATCATCGTCGTCGGCGTCCTGATTGCGCTGGCCGCGGAGCAACTGGTCGAATCGTTTCACTGGCGGACGGAGGTTCGCAATGCGAAGGCAGCGCTGAGCCACGATATGGCGCAGACCGATCGGGTTTTCGCTTACCGGGTTGCCGCCCATGATTGTGTCGCGCGGCGATTGGACAGGATTGGCGAAATCATCGAAGAGTCGGCAGAGCACAAAGGGCCGCCCACCGTCGGCGACGTCTTTCCCGACATCGGCAACGCCTTGGCCGACAGCGCATGGGAAACGAGCCGTGCCGGTCAGGTTCTGCAGCATTTCGACCGAAAATCGCTCGACCTGTACAGCGTCTACTACATGCAGGTGGGCAACGTGCGCTACTTCGTGATGCGCGAGGGGGACGATTGGGGTGTCTTGCGGGTGCTGCGCGGCAATCCCAATCGCCTCGGACCTACCGATATTGCCGCGATGCGCGTGGCGCTGCAGCACGCCTATTTTGAAAACGACATCATTGCCGGCATCGCGGCCGACGAGCTCGGGTATTCGAAGGAGATTGGCGCGACTGTGCCGCAAGCGGACCGATCTCGCCTGGCGACGGTTTGCCGAAGTCTCTCTAGCGCCGCCTTCGACCCAAAATGGATGCAGGCGATCGCAGGGAACGTCTTCGTCGGGCACAAATAAGCCGCTCGAAAGCGGGCTGCTTTGGCTGGCGGGAGGGCGGGATTTGAACCTGCGATCTTCAAGTTGCGGGCCTGACGAGTTCGAGGCGCGCAGGACAGCGAGTGGCTGTCCGAGCACTGAGAAGGGCTACCCCACTTCCGCCGAAGGCCGAAACAAAAGAAACCGCCCCAAAGGCGGCTCCTGGGTCCCCGCCTTTGCGGGGACAACGCTTTTCCTAAGCTCACTTCGTTCGCTGAGCTTTGCGTTGGTTGCGGGGGCAGGATTTGAACCTGCGACCTTCAGGTTATGAGCCTGACGAGCTACCGGGCTGCTCCACCCCGCGCCAACATCAGCGGGGCTCTCGCCCCAGACAAAAACGCCGCTGCGAGATAGTCTCGACAGCGGCATTTTCAACATCGTGAATGGGTTCCTGCTCACGCCGCCAGCAAAGCCTGGCGACGACCTACTCTTCCACTGCTTAGGCAGTAGTACCATCGGCGCTGTCCGGTTTCACGGCCGAGTTCGGGATGGGATCGGGTGGGTCACGGACGCTATGGTCACCAAGCTATGGT
>JAICXO010000062.1 GCA_025980335.1 Sphingomonas sp. | reverse complement strand
TCCGATCTTGTAGCCGGTCGCCTGGCCGGGAAGCGTGATGTAGCGGCGGACTTCGGAGCGGGCCTGGTCGGGGACCAATCGGCCGGTTTTCTCCATGAAATCGACCGCCTGATCCTCGGTCCAGCCGAGCGCATGGATGCCGGTGTCGACGACCAGCCGTGCCGCGCGGAAATGCTCCTGGTCGAGACGCATGAAATCGTCGGCGATATCGGGGTACGCGCCCATCTCCTTGCACAGCTCCTCGGAATAGAGCGCCCAGCCCTCGTTGAACGCGACATAGCCGGTGACCTTGCGGAACTTGGGCGTGCCGGTCTGCCGCACCTGGATGTCGCCCGCCATCGCATGGCCGGGAATGCCCTCGTGGCACATGAGGTCGGGGAGCAGCGCGGGATCCTCGGTCGTGCCGAGCAGGTGGACGAAGACCCGGCCCGGGCGAACGCCGTCCGGACTTGCCGAGGAGGTGTGCGCAGCTCCGCCGGGCACTTCGCTGAACGAAGGCTCGCGTACCACTTCTACCCGATATTTGGGCAGGTCGTAGAAGCGCGCCGGGAGCAGCGAGCGGTTGTGCGCGATGATCGCATTGGCGCGGTCGAGATATTGCTTGCGCAGCGCGTCGGTCCACGGCTGCGGCGGGAAGCGCTTCGCACGGTCGGCGTAGAAGGCATTACGGTCGGCGAACCCGGCCTTGCGCGCGAGCGCGTCCTGCTCTCCCTCGATGCGCTTGAGCTCGTCGAGGCCGATCTGGTGGATCTGCGCGGCGGTGAGGTCGAGCGTGGTATTGATCTTGAGGGCCGCGGCATACCAGCCGGCGCCGCCGGGGAGCGAGATGGCGCCGACGCGGCCGCTCGGCGCGGTCGGAAGCTCGCTCGTCGCCCAGGCGATCACTCGATCGTAGCCCGGCTTCATCGCCATCAGCGACGCCCGCGTATCGGCGAGCAGCGCGTCGCCTTCCGATTGCGTGATCGTGCCGGCGGAGATGAGCTTGCCGACCTTCGCCTTCGCGTCGGCCCAGAGCGGCGAGTCCTTGCCCGAATCGAATGGCGCGCCGGTGACGATCACCTTGCTCCCGTCGATCACCCGCTCGATTTCGAACTTCGGCGCGCGAATCCCTTGAGCGTCCGACAATTTGCTTTCGGCGATCGCCGTGTCGAGCACGGCGGGAATCGCGTGCAGCCGCGCATTGTAGGCGCGCATGTCGGCGGCATCCTTCACCGAATGCGTGTTGATCATGAAGTTCGGCAGGCTGGAGTGGATTGAATAGAGGAAGGAATAGAATGGCGGCTGGTAGCGCCGGTACTTGTACTGGAGCTCCATCCGGTCGAGCTCGTCCTGCCAGATGTCGTAATTGGTCTGGCCCCTGGGCGAGAGCTTCGACCGGTCGAACTGGGCCTTCATCCGCGCGACGCTCGCCCGCCGCGCCTCGAGCCGCTGGAGCTGGGCGGCGTCGCTGATGTCGTCGAGTTGGTCCTCGCCTTCCTTCATCCCGAGCCGGGTCGCGAGCTGCGGGCGAAGCTTCAGGTCTTCGGCGAATTCCCTGTCGAGGAAAGCGGTGAGGCGCGCATCTTCGGCATTGGCTGGCGCAGCGGGCGCCGGCTGTGCGGCCACGGAATAGCCCTGCGGCACGGCAAGGATCGCGGCAGCGACAAACAACCAACGCAATTTGCGCATTCTTCCCTCCCCAGACGAGGAACAAGCGTAACAGCCCGGATGCGCGCTGCAATGGGCGGGATCGCGGCGCTGCGATTAACCATGTCGCGCAAGCATTTGGCAGCGCGTCAGAGAGGAAAATGGTTCACAGGCGGCGCCGATGCCGTGGCGAATAGTTAACCGGGAGAGGGCGATGCGCAACTTAACGAAACTTCTCCGATGCGGGCGCGGCACCAGTGCGATCGAATATGCGCTGGTCGCCTCGCTCATCTCGATCGCGGCGGTGGCGGCGTTCGACAATCTCGGGAACAAGATCGACTTCATGTACAACAACGTATCCAACCACCTGAACTGAGCGGCACTTTGCAGGCCATTGATCGTTCAGGCGGAAACTGGGATAAACGCAGTCGCATGACCCGCCTGCTCGCCACTGCCGAGATGCTTCGCGCCGCTGCGGCCGCGCCGGCGAGCTATTATTATATGCGGGAGGCTGGAACGAGCTGACGCGCGCCAAAGCGACAACTCACCAGCCTCCGACCCGCCAGCGCCAAGCTCGGCGGGTTTTTTATTGCGCGAGAGAAGGATTGCAGATGTTTCGAGAGCTCGAGAAGAACGAGCGGCGCCATATTCCCTCTCCCAAGCGGGGAGAGGGCAGGGACAGGGCGTTCGGCGGCGGCGAAGCTCCCAAGGCCGAGCCCCCTCACCTCAATCCTCTCCCCGCTGGGGAGAGGAGGAAGGCTTGCTGGGGCGACTACGTGGTCCCGCAATGCTGGGAATCGTTCAGCGCGGACGACCATGCGGTTTGGGACCTGCTGTTCGCGCGGCAGGTGGAGCTGCTCGGGAGCCGCGTGGTGTCGCCGTTCCTCGACGGGATCGACCTCCTGAAGCTGTCGCATCCGGGTGTGCCGGACGTCGAGGGGCTGAACGCGATCCTCGAGCCGCGCACCGGCTGGCGCACCGTCGCGGTGCCGGGGCTGGTGCCCGACGAAATCTTCTTCGCCATGCTGTCGGAACGGGTTTTCCCGGTGGGCAATTTCATCCGCACACGCGACCAGCTCGACTATCTCGAGGCGCCGGACTGCTTCCACGACATGTTCGGGCACATCCCGATGCTCGCGCACCACGATTTCGCGGAGATGGCGCGCCATGTCGGCGAGCTCGGAGTCGCGGCAATCGCCGCGGGCCAGGGACACAAGGCGGCGCGGCTGTACTGGCACAGCGTCGAGTTCGGGCTTGCGACCGAGCATGGCGAGCTGAAGATCCTCGGCGCGGGGCTCGCTTCAAGCTTCGGCGAATCGCATTTCAGCCTGGAAAGCGAGGCGGTCGAGCGGCTGCCGTTCTCCGTCGGCAGGGCGGTGAACACGCCGTACAAGCACGACGCTTTCCAGCCGCGCTATCTCGTGTCGGAATCGCTCGAGAAGACCGTCGGCGAGGTGCTGGCGCTGACGCCGGACGAGATGCTGGCGCCCTAAAGAAAAATTGGGTTCACACGAAGGCATGGAGATCACGAAGAGCACGATGAAGCAGCTACCTCTTCGTGGCCTTCGTGTCCTTCGTGTCTTCGTGTGAAATTACTGGATTGCCGCGTCGCCTTCGGCTTCTCGCAATGACGGAGCGGGCTAAAATCCGCGTTCGCCGCGCGCTGGGGCAGCGGCGGGTTGCTGCGGCAGGACCAGGTTGAGGTAGACCGTCTCGAGCGCGACGCGCTGCGCGTCCTCGGCCGGGACGACGCCCGCCTCGTGGCCGCCTTCGATCGACTCGTCGTAGAAGAAGCGGTCGCCGCATTCCTCGAACTTGGCGGCGAACTTGCGCGCGTGGCCGGGATGGACTCGGTCGTCGCGGGTCGAGGTGTAGATGAACGGGACCGGGTATTTCACGCCGCATTTGAAGTTCTGGTACGGCGAATATTTGCTGATGAACGCCCAGTCGGCGGGCACGTCGGGGTTGCCGTACTCGCCGATCCACGATGCGCCGGCGAGCAGGTGCGAATAGCGCTTCATGTCGATCAGCGGCGAGCCGATGATCGCGCCGCCGAACAGGTCAGGCCGCTCCGTGATCGAAGCCGCAGCCATGAGGCCGCCGTTCGACCGGCCGGAAATGGCGATCCGGCCTTTCTGCGTGACTCCGCGATCGATCAGGTCCTGGGCGACCCCGAACACGTCGTCGAACGCGTTCTGGTGCTTCTCGCGCATCGTCGCGTGGTGCCAGCGCGGACCATATTCGCCGCCGCCGCGGATGTTGGCGAGGACATAGGCGTTCCCCTCCTGAACCCAGAACAGCGCGAGCGGCCCCGAGCGGTAGGGCTCGGTCACCAGATAGGTCGGAGTCTGTGCAAGCTCGAACCCGCCGTACGCATGGATGATCGTCGGCACCGGTCCGGTCACGTCCTTCCGGTGGACGAGGAAGTAGGGAATTTTGGTCCCGTCCTTGGAGGTCGCGAAATGCTGCTCGACGACCATGTTCGACGCATCGAACTGCGGCGGAAGCGCCTGGATTGCCACAGGAGCCGCCGCCGGCTCGGCGCGGTACAGGGTCGGCGGAGTCAGCATGCCTTCGACCGTCGCGAAGGCGAGGTCGTTCGTCGACGCAGTCGCATTGAGGTGGATCGTCGACTTGTCGGGAAGCGCGACCGGGCTGCTGCTCCACGAACCGTCGGGTGCGCGAGTGAGCGCCGTCAGCCGCCCCGACACGTCCTCGAGATATTTGACCCACAGCTTCGAGCGGCTGGCCGAAACTTCCTCGACCGCCTGGTGGGCGTTGGGAACGAACACCGTCTCGATCGCCGCAGGCTTTCCGGCGAGGAGGTCGGGGATCGAATAAGCGACCAGCGCGCCCGCGGGATGCCCTTCCCACGGCGTCTTCAACGAAGCGATGATCCGCCCATCGAGCACGTCGACGATATCGGCATCGTCGGGCAGCGGCGACGGGACCAGCCGGCCGTCCGGCGCGATGTGGCTGACCTTGTGATGGTAGAAATCGACCGCGCGGGTGAGGATCGGCCAGGTGCGGTTGCCGTCAACGAGCGAGCGGGCGCCGACCGACACGTCGCTCTTCTGGCCCTCGGCGAGCGTCCTCGCCGACGACAGCGGCGTGCCGCGCTTCCATAGCTTGACGATCCGCGGATAGCCGGAGTCGGTCAGCGTCCCCGCGCCGAAATCGGTGCCGACGAACAAGGCGTCCGGGCTTGCCCAGGAGACGTCGCTCTTCGCCGTCGGCAAGTAAAAGCCGTTCGGAATGAACGCGGCCTTGTCGAGATCGAACTCGCGCACCTCGACCGCATCGCCGCCGCCGTTCGACAAATTGACCATGCAGTCGACGTACGCGGGCGAGAGGCAGGTCGCGCCCTTGAACACCCACTTCTTGTTGTCGGCCTTGCTCATCGCATCGATGTCGAGGAGCGTTCGCCATTGCGGCTGGCCCGAGGCGAAAGCGGCAAGCGGCGACACGCGCCAAAGCCCGCGCGGATGCTGCTCGTCCTGCCAGAAGTTCAGCACCTTGTCGCCGAGGATCTGGTCGGGCTCCGCGATCTTCTGGTTGGTCGAAAGAAGCGCCAGCGCCTTCGCGCGGTAATCGGCGAAGCCGGGCTGCTTTTCGAGCACTGCGAGCGTTGCGGCGTTCCAGCCCCTCACCTTCGCGAGTGCGCGCGCGCCCTCGATCTGCTCAAGGTAGAGGTTCGGGTCGGCGGCGGGAGCGGCGGACGCCGCAGGAACCGCAGCCGCCAGAATTGCAATCGTCACGAACGCGAGCGCCACTCGATTCATCGTCATCCCCTCTCAGCTGTCCGTCCCCGCTATCGCGCCTCGCAATGACAGTCGAGGGCGCTATAGCCAAATGCATGGCGGAGACGACGAAGGGCGAATATCGCAGCGGGCACGATCCGCGGACGCTGCGGGACGCGCTCGGCTGCTTCGCCACCGGAGTCACCGTCGTCACCTGCGTCGATGAGGACGAGCGGCCCGCCGGCCTGACCGTCAACAGCTTCACCTCGGTCTCGCTCGACCCGCCGCTGCTGCTGGTGTGCCTGCACAAGATGGCGGCGAGCGCGGGTGCGCTGACAAACGCGTCGCATTTCGCGATCAACGTGCTTCAGACGCAGCAGCAACCCGCGTCGATCACCTTTGCGACGAGGGTCGAGGACCGGTTCGGGAACATGGCGTGGTCGTGCGGCGAGGCGGGTGCGCCGATCCTCGAAGAGTCGCTGTGCGTGTTCGAATGCGAGCGCTTCGCGGTGTACGACGGCGGCGACCATCACATCCTCGTCGGCAAGGTGGTGAAGGCGAGCTTCGATGCGAGCGTCGATCCGTTGCTCTATTTCCGCGGACGCTACCGCCGGTTGCACTTCGACTAGCTTGCGCTAGGCAGCGGCCATGCTGGCATTGGACTTCATCAAGGCGAACCGCGAGACGGTCGAGCGCGCGATCCGCGACAAGGGCGTGGACCTCGACCTCGACGCGCTCCTGACGCTGGACAGCGAAGTGCGCGCCGCGAAGACGGAGATCGACCGGCTGCGGGCGGAGCGCAATGCGCTCAGCGCGAAGTTCAAGGACGCCAGTCCCGAAGAGAAAGCGGAGCTCGGGCGGCAGGCGAAGGAAGCGGGGGGGCGCGCCTCGGCGTTAGAGGGCGAGCTTTCGGACAGGGAATCGGCGCTGAAAGCCCTGATGCTGAAGCTTCCCGGCATTCCTTACGAAGGCGCGCCGGTCGGGCCCGACGAGAGCTTCAACGTCGTGATCCGCACCGTCGGCGAGCCGCCGAAGTTCGATTTCGAGCCGCTCGACCATGTCGCCCTGATCGAGAAGAACGGCTGGGGCGACCTGTCGCGGGTGACTCAGGTGTCGGGTAGCCGGACCTATTGCCTGAAGGGCAATCTGGCGCTGCTCGAAACCAAACTGATGGGCTGGGCGCTGACCCGGATCGCCGAAGCCGGGTTCACGCCGATCACCGTGCCGGCGATTGCGCGCGAACAGGCGTTTCTCAACCAAGGCCAGTTTCCCGGCCACCGCGAGGAGACGTACGAGCTCCCGAACGACGATCTGTGGCTCGCCGGAACCGCCGAGGTGGTGCTGACCTCACTGCATTCGGGCGAGATCATCGAGGCCGACAAGCTCCCGATCCTCTACGCCGGCTTCTCGCCCTGCTTCCGGCGCGAGGCCGGGAGCGCCGGCAAGGACGTCCGCGGGCTTCTTCGCGTCCACCAGTTCGTGAAGGTGGAGCAATACGTCATTTGCGAGGCGGACGACGCGGTCTCGGCCGAGTGGCACGCGAAGCTTCTCGGCCTCGCCGAATCGCTGCTCGAGGCACTCGAAATTCCGTTTCAGGTGATCGAGACCTCGACCGGCGACATGGGGCTCGGCAAGTACCGGATGAACGACATCGAAAGCTGGGTGCCGTCCCTGGGCAAATATCGCGAGACCCACAGCTGCTCGACGCTTCACGACTGGCAGGCGCGGCGGGCGAACATCCGCTACCGCGGCGAGGACGGGAAGGTGCGGTTCGCGCACACGCTCAACAACACAGCGCTCGCGAGCCCGCGAATCCTCGTGCCGCTGCTCGAGAACCACCAGACGGCGGACGGGCGCGTGAAGCTTCCCAAGGCGCTCCAGGAGCTGATGGGGAGCGAGTATCTCTAGCTTCGACGGTGTCCCCTCGAACTGGCGGCGCGTGGCGGAGATCGCTTCGCTGTGGCCGCGAATGTGGTCGGCGTTCGGCCACCTGGGACCGCGCGGCCCCGTCGACGGAGCACCTGCGCTGGTGATCCCGGGCTTCATCGCGAACGACCGCACGACGATGGAGCTTCGCCGTGCGCTCGCCGAAGCCGGGTTTCGAGTCCATCCGTGGCGGCTCGGCTGGAACAAGGGCGCGACGCCGGACGTGATTGACAGGCTCAAGCACTCGCTCGACCTCGTCGGCGGCGAAGGGCCGGTGCTGCTGGTCGGGTGGAGCCTCGGCGGCGTGTTCGCGCGCGAGCTCGCGCGAGCGATGCCCGAACGAGTTCGGGCGGTGGCGACACTGGGCTCGCCCTTCTCGGGCGACCCGCGGCTCAACAACGTGTGGCGGCTGTACGAGCGGGTCGCCGGACACCCGGTCGACGAGCCGCCGATCCCGCGGGTGTTCGAAAAGCCGCCGGTTCCGACGCTCGCGATCTGGTCGCGCCGTGACGGGATCGTCGCCGCCGAAGCTGCGCGCGGGAAGGACGGTGAGCGCGACGAGGCTGTCGAGATCGATAGCGGCCACATGGCGTTCGGCGTTTCACCCCGTGCAACGCGCGCGGCAGTGCGCGAGATCGTGCGCTTTCTGGAGGAAGTCGAGGCTTGAGTTCCTCCCCGCGAGCAGAGCTCGTGGGGAGGGGAACCATCGAACGCAGATTCGATGGTGGAGGGGTAACTCGCGCGGATACCCCGCCACCCAGCTCCGCATGGTTCCCCTCCCCACCGGGGAGGAACGACACCGAGTGGTAGTGGGTCACTTTGAAAATAAGCAGGGTTGACCTGCTCTTGGATGCTTAGCGGTAAGCTGCCATATTTGAGGCATGGCAAAGAACCCCAAAAGACCTCGCGACCCGAACCAACTCGCCAAGCTCATTGTCGGAATTGCAAGCGGTGACGAGACTGACGAGCGGCCCGAAAAGAACGAAGCCGCCGTTGCCTTGGGCCGCAAGGGCGGGGCTGCACGAGCGGCGAAGATGACGCCGGAACGCCGGAAGGAGATCGCTAAGAAAGCGGCGGCGAAACGGTGGTCTAAGACCTCGTAGGCCCGCCTCCCCCGGTGAGGGCCAACTGAATCGTTTCCCCGAATTTGGGATAAGCGCGATCAAGGGCCCGTTTGAACGAAGGCCAATCTTCTGACGCGCGCAAAAGCGCCGTCACGCCCGCGATGTGCTCCTTCAGTTTGGGGTGGCCCCGATCTGGATTGAACCATTGGTGATGCTTGTGAGTGCGGCGACCAGTAGTTTCGGCCACTGGATTCTTGTGCCGAAGCTCCTCGGTCAGACCCGGCGCTAGACGATCATAGACGAAATCGTCCGTCCAAGTTGCGACAACGCTGGGGCGCTTCGTGTTCCATGGCTCGAATTTCCAGCCCCTGAGCCTGTAAATCTCGCGATAAAAATCGATCGGGAATGTGAGGGCCCATTTCTGGCGCTCCTTCGCAAGAAAGGTCGTGAAAATCTTCGCGAGTGCGTCCCGCGCCCGTTCATCCTGATATCCAGTTGCCTCGTCGATCAAGGCGACAACGCCCGTGTCGGCCAGTGCAAGCGTGAGCGCTTCCGCCGCTTGGGCTTTGCCGAGCTGCTGTTTCTGGAGCGCTCCCGCTTTTCGCGCTTCCAGCCACACCCCGCAAACCGCGACGAGGATTGAGGCGTCGTAGCCCCGAACGACGCGGTCGCCGTCTACATAAACAATCGGCTTGAGGGGCCCATCCAAAAGCTCTTGAGAAATGAATGGCTTAAGCTGGCGAGGTGCGACAAAGAGAGGCACAAGGGCCCCTTCATCCTCTGCCGCTTTTTTGAGCCGTTTGGATGCGCCGCTCCTGCTTCCCAGGATTGCGTTGGTGATTCCGTTCTCGCTCAGAACCCGCTGAATACCGTTGGGCCCCTCGATAACTGCGCAGGGCAACTTCGTTCCGCCCAGATTGACGACGTTGGAATAGCCTTCGATCACGCGTGGCATTTCGGGCGTCGGCTCCACGCGGCTTTCCCAACGCCGCTTAGCCGCTTCCGAAGCTATCTTTGAGCGCTCCTCTGGGCTCAGCGCTTCCGCCCGAGCATATCCGCCGCGAGCCCTGCCGTCCGTTTCATCCATTGCAAGCATCCTTCAAGACTTCGTGCTTGCATTAATCTCATAGGTGCCGCAGAAAATGCAAGCATAAAATTTTAGCTGATGCTTGCATTATGCTTGACGCTAAGCATACGGGTCATTATATCGAAGGCATGAGAAAGCTTGCCCCTTCGGAACGCGCCCGCATTCTCCACATGCTCTGCGAAGGCATGAGCATCCGCGCGATCACGCGCCTGACCGGCGCGAGCAAGAACACTATTTCCAAGTTGCTCGTGGACGCTGGAAAGGCCTGCATGGCCTATCACGATCAGTTCGTCCGCCGCGTGAAGGCGAGCAAGGTTCAGGTCGATGAGATTTGGACCTTCACCTACGCGAAGCAAAAGAACGTCACCGCCGACGCGCCGGAAGGCGCTGGCGATACCTGGACTTGGACCGCACTCGACGCCGACACCAAGTTGATCGTGTCCTATCTGGTCGGGCAGCGCGATGCCGAATGCGCGCTCGAATTTATGCATGATCTACGGTCGCGGCTCCGTAACCGCGTCCAACTGACCTCTGACGGCTTGGTGACGTATCTGACCGCCGTCGAAAAGACGTTCGGCGCGGACGTGGATTATGCGCAGCTCGTGAAGATTTATGGCGAGCCGCGCTTCGCGACGGGGCCGGATCGCCGCTACAGCGCGGGGGAGTGCTGCGGCGCGCGGAAGCACCGCGTGACCGGCAACCCTGACCCTCGCGAGGTCTGCACGTCTTTTGTCGAGCGGCAGAACCTCACCATGCGGATGCATATGCGCCGCTTCACGCGGCTCACGAACGCCTTCTCAAAGAAGGTCGAGAACCACGCTTACGCGGTCGCGCTCCACATGATGTATTACAACTTTGTCCGGCTGCACGGCTCGCTGCGCGTCACCCCGGCTATGGCCGCGGGCGTTGCCGATCGGTTGTGGGAAATCGGCGATATCGTGGCACTCATCGAGCGCGCCGAGGCTCGCGCGAGCGAAGGTACGAAGCGCGGGCCCTACAAGAAACGGAATGCCTAGAAAGCGCGCTGGCCGTTCACATGAACGGAGGTGTTGTGCTTTCCGTCTGTACGCACGGTGAGCGTCGAGCCCGAGTTGGCCGGCGGGTACGAGTACGACGGCATAGGCTGATCACGAGTTGGGCTCTTCGCAGGTGTCTGCTTTTGCTCAGACATGATCGGTCTCCATATTGAGGTTCGGCGGGTAGTAGTGCTTGCGGGTAATCCACTTAAAATGTTCATGCTTGGTGACTACGGCCATATCCGTGTCGCCACCAACTGTGTCTGGTCCCGGAAGAAAACGAACGTATCCCTTCACTGTTTCGACCAGAAAATCCGTGAGATTGATGGCGTCCTGCGTAGGCATGGACGGCTCAATAAGCTGTGTGGTTGGTTCATTCGCAAGCGCGGCAAGTGCTTGCTGTGACGCATTAGCGTCGGCTCCTGCGGATGCAAGAAGGTCAGGCAGACGCTGGCTGTAGCCCAACACGAGCCGATTCAGGGCCTCCGGTTGACCGCTGCATTGCCAGCCACACGTTGCGCCATCCAGGGCCTGGACCGGCGCCGGGCAGACTCCATTTTCGATAACGATGGACCAGACTTCGGCAAGATCAGACGCGGAGCCGTAACCTCCGACCCAGAAGTTGAGAGACGCATGGCCAACGTTGATGTTGGCTGCGGTTATCCGTTCGTCGAATATGTATTGGCGGGCTTTGTTGGCGATTTCCTCAATGCTGTAATTTTCCGGATCGATCGCCCAAGCGGGATCATCCCCTTCGAGGAGCCGTCGAAGATCTTTGGCGACTGAGCTGATCGATGCCGGACCAATGTTGCCGAGCCCGGAGGTCATGGCGCACACAGGGAGACCCCGGCAAAGGTTGAACACCTTATTTCCGTGATCATAGACGCGAGTGATAACTTGGTTCCCCTGCGCGTCGGTTTGAACGATTGAGGTTGCGCTGTCCGCCGCGAACACCAAGCAGTCGAATACCTTGACCGCCAAACAGATTGTCACTGTGCCCCCTGTTCCCCGAGCGGAACGGAGAGAATCACACTGAGTCGAGCGAGTCAATTTCAGAGTGACCCACTACCCACCGAGTCGCAGGATTGACTCCCGTTGGCGACTCACAAGATAAGAACAAAAGAAGAACATAAGCGTTGTGAGTCGTGTGGTTGCAGGCCTTAACCCGGTCGGCGGCGGCGGAAGCCGTACGCCCGAAATTCGCCAGCTCCCCAGCGGGCTGGGCGAGCGCTGGCGCCTGCCTGCGCCGCCCGGCCCCACCCTTTCCGAACTCTTCGCCGCGCACCCGCGCGACGGCGGCTGGGCGGGGTTCCTGCTGGCGCAGATCGACACGGAAAAGCCGCTGCTGTGGGTGCAGGAGCGCATGGCGATCCTCGAGAGCGGGCGGGTGCATCCGCCGGGGCTTCCTTCGCAGAACCTCATCCATGTCGAAACGTGCGATTCAAAGGACGCGCTGTGGGCGATGGAGGAGGGCTTAAGATGCAGCGCGCTCTCTGCCGTCATCGGCGAGATCTGGGGCGACCCACGAGCGCTCGATTTTACCGCGACGCGGCGGCTGGCCGTCGCTTCGGAGCGGTCTGGCGTGGCCGCCTTTTTGATTCGGCTCGGCGGCCACGCCAATTTGAGCGGCGCGCGGATGCGCTGGCGGATCGCGAGCGCTCCGTCGCTCGTCAACGATCTCGATCCGCGCGCGCCGGGGACGCCCGCATGGGATGCGGAGCTGTTCCGCGCGCGCGGCATGCCGCCGGGCCGGTGGAGCATCACGAATGAGGCGGGTGTGTTCGATCTGGTTACCGCATCTGGCGATCGAGCGCTGGGCGAGGTCGAGCGATTGCGCGCCTGACGCGCCGGTCGTCCTGACCGTCGAGGGGACGCACGGGCCGGTCGTCCATGCCGTCACCGACGCAGCCGCCGGGCGCGTCGCGAGGGCCGGCGCGCGGCTGACCGACGCGCGGGCGCTCGATCCAGGCCTGATCGCGGTTCCGGCCGATCCGGAGGGCGATGCGCTGGTGGTGCGGCGGCTTGCGCGATGGGCCGGCCGCTGGTCGCCGCTGGTCGAGGTGGATGGCGACGGGCTGAGGCTCGACGTCACCGGAGTCGCGCATTTGTTCGGCGGCGAGGAGGGGTTGGTTGGCGATGTGGAGGCGCGGTTCGCTGCTCTTGGACTGACGGCGCACGTGGCGCTCGCGCCGACGGCGGCGGCGGCTTGGGCGTTGGCGCATTATTCACCCTCCCCCCTCTGCGGGGGAGGGTCGACTCGCGCGCAGCGCGAGCGGGGAGAGGGGGCGAATGACCGCACGCTCCCTCTCCCTGGCGCCGCTGCGCGCCGCCTGTCCCTCCCCCGCGGAGGGGGGAGGGACTTGTTGGAGCAACTCACTCCCCTCCCCGCCGCCGCACTCCGCCTCGACGCTGAGACGGTGCGCACGCTCGAGCGGCTGGGGCTGAAGACGATCGGTGCGTTGATCAGCGTCCCGCGGCTCGCGCTCGCGCGGCGGTTCCGGGGCGCGGAGGACGTGGTCGATGCGCTCGACCGGATGCTCGGCCGCAAGCTTGAGCCGCTGACTGCCGTGCCGGCCGAGCTGCCGCCGTGGGCGCGCCTGCGGCTGGAAGAACCGGCGATTCATCCCGAAGCGGCGCTCCAGGCGCTCGAACGGCTGATCCCCGAGATTGTCCGCCAGTTGCAGGAACGCCATCTCGGCGCGCGGCGACTGTCGCTCCATGGCTTTCGAGTCGACGGCAGCATCGCGGTCGCGAGCGTCGCGACGACGATCCCAAGCCGCGAGCCGAAGCATTTGCAGCGGCTGCTCGCCGACAAGGCCGCCGCGCTCGACCCCGAGTTCGGGTTCGATGGCTTTGCGCTGCAGGCCGACTGGACCGAGGAGCTTGGCGCCGCGCAGGAGAGCCTGGTCGAGGAGCCGTCGGGGACAAGCGAGATTGCGCGGCTCATCGACCGCCTGACGGTGAAGCTCGGGACGAGGCGGGTGCACCGGCCGCAGCCATGCGAAAGCCATTTGCCCGAGCTGGCGAGCGGATGGGTTGGGGCGGTTTTTAGCCCCTCTCTCCTCTGCGGGAGAGGGGCGACTCGCGCGAAGCGCGAGCGGGGTGAGGGGGCAACTTCAACTCGCACATTGCTCCCTCACCCTCCCACTGCTGCGCAGTGGGCCCCTCCCTCTCCCGTAAAGGGAGAGGGGCTTCTTCAGCGCCCTCACCGCCTCCTCGACCATCCCGAATCGATCGACGTCATTTACGCGACTCCCGAAGGCATGCCGCGGCGGTTCGTGTGGCGGCGCGCGGTGCATGACATCGCGCGCGCCGAAGGGCCGGAGCGGATCGCGCCAGAATGGTGGCGTCAGCCGTCGAGCACGCGGCTGCGCGATTATTATCGCGTCGAGGACGGCGAGGGGCGACGCTACTGGATCTATCGCGAAGGCGTGGTCGGCGACGGGCGCGGCGGGGCGCCGGGGTGGTTCATCCACGGGCTGTTCGGGTGATGAAACAGCCTTGCACGCCCCTCATATCACCACTCCCACGACAGCGGGGGACCAGCTTTTCTTTTATTTCACACGAAGGCACGAAGGAAAAAGGAAGGCGCGAAGAAGGCTCGAGCCCTTTGCGCCTTGTTTCCTTTTTCGTGCCTTCGTGTGGAATCATTTTCTGGACCCCGGCCTTCGCCGGGGAACAAAATGCCTGAGAAGGTCGGCTTTTCGCGGCTCAAGCTGGTGCCGCGCGAGGGGATGCCACCTCCGCCGGCGAGCCCGGCGCCGTTCGTCGAGCTTGGCGTCACTTCGCCATTCTCGTTCCTGCGCGGGGCGTCGGACGCGATCGAGCTGGTGCTCGCGGCGCTCGATCATGGTTATGACGCCATCGGCATTGCCGACCGCAACACGCTTGCCGGCGTGGTACGGATGCACAGCGCGTGCAGCGGCGCGGGCATCCGGCCACTGATCGGCTGCCGGCTCGATCTGACCGACGCGCCGAGCCTGCTTGCCTACCCGATCGATCGCGAGGGCTACGGCCGGCTGTCGCGGCTGCTCAGCCTTGGCAAGATGCGCGCGGAGAAGGGGGAGTGCACGCTGACTCTGGAAGACGTCGCCGCGCACCAGGAGGGCATCGCATTCATCGCTTGGCCCGGCGACGATCTCGATGATTTCGAAGCGGAATTGCCGCGGCTTCGTGACGCCATTCCGTCGCTTCGCCATGTCGCGGCAAGCTGGCTCTATCGTGGAGGCGACGCTGCGCGGATCGAGCGGCTCGACCGCCTCGCGAAGCGCCACGGCTGCACAATCCTCGCGACCAACGACGTCCATTATCACGCGCCCGAGCGCCGGCCGCTGCAGGATGTCGTCACCTGCATCCGCGAGAAGACGACGATCGCGAATGCGGGTTATCTTTTGAACCCGAACGCCGAGCGGCATCTGAAACCAGCCGCAGAGATGGTGCGGCTGTTCGCGCGCTGGCCACATGCGATTTCGGCGACCCGCGAGTTCGCCGACACGCTTCATTTCAGCCTCGACGAGCTCCGCTACGAATATCCCCGCGAGAGCGTGCCGGACGGCAAGTCGCCGCAGGATCATCTGGAGCAGCTGACCTGGAGAGGCGCCGAAGAGCACTGGCCCGACGACATCCCCGACAAGGTGCTGAAGCAGCTCCGCCACGAGCTCGCGCTGATCGAGAAGCTCGACTTCGCGCGCTATTTCCTGACCGTCCACGACATCGTCGATTTCGCGCGCTCCCTCAGGCCCCCGATCCTGTGCCAGGGGCGCGGGTCGGCGGCGAACAGTGCGGTCTGCTACTGCCTCGGGATCACCGCGGTCGACCCGGCGACCAGCGACCTGTTGTTCGAGCGCTTCATCTCCGAGGAGCGGCGCGAGCCGCCCGACATCGACGTCGATTTCGAGCACGAGCGGCGCGAGGAGGTGATCCAGCACATCTACACGACATACGGTCGCGAGCGTGCCGGGATCGCCGCGACCGTGATCCATTATCGCCCGCGCTCGGCGATCCGCGAGGTCGGCAAGGTGATGGGCCTCAGCGAGGACGTGTGCGGCGCGCTCGCTTCGACCATCTGGGGCCACATGGAAGCGGAGCTCGAGGAGACGCGCGCAGCGGATGCGGGACTCGATCTTTCCGATCCCCACCTCAAGCGCACGATCAAGCTTGCCGAGCAGCTGGTCGGAATGCCGCGCCACCTGTCGCAGCATGTCGGCGGCTTCATCCTGAC
>JAICXO010000130.1 GCA_025980335.1 Sphingomonas sp. | reverse complement strand
GGCGTCGGCGCGAGCCGCGTCCGCGACATGTTCGACCAGGCCAAGAAGTCGGCACCGTGCATCGTCTTCATCGACGAGATCGATGCAGTCGGACGGCACCGCGGCGCTGGCCTCGGCAACGGCAATGACGAGCGCGAGCAAACCTTGAACCAGCTGCTGGTCGAGATGGACGGCTTCGAGGCCAACGAAGGCATCATCATCATCGCCGCGACCAACCGGCCCGACGTTCTCGACCCGGCGCTGCTCAGGCCAGGCCGCTTCGACCGTCAGGTGGTGGTGCCGCGCCCGGACATCGACGGGCGCGAGCAGATCCTGCAGGTCCACATGAAGAAAGTGCCGCTTGCGCCGGACGTCGACGCTCGCGTGATCGCGCGCGGAACGCCGGGCTTCTCCGGCGCCGACCTCGCCAACCTCGTCAACGAGGCGGCGTTGCTCGCCGCGCGCAAGGGCAAGCGCCTCGTCGCCATGCACGAGTTCGAGGAGGCCAAGGACAAGGTGCTGATGGGCACCGAGCGCAAGTCGATGGTGATGACCGAGGACGAGAAGCGGATGACCGCCTATCACGAGGCCGGTCACGCGATCGTCGCGCTCCACGAGCCCGCGTCCGACCCGATCCACAAGGCCACCATCATCCCGCGCGGCCGCGCGCTGGGCATGGTCATGCGCCTGCCAGAGCGGGACAGCTATTCCTATCATCGCGACAAGATGTACGCGAACCTCGCGGTATCGATGGGCGGGCGCGTCGCCGAGGAAGTCATCTTCGGCTACGACAAGGTCTCGTCCGGCGCCTCGTCGGACATCCAGTATGCAACCCAGCTCGCCCGCGACATGGTTACTCGCTGGGGCATGTCCGACGCGCTCGGTCCGCTGCAATATGCGGAGCCGGACGAGGAGGTGTTCCTCGGCTATTCGGTCAACCGGAGCCGGCAGATGTCGAACGAGACAGCGCAGGCGATCGATGCCGAAATCCGCAAGGTCGTCGAGGACGGTTACGCGCGCGCCAAGCATGTGCTCGACGAACATCGCGACCAGCTCGAGACGCTCGCGCAGGCGCTTCTCGAATATGAGACGCTGTCGGGTGACGAGATCGGAAAGGTGCTCGATGGGGAGACCATCGATCGCGGCGGCGCCAAGGGCCCGTCGATCCCGTCCGCAGGCTCGTCGATCCCCAAGGCCAAGCGGCCGAAGCCCGGCGCCATCGGCGGCCCGGCGACCGCGGGCGTCTAGGCTATCGCGCCGATCGCGACTGCCGCTGCGAGGAACAACCCGGCGGCAATGAATGCGAAGGTCAACAGGGCCATGGTGCGCATGACTGCGCTGAAGCGGCCGAGCTGATACGTCTGCTTCAAGTGCCGGTACATGTGCACCGGCGGCACGAAGAACAGCAGGCTCGCCATTCCGGGCATTCCCGCCGCGACCAATAGCCCGCCGGCGACCACCAGCAGCATCATGAACGACAGCGAATAAGTGACGAACACCGTGTGGTCGTAGGTGTTGTAGCGCCGCCGGAACGGGAACAGCAGCCACATGAACGGGACCGAGAAGGGGATCAGGAGCCAGCTGTATTTCGATGCCGCGTCCTGCACCTTCATCGACGTCACGTCCGGATTGTTGAGCGCGTTTTCGACGAACGGGCGTATCCAGCTTGGCGTCTCGTCATCGGCGGTTCCGGAAAAGGCGTGGCCGGTAAGGACCTTCTCGTTATCGGCGATGTCCTCCTTGCGATTGGCGATCTTGCGATCGATCTCCGCCACATCCTTGCCCGCTGCCGCTGCCGCCGCCCGATCCGCCTGGAGCTTGGTCAGCTTCGCCTGGCTCTCCGCAATGTCGGTCCTGAGCCCGTCGCGGAAATTCTTTCCATGGCCGCCGAACGTGCCGGTTAAATTGAGAACCGCGAACATCGCGAATACGGTGAACAGATAGAGCGCGATCGGCGAGATGAACCGGGCTCGCTCGCCGGCGATATAGCGGCGCGTCATTTCGCCCGGATGCCAGGCGAGCATCGGCAGCGTCCGCCAGATCTTTCCTTCGAAATTGAACAGGTTCTGGAGGAAGTCCTGGAAGAACGCCCGAACCGAGCGATGGACATGGGCCTTCTGGCCGCACGTCGAACAGAACGGGCCGATCAGCGGCGTGCCGCAGTTCAAGCAGCTTTGCTCATGCGTGTGCCCTCGAGAGCTCGCGTCGCCCGCATCGGGTTCGACGGCGCGGGCGAGCAAACCGCCCGTCACCGCATCGCCGATGGCCTCGAACTCACCCATGGGCACCCCCGCGCACCTATTAGGCGGCCCTGCCTGCTCATGCTAGCTGCGGTGCGATGGCGCGCATCGGCCTTCTCGGCGGCTCGTTCAACCCGGCTCACCGGGGTCATCGGCACATCAGCCTCGAAGCGATGCGCGCCCTCGGCCTCGACGAACTGTGGTGGCTGGTGTCGCCCGGCAATCCGCTGAAGGAAGGCGCCAAGGACATGGCCCCGTTCGACGCCCGCTTCGCCTCGGCACGGCGGATGGCGAGCGGCGCGCGAATCCGCGTCAGCGACTTCGAGCGACGGCACGGCACGCGCTACACGGTGGACACGGTACGGCGGCTGAAGCGGCTCTACCCGCAGCACCGCTTCATCTGGTTGCTCGGAAGCGACACCCTGCCAAATTTTCACAAATGGCGCGATTGGAGGGGGTTAGTGCGCGAACTGCCGGTTGCCGTGATTCGCCGGTCCGGTTATGATTCGGCTGCTCACGCGGCACGCGCGATGGGCTGGCTGCGGCGGTTCGTCCACCCGCGGAGCCAGGCGAGACACTGGACGGAGTGGAGTGCACCGGCGATCGTCTTTCTTCGCCTGCCCCCCGATCCGACCTCCGCAACCGCCATCCGTGCGCTGGACCCCAGCTGGTATCGCCGATCCCCACCGCTCGCCGCGCGGCCGAGCGACTGTGACTGCCATGCCCCTGTTCGCCAGGAGACCCCTTGACCGAACATCCCGCTGATGCCGCTCCCGACGATGCACGCGTCCCCGTGAACGTCGAAGACCTCCACAGGCTCGTGCTGCAGTCGCTCGACGACGATCAGGCGCAGGAGGTCGTGTCCATCCCGCTCGCCGGCAAATCGAACATCGCCGATCACATGGTGATTGCGTCGGGCCGCTCGACCCGGCAGGTCGCGTCCATGGCCGTTAAGCTTGCCGACAAGATTAAAGAGCAATTTGGGCGCAACGTGCGGATCGAGGGGTTGCCCACAGCGGACTGGGTGCTGATCGATGCGGACGACGTGATCGTCCACATTTTCCGGCCCGAGGTTCGGAATTTTTACAATTTGGAAAGGATGTGGGCGTTTGGGGATGAAGCGAACATGAGCGCGGCGCGGGGATGAGGGAAATGCGCTTTTCGGCTCTGATATTGTCACTCCTGGCGCTCGTCGCGGCACCCGCTGCGGCGGCCTCGTCGCCGGACCTGGTCTCGGTCGAGCAGCAGCTGAGCTCGATGGTCGCGGACAGCTCGACGGATGTCGGCATCGCCGCGCTCGATCTCAACACCGGCGAGACCGTCAGCATCAAGGGCGATACGCCGTTCCCGATGGCGAGCACGGTCAAGGTCGCGATCGCCGCGCTTTATCTGTCTCAGGTCGACCACGGCCAGAAGACGCTCGACGACACCATCCACGGCCAGTCGGTCCGCAAGCTGATGAACCGCATGCTGATCTACAGCGACAACCACGCGGCGGACATCCTGTTCAAGGACGTCGGCGGTCCCGACGCCGTTCACCACTTCCTGACCCGCAACGGCATCCAGGGCGTGCACGTCGACCGCACGATCGCCCAGCTGCTCGCGGCCAAGCGCGACCTCTGGGATACGCGCGATTCGAGCACGCCCAAGGGCATGATCGAGCTGTTGAGGAGCATCTACAAGGCGCAGATCATCTCGCCCCGGAGCCGCGATTACCTGCTCGGGGTCATGGCCAAGTGCGAAACCGGCAAGAACCGGATCAAATGGCTGCTTCCGGCTGGAACGCCGGTCGAGCACAAGACCGGGACTCTCAACGGCCTTGCCGATGATGTCGGCTTCATCAGCATGCCCGACGGGCACCGGATCGCGGTCGCGATCTTCGCGCGCGGCGGGTCCAACCGGCCGCACATGATCGCGGAGGCCGCGCGCGCGATCTACGACGGCTTCAAGACCCTGTTCAGCTGGCCGTTCCGCCCGGCGCTCACCGCCCAATAGGGTGCTGCTCCACATCGTCGCTCGAGGGAAGATCGGCCGCTCCCCGGAAGCCGACCTCGTCCAGCGCTATCTGAAGCGCATCGCATGGCCGACGAAGGTGACGGAGCTGGCCGATGCGGGCGGCAATGCGCCGCCGCTTCCGTTGAACGGCGTCACGATCGTGCTCGACGAGCGCGGCGAAGCGCTGTCATCGACCGAGCTCGCGAAGATGCTGGAACGCTGGCGCGACTGCGGCAAGCGCGAGGCGCGGTTCCTGATCGGCGCGGCCGACGGGCATGACGAAGTGCAGCGCAGTGCCGCCGACCTGCTGCTGTCGTTCGGCCCCGCAACCTGGCCGCATTTGCTTGCGCGCGCGATGCTTGCCGAGCAGTTGTTCCGCGCGACCTCGATCCTTGCGCACCATCCCTATCATCGCGAAGGTTAGCGGATGAAGCCGGTGGCCATTCCGCTTTTTGTGATGCCGCTGCTGCTCGCGGCAAGCGCGCCGGCGCAGCCCGCGGCCACAACGCTCGACGAGGCGCTGAAGCAGGCGCGCGCGGAGCAGGCGTCCGCCGAAGCGCAGACCGCGCGCCTCGAGAAGGTCGCCGCTTCCGCGCGTAGCGAAGGCGAGCGCCTCCAGGCGCAGGAAGCCGCAGCCGCCCAGGCGATCGAGGCCGCGGAGGCGCAAATCACTGCCGCGGACGCCCAATTCCGTGTGGCGTCAGCCTATATCGCAGCACACCGTGCCGAGCTTGCGAGGGAACAGCAGCCGGTATCGGCGCTGCTTGCTGGTCTGGCCGTGATGGCGCAGCGGCCGCCGCTGCTGGCGCTCTCCGATCGCGGCGGCACCGACGATCTCGTGAAGGTCGGCGTGCTGCTCGATACCACG
>JAICXO010000121.1 GCA_025980335.1 Sphingomonas sp. | reverse complement strand
TCGATCAGATCGAACAGGCCGGCCGACGCCGGATAGAGGCAATTGTCGAGGTCGAAAATCCAGTCGCGGACGTGGGCGAAGCGCGGGTCCATGCCGGCGAGACCCGTAGAGAATCCAACGCCTTAAGCAAATCGAAAGGAATTCTAAACCATAAGCTTCTGCGGGAAGCCGTGCGTTTTCAACGGCTTGAGCGGAGGCTTGGAATGACGAAGCGGCTACTCGGGTCGACCGCCTGCGCGGTGGTGCTCGCCTTTGGCGTATCGGCTTGCGGAAGCGGCGGCACCGGTGCCCGCCCGCAGCCGATGCCGGTCGCGCCGAGCACGCCGACTCCAACCCCGACTCCGACTCCGACCCCCACTCCGACCCCGACGCCCACACCGACTCCGACGCCCACGCCGACTCCGCCGCCGACGAACTACGACACGAGCGAGTACCAGAATTCGACCTATGCCGCCGACGCCAACGCGATCACGGCCTATCAGGCGGGCGCAACCGGCAAGGGCATCAAGATCGGAATCGTCGACAGCGGCATCAATCCGACGCTGCCGGCCTTTGCCGGCCGCATCGACCCTGCCAGCGGCGACGTGGTCTCCAACCGCGGCGTCAGTGACGAGGGCGGGCACGGGACCGCCGTCAGCTCGGTCGCTGCCGCAGCGCGCGACAACAAGGACACACTGGGCGTCGCGTTCGATGCGACAATCGTCAGCGAACGCGCCGACACTCCGGGCAGCTGCGCGAGCACGGACGGGTGCAGCTTCGACGACCTCGGGATCGCCGCAGGAATCGACGCCGCGCGGCAAGCGGGCGCAAAAGTGATCAACCTGTCGCTCGGCGGCTCGACTCCCGGGACACAGCTCCTGTTGTCGATCCAGCGCGCGGTGAACGCCGGAATTGTGATCGTGATCTCGGCGGGCAATGACGGCACCCCGAACCCCGATCCGTTCGCGCTGACGCCCGCGCAGCAATTCGCCGGATCGGTGATCATTGCCGGCTCGCTCGGCGGTCCTGCCGGCGACAATCTCATTTCGAGCTTTTCGGACCGCGCCGGAACCGGTGCCCAATATTATCTCATGGCGCTCGGCTACAACGACCAGGCTCCGGACCAGACCGGCGCCCAGTACATCTGGTCTGGGACCAGCTTCTCCGCGCCGACGATCAGCGGCGCCGTCGCCCTGATGGCGCAGGCGTTCCCGAACCTCACCGGCCAGGAAATCGTCCAGATCCTCTTCAACAGCGCCGACGACCTCGGCGCAACCGGAGTGGACAGCACCTACGGCCATGGCGCGCTCGACATCGCGCGCGCATTCGCGCCTCAGGGCCAGACGACCATGGCCGACAGCAAGGCTCCGGTCAGCGGCGACAACGGCGACATGCCGTCGGCTGCGGGGGATGCCGCGACGACACAGTCGATGGGTGCGATCATCCTCGACGGCTACAACCGCGCCTATGTGCTGAACCTCGCCAAGACGCTGCGCCGCGCCGCAGTCGATCACCCGCTCACGCGCTCGCTTCAGAACGACGTCAAGGTTGCGGGAGGACAGGCCGGCCCAGTCAGCATCGCGATGACCGTTCGAGAGCGGCACGACCTGACGCAAGGCTTCGAGCTCGACGAGATGAACGTCGGTCCGCAGGACAAGCGCAAGGCGATGCTGATCGCCGGCTCGGCGGTCGCGAAGCTCGACACCAGGACGGCGGTCGCGTTCGGCTTCGCCGACGGCGCGAAAGCGATGGAGCGCCGCCTGACCGGCGCGGGCCAGGGCTCGTTCCTCGTCGCCAACGACGTCACCGGCAACCCCGGCTTCCTCGCCGCACACAAGGGCAGCATCGCCCTCCGCCACGAGTTCGGCGGCACCGGCGTCACCGTGTCAGGCGAGAGCGGTGACGTGTGGCAGGAAGTCCAGACGAGCGCGACCGGATCGCCGTTCCGCTACACGAGCGTTGCGGTCGACCACCGCTTCGGTCCGTCCTGGCTCCAGGTTGGTCTCAGCCGTCTCGACGAGAGTCAGACGCTGCTCGGCGGACGGATGACGGGTGTGCTCGGCGGCGGAGGAGCGAGCACCTTGTTCCTCGACACCGAGGCGCGGCACGATTTCGGCGCCGGCTGGACCGCGTCGCTAACGGCGCGGCGCGGCTGGACCGATTTCAACGGCGGCAAGTTCCAGACCGGCGCCTATGGCTTCGATCTGTCGAAGCTCGGGGTTTTCGGCCACAGCGACAGCCTGGCGCTGAGGATTGCCCAGCCGCTACGGATCGAGCACGGCGGCTTCGGGCTGATGCTTCCGACCTCTTACGATTATGTCACCCAGACGGCGACCGACACGCTGACCCACATGTCGCTGAGCCCGAGCGGGCGCGAGGTCGACAGTGAGCTCAGCTACGGCCGGACCTGGCTCGACGGCAACGCATGGTTCGGGGGCAATCTCTTCTATCGCCGCCAGCCCGGTCACATCGCCAATTCACCCGACGACGCCGGGGCCGCCGTGCGATTCAGCCTGAGCTTCTAGGGAGGCCGAGGCGCTCCGCCGTCCGAATCTCGGCACCAGCATGCCAACCCCGGAGCGGTAGCGGCGATAATCGTCGCCGAACACGCCGGTCAAATCGTGCTCCTCGAAGCGGATCGCGACGAGCATGTAGATCGACAGCGCAATCGCGAGCAGCAGATGGCCGACCGTCATGTGCGGAGTCGCCCAGAAGGCGAGGAAGAAACCCGCGTAAAGCGGATGCGCGACCCAGCGGTAGAACAAGGGTTGCCGGAGCTGGGGCTTCTCCATCTCGGCCCCGCGCAGGTTCACCCACGCCTGCTGTAGCCCGAACAGCTCGAAATGGTTGATGAGGAAGGTCGTGAGGAGCACGATTCCGAAGCCCACCCAGAAGATCGCCCACAGGATCTCGCTTAGCCAGCGCATATCGGGCGCAACCTTCCACACGGTCGCGTCGATCGGCTGCCAAAGCGCGAACAGGATGAGCAGCGCGATGCTGGCGAAGAGCACGTAGACGCTGCGCTCCGCAGCCGCCGGGACAACTCGCGTCCACGCGCGCTTGAATGCGGGCCGCGCCATGATGCTGTGCTGCAGGCCGAACAGCGCGATCAGGGCTACGTCGACGATCGCGGCGGCAACTGGCGGGAGCGCCGAGGGAGGCAGGTCCACGGTCTTTGGAACCGGCAGGTCTCCGACGAACGCGATCAAATACAGGAACGTCGCGAAGAAGATCGCGTAGCAGACAATTGCGAAAACCAGGTTGAGCGATCGTGACATGGCGATTTCCCCCTTCTCGCTGCTGATCAAACGCTTACCGGCGGCCGACTCCATATTTGACGATGATCGGCGCGACGCACCCGCCGACGCGGCGGTAAACCGCCTTGTAGACGTCGGCCATTGGAAGCTGCTTGAGCAAATTGGGTGTGAGCTTGCCGCCGCGCCTTGCCGCCTCGTAGCGGCTGATCGGCGGACAGCGCGCGCCGTTCCTCACCGGGTCGACGACGGGCATTCCGTCAATGCGCGCAGGGGGCACGAACGGTGGTGCGGAAGCCTGGGCGGTTGCTGCCAGCAAGAGGAGGAGCAATGGCCGTCTCCTTCGACCGATGCCCCATAGCACTTGCGGTTTAGACGGTGAAGCTTTCGCCGCAGCCGCAAGCGCCCTTCGCGTTAGGATTGACGAAAGTGAAGCCCGCCGCGAAGTCGTCTTCCTTCCAGTCCATCGTCGAACCGATCAGGTAGAGCACCGACGCGCCGTCGACGTAGAAGGCGCCCGCGGGCGTTTCGATCTTTTCGTCGAACGGCTTCTCCTCGCTCACATAATCGACCGAGTACGCGAGCCCCGAACAGCCGCGCCGCGGCGTCGACAGCTTGACACCCACGGAGCCTTCGGGCGCGCGGCTCATCAGCTCGGCGATTCGTGCTTCGGCCGCAGGGGTCAGCGTTATTGCAGCAGGTCGCGCGCGCAGTTTCGTTTCCTTGTTCACAGCATTCCCAATTCTAGACGGGCCTCGTCGCTCATCTTCGACGGATCCCACGGCGGATCCCAGACGAGGTTGACGACCGCGTCGCGGATTCCGGGAACCGACAAGACTCGCAGCTCGACCTCGTTCGGAAGTGACTCTGCGACCGGGCAGTGCGGCGTCGTGAGCGTCATCGTGATCGTCGCGTCGCCATCCTCGCTGATGTCGACGTCGTAGATCAGCCCCAGCTCGTAGATGTCGACCGGGATCTCCGGGTCGTAAACCGACTTGAGGACCTCGACGACCGAAGCCTGGAGGTCGCTTCCGGGGCCAGCCTCCGCTCCTCCCTCTTTCTCCCCGGCGAGAAAGCCAGCGAGATAGTCGCGCTTGCGCGCGACTTCGTCGGGAACGCGGGCGCGCGGCGGCGGAGCTACGGCGTCGACCTCTTTCACTTCGATCTTGCGTTCCTCGTTCACGCAAACACCCTTTTGACCTGCTCGATTCCCTCGACCAGCGCGGCGATGTCCGAGCTGTCGCTCTGCGCCGCAAAGCTTGCGCGGGCGGTTGCCTCGACGCCCAGCCACCGCATCAGCGGCTGCGCGCAATGGTGACCGGCGCGCACGGCGACGCCCGCATCGTCCAATATGGTGGCAGTGTCGTGCGGATGCACCCCGTCGACGTTGAAGCTGACGATACCGGCGCTCTCGTCGGGCCCGTAGACGGTCACGCCGGAGATGCTGCGAAGCGCGTCGCGCGTCTCCGCAATGAGCGCGCGCTCATGCGCGTGGATTGCGTCGATGCCGACATTCTCAACCCAGTTCACGGCGGCATGAAGCCCGACTGCGCCGACGATGTGCGGCGTGCCGGCTTCAAAACGCGCCGGCGGATCGAGATAGGTCGAGTCCTCGAATGTGACCTTTTCGATCATTGCTCCGCCGCCCTGCCATGGCGGCATTTGATCGAGCAGCTCGGCCCTTCCCCACAGGCAGCCAATGCCGGTCGGGCCATAGAGCTTGTGCGCGGAGAAGGCGTAGAAGTCCGCATCAAAGGTCACAATGTTCACGTTCAACCGCGGTACCGCCTGACAGCCGTCGAGCAGCAGGAGCGCGCCCTTTGAATGCGCGATGTCCGCCGCGCGCTTCGCGTCGAGTATCGAGCCGAGGACGTTCGATACGTGAGCAAATCCTACAATGCGATGCTCTTCGGTGAGCATCTGCTCCGCCGCATCGAGATCGATCTGTCCGTCGGGTGTGAGCGGCACGACATCGACCTCGTAGCCGGCCAGCTGCCACGGAACGATGTTGCTGTGATGCTCGAGCTGGGAGAGCAGCACGCGGTTGCGGCCCTCCTTCGGAAGCACGCGCGCGACCAGGTTGATCGCCTCGGTCGCGCCGCGGGTGAAGACCAGCTCGCCGGGCTCGCCGCCGATCAGCTTCGAGGAGGCTGCCCGGGCCCGCTCGTAAGCGTCGGTCATGCTCGCCGAGCGCTCGTACACGCCGCGGTGAACCGTCGCGTAGTCGTGCGCATAAGCGTTGGTGATCGCATCGATCACCGCTTGCGGCTTCTGCGCGGTCGCAGCGCTGTCGAGGTAATGCCAGTCCCCGAGCGCGGGGAATTGGTCGCGGACCGACAGCAACTCCCCCCTTGGGGGAGCCGGCGAGCGAAGCTCGGCGGAGGGGGTGTGAAACAGGCCCCCTCGGTCAGCGCTTCGCGCTGCCACCTCCCCCTGAGGGGGAGGAGTATTGGTGGCGTCCATCAGACCAACCTCCTCAGCGCCGCCCGCGCAGCTTCGCGGATCGCGTCGGGCTCGCTTGCGCTGTCCCACAGGCCCATCACGAAGCCTTCGAGCAGCAGCGCGCGCGCACTCGCCGGGTCCATCCCGCGACTTTCCGCATAAAACAGCTGGACCGGATCGAGCTCGCCGACGCTCGCGCCATGGGCGCATTTCACGTCATCGGCGAAGATTTCGAGCTCGGGCTTGCAGTTCGCGGTTGCGCCGCGGTCGAGAAGCATGGCTTTGACCGACTGCTCTGCATCGGTCTTCTGCGCGCCGCGCGCGACTTCGACCTTGCCGAGGTAGGAGCCGACCGCCTTGCCGTTCAGC
>JAICXO010000003.1 GCA_025980335.1 Sphingomonas sp. | reverse complement strand
GCGAACATGCTCGCGGACGCGCTCGCGCCGCATCACGGCGTCGTGCTGTGGCGCGCATTCGTCTATTCGGACGCATCGAAGGAAGATCGCGCGCGGCAGGCCTACGACGAGTTCAAGCCGCTCGATGGCGAGTTCCGCCGCAACGTCATCCTCCAGGTGAAGAACGGGCCGATCGACTTCCAGCCCCGTGAACCTTTTCATCCCTTGTTCGGCACAATGGCGCGGACGCGCCTCGCGATGGAAGTGCAGATCACCAAGGAATATCTCGGCGAGAGCACGCGTCTCGCCTATCTCGGGACGATGTGGTCCGAGGTGTTGCGCAGCAGGACCGCGCGGCCGCGGCGCGACTCCAGGGTATTGGATTCGCTTTCGGCGATTGCTGGCGTCGCGAACACCGGAAGCGACCGCGACTGGAGCGGCTCGGACTTCGACCAGGCGAACTGGTACGCGTTCGGCCGGCTGGCGTGGAACCCGTCGGCCGATCCGGGCCGGATCGCCGGAGAATGGACGCGGATGACGTGGGGCAACGACCCGCGGCTCGTCCGGCCAGTAGTTGCGATGATGTTGAAGTCGCGCCAGGCGCTCGTGGATTATATGACGCCGCTCGGGCTCGCCCACCAGATGGCCAGCGATCATCATTATGGGCCCGGTCCATGGGTCGACGATCAGCCGGCGCCGCTGTGGAACCCGATTTATTACAATCGAGCGGACGCGGACGGGATCGGCTTCGACCGTACGGCGACCGGCAGCGATGCCGTCGCGCAATATTCGCCGGCGGTCGCCGGCTGCTTCGCCGACCTCAAGTGCATTCCCGACGATTACCTCCTTTGGTTCCACCACCTGCCGTGGAGCTATCGGATGCGCTCCGGCCGGAGCCTGTGGAATGAGCTCGTCGCTCGATACGATCGCGGTGTCGCGACCGTCGGCTCGACGAAAGCCGACTGGCAGGCGCTTGCTCCGCTCGTCGACCCGGGCCGGCACATCGCGGTCGCCGCGAAGCTCGACCGCCAATATGTCGAAGCGAAATGGTGGCGCGACGCGTCGCTTGCCTATTTCCAGAGCGTCTCGCGCCTTCCGCTGCCGCGCGGAACGCGTCCCCCCGACCACGATTTAGGCTGGTACAAGGCCATTCACTTCGACACGGTCCCGGGATTTCTTTCCCCGGGAACCGGTCGGCAGCTGTCGTGCGTTCCACCCAAAGGAGGCCCCCCATGCGCGCTTTGATTCTGATCGCCGCCGCTGCTCTCGCGACAAGCTGCTCACGCCCCGCCATGCCGCCGGGAAGCGGCTTTGCGGCGGCGACTGCCGGACGCGTCGCAGGCCCGGCGCAGACCTGCGTGTCGACGAACCCCGCAGAGAACCTTCACGTGATCGATCCGCAGACGGTCGCCTACGGCTACGGCAGGACTGTTTACATCAGCCATCTGGCGGCGCCTTGCCCTGCGCTCAGCCAGTTCAATTCGATCATCGTAGATGCCGAGGACGGCGCGCAATATTGCCGGGGCAACCGCATCCGCGCACGCGAGCCGGGCGCGGTGATTGCCGGACCGACCTGCATCCTGGGCGACTGGGTTCCGTACACGCAGCCGTAGGGCTTCCATCCGCGCCTAAACGCCCTAGTGACGGCGCATGGCCGAAGCGGGTGCAATCAGACGGATCGTCGTGGTCGGCGGCGGCACCGCCGGCTGGATGACGGCCGCGGCGCTGGCGCGGTTCCTGGGCGGGAGCGGACGCCGAATCGTCCTCGTCGAATCCGAGGCGATCGGCACGGTCGGTGTCGGCGAAGGAACGATCCCGCCGATCCTCGAATATAATCTCCAGCTTGGGATCGACGAGGCCGAGTTCCTTCGCGAGACCCACGCCGCGTACAAGCTCGGGATCGAGTTCGCCGGTTGGACGCGCGAGGGCGAGCGCTACTTCCACCAGTTCGGTCAGATCGGACGGCCGCTGAATGGCGTTGCGACCTATCAGCTGTGGCTGCGCAACCGCGGCAATCGTTCGGTGGGCCCGCTCGCGAGCTACTCGATGTCGGCCGTCGCCGCGGCGCTCCACCGCTTCTCCCATCCGTCGTCCGATCCCGCGAACCCGCTGTCGCAGATCGCCTACGCATTCCACTTCGACGCGACCGCATACGGTCGCTTCCTGCGCAAATATGCCGAGGCGCATGGCGCCGAGCGGATCGAAGGAAAGATCGTCGGCGTCGAGCAGGACGGCGAAAGCGGGTTCGTGACGGCCGTGCGGCTGGAAGACGATCGCCGCGTCAAGGGCGACCTGTTCATCGACTGCTCGGGCTTCCGCAGCCTGTTGCTCGGGCAGCAACTCGGTGTTCCGTTTGAGAATTGGTCGCACTGGCTGCCATGCGACCGCGCCGCCACGGTCGGCTCGGAGCGGACCGACCCGCTCCTGCCGTACACGCGCTCGACCGCCCATCCCGCGGGATGGCAGTGGCGAATCCCGCTTCAGCATCGCACCGGCAACGGCCACGTCTATTGCAGTGCTTTCATGGACGACGATGCGGCCGAACGAATTCTCGTCGACACGCTCGATGCGCCGCCGATCGCCGAGCCGAGGCGGCTTCGCTTCAAGGCGGGGCGGCGGACGAAGGCCTGGGACGCGAACGTCATTGCGATCGGCCTTTCGTCGGGGTTTCTCGAGCCGCTCGAATCGACCAGCATCCACCTGATCCAGCACGGCATTCAGAAGCTGCTGGGCCTCTTCCCGGGGCGCGGAATCAATCCGGTCGAGCGCGACGAATACAACCGCTACATGGTGGCGAGCTACGAGCCGGTTCGCGACTTCATTATCCTGCACTATGCGGCGAACAACCGGCCCGAGCCGTTCTGGCGGCAGGTGCGGGAGATGGAGCTTCCCGACACGCTGCGGCACAAGATTGAGCTGTTTCGCGAGCACGGCCGCGTGTTCCGCTACAACGACGAGCTGTTCGACGTTCCGAGCTGGGCGGCGGTGATGCTCGGCCAGGACATCATTCCCGCGGAGGCGGAGGCGCTCGCGATGGCACTTCCCGAAACCGAAGTGCTCCGCGCAATGGCCGAGCTGCGCCGCTCCTACGCGGCCGCCGCCGACCGCCTTCCGCTTGCGAGCGAGTTCATCGAGCGGATGGTCGGGACTGGCTAGCTCAATTTCCTCCCTGCGAGCGCAGCTCGTGGAGAAGGGAACCAGCGGAGCTGGTGGAGGGGTAATTGGGGTGAGGACCCCTCCACCATTCACTCTTCGGTGAATGGTTCCCCTCCCCATCGCTACGCAATGGGGAGGAACTCATGTCAGTGAATGGTCGCGACCGCGGGCTCGTCGCGCAGGTGCGTGCGGGCGCGGTGCGCGGCGATGGCGAACAGGCACAACACCGCGTAGCAGACGGCGGGGACGATCAGCGCAGCGTGATAGCTCGTGAACTCCGAAACCTTGCCGACGAGCAAAGGGATGAGGGCACCGCCCACAATTGCCGTGCACAGCAGCCCCGATGTCGCCTCGGCGCTGGCGGATGAGCGCTCGAGCGTTATCGTGAAAATCACAGGGAACATGATCGAGTTGAACAGCCCGATGGCGAGCGCGACGAAGCCGGCCGACACGCCGCCGACCGCCGCGACATACAGGCACATCGCGCAGGCAATCGCAGTGAAGACCGTGAGCAGACGCCATGCCTCGATTCGTGCGAGCAGCAGGGACCCGAGCGCGCGGCCAACCATTGCGCCGCCCCAATAAAAGCCGACCGCCTTGCCGGCTTCCTGGACCGACACGCCATGCACGCCGTCGCTGCCCATCGCCGCACCTAGCAACGGCACGTGGAACGGCGCATCGGACAGGCCCCATACTCCATTATCGTTGAGGAACGCCGTCATTTGCGTTCCGATCGCGACCTCCGAGCCGACATAGAGGAAGATTGCAGCTCCGCCGAATAGCGCCCACCGAGAGCTCAGCGCATCGCTAATCAGCGCCCCGAGGGTCTGGCCGCTGCTGCGCTCATTATGCCCCACTGCCGAGCTGACGGTGCGGCGCGACAACCACATGAAGACAGTCAGGACAATGATCATTCCGCACAGCCACAAATATGCCGTGTTGATGCCGCCCAGAGCGGAAGCGCGGACGGCGGGTGTAATTACCGTGCCCTCCTTCACTTCCACACCCTTCAAGAACAGAAGCGCGCCAAGGGGGGGCGCAATGAACGTTCCAACCGAGTTGAACGTCTGGCTCAGGGTCAGGCGCAAATGGCTGTACTTCGGATTCCCAAGAGCGGCGACGAGCGGATTCGCGGCGACCTGCAGGATGGTGATGCCGGAACCCAAGACGAACAAGCCGACCAACACCAACGGAAACACCGCTGCGTTGGCTGCGGCAACGATAATCACGCAGCCGACCACCATGGTGACCAGCGCCGCGATGATCGACGGCATCGGCCTGAAGCGCTGCAGCAGGACCGCGGCCGGAAATGAGATCAGGCCGTAGGAAATGAAGAATGCGAACGCGACGAACTGAACGTCGAACTTGCTGAGCGTGAAGATGCCCTTCACCGCCGCCACGAGCGGGTCGTTAAGCTCGGTGATGAAACCCCATGCGAAGAACAAGCAGGTCACGATG
The DNA here is from genome assembly GCA_025980335.1 of Sphingomonas sp. GTDB lineage: Bacteria > Pseudomonadota > Alphaproteobacteria > Sphingomonadales > Sphingomonadaceae > Sphingomicrobium. The sequence continues at coordinate 41,042 of JAICXO010000003.1, read as the reverse complement.
ATGAAGGCGCCGATTGCACCCGCGCTGGTCCGTTGCTTCACGCTCGTTTCCTCTTGATCGAATTCCGCGCGAAACTGGCAGCGAAAAATCGGTCGCACAAGCGATTGCGTTAGCGCTAACGTTCGAGTGCATATCGGGGAGGTTCGGGTGCGGATCAGGTTGCTGGCGTTCGTTGCTGCCTTCGCCATGTCAGCGTCCGCGGCCGCGCAAATCGTTCCCGTCGACGGCGGTTCGGTTCGCGGCTCGGAGTGGAGCGGCGGCGGCTATCTGTTCCGCGGCATTCCGTTCGCCGCGCCCCCCGTGGAAGAGCTGCGCTGGAAGCCGCCGCAGCCGGTGATCCCGTGGAATGGCGTCCGCGATGCCACGGCCCAGCCGGCCTCCTGCCTCCAGAACAACCAGGGGTGGAACTATTCCGATTACCTGATCGGCAAGGAGGATTGCCTCACGCTCGACGTCCGCACGCCTTCGCTGGCGGGCAAGCTCCCGGTGCTGGTGTGGATCCACGGCGGAAGCAATCGCGCGGGTGGCCCCAACGACATCGTCCTGTCGGATGTCGGCAAGCAGGTGGTCATCGTCGGGGTTCGCTACCGGCTCGGCATCTTCGGCTTCCTGTCGCACCCGGCGCTCACTGCCGAGCAAGGCGGATCGGGCAATTACGGGATCATGGACCAGATCGCCGCCTTGGCGTGGGTTCGTCGCAACATCACCAAGTTCGGCGGCGATCCGGCGAACGTCACCATCGCCGGCGAGTCCGCCGGGTCGCAGGACGTGAGCCTGCTCCTCGCCGCTCCGGCAGCGCGCGGACTGTTCGAGAAAGCGATCATGGAAAGCGGCACCCCCGGCTTTGGAATGCCGTTCCGGAGTCTCAGCGATGCGGAGCGCATCGGAATGGAAGCCGACGACTTGCTCAAGGCGGGTGGGAGCATCGAGACGATGCGCCACGAGTCGGTCCCCGCGCTGCTCGCGGTCGACCTCAAGCTCCACGACGCTGCGATCATATCCGACGACATGATGTGGCTTCGGACGACGGTCGACCGAAAGCTGTTTCCGACTGACCCGCGCACGCTGCTCGAGCAGGCGCCGCCGCGGCCGGTGATCGTCGGCACGAACAGAATCGAGTTCGGCTCGGACCGTGAGCACCGAGACGCGATGATCGCCGAGGCATTCGGTCCGAACGAAGCCGCCGCGCGTGCTTATTATCATGCCGACCAGCCGACCCCGCCCGACGATCCGCGGCTGGGCTCGCTCGACGAGCAGATCGGCACTGATGTCACCTTCCGCTGTCCCGCGGAGCATCTCACGCAGCTGCTCACGGGCAAGGGCGCGAGTGTCTGGCGTTATGAATTCGATTCTGCGCCGAATGGCGGCAAGACGTCGCACGCGGCCGAGATCCCATACGCATTCGGGAATTCGACCTTCGCTCCGGGCCTGTCGCTGAAGCCCTATTGGACCAACTTCATTCGCTCGGGCGATCCCAACGGGACCCAGCTTCCGCAATGGCCGGCATTCACGCGCGACGGCGAACGGCACGTGCTGTTCGATGCGAACGGCGTAACGGTCGAAGGCCCGTTTCGTCCGCAACTCTGCTCGCTGGAGGACCGCTTGTGAATTTCGATCGTCGGGCGCTGATCCGCAGCGCGCTCGCGGCGCCGCTGATGCTCGCGGCCAGCGCCGCATCCGCAAAGCAGAAGATCGCGCCAGGCGAGGACTGGACCACCTGGTTCCACGGCTGGTTCGGCCGCGACTTCGGGATGGTCGGCTATTATGCCGACGACAATCGCGCGCTGCTCGAATCGAGGGCGCCGGTCGACGTGGTGTTCATGGGCGATTCAATCACCGAAGGGTGGTTCGACAAGCGCCCGTCCATCTTTACTCCCGGCCGCATCGACCGCGGCATCGGCGGCCAGACCACCTCGCAAATGGTGCTTCGGATGATGAGCGACGTGGTCGCGCTTCGGCCAAAGGCGGTGCACATCATGGGCGGCACCAACGACATCGCCGGGAACACCGGGCCGATGACTGCGGAGATGAGCGAGAACAACGTGCGCGCGATGACGGATATTGCGCAGCGGCAGCGGATCAGGGTGCTGATCGCGTCGGTGCCGCCGGCGGGCAAATTCCCCTGGGCACCGCAGATCGAAACCCGCAACGCCATCGCCGCCCTGAACCGCAGGTTGGAACGGGTCGCGCATCAGACCGGCGCGACCTGGGTCGACTATCATCCGGTGCTCGACGATGGAACGGGCGCGATGAAACCAGGTCTTTCTTATGACGGCGTGCACCCGACCGAGGCCGGATATGACGCGATGGCCACGGTCATCGATCCGATCCTCCGCCGCGTCCTCGCATGAAGCTGGACCGACGCTATGTCGAAAAGCCGTGGGGCCGGACCGAGCTGCCCGCGATGTTCGACGCGCCCCCCGGCAAGCGCATCGGTGAGGTGTGGTTTACCGGCGGTGGCGAGCAGCCGCTGCTGGTCAAATATCTCTTCACCAGCGAGCGGCTGTCGATCCAGGTCCACCCGAACGACGATCAGGCGCGCGCGCGCGGCCTGCCCCGCGGGAAGAGCGAATGCTGGACCATTCTCGACGCGGAGCCGGGTGCGAATCTCGGGCTTGGGCTCAAGCGTGAGGTCTCGCCCGACGAGCTTCGTGCGGCGGCGCTCGACGGCTCGATCGAGCAGCTGATGGATTGGCGCCCTGTTCGCGGCGGCGACTTCTTCATGGTCCCGCCGGGCACGATCCATGCGATCGGGGCGGGGATCTCGCTGCTCGAGTTTCAGCAGAATTCGGACGTCACCTATCGGCTCTACGATTATGGCCGCCCGCGCGAGCTTCACCTGGACGATGCAATCGCGGTCGCGTTTGCCGCCCCCTACCCCGATACGCTGGCGCAACATCTGGCTCCGGCCGAGCCACGCTTGCTGGTCGACGGTCCGCAGTTCGTCCTGGTCCAGATCTTCGAGGATAAATTCGCCGACCAGCAGCGTTGGGTAATTCCGCTCGACGGCGAAATTCGCTCAGGCGACGCGATCGCCGCGCCAGGCGACTGCCTGCTGCTGAGCCCGGGCGCGCATCTCGACGCCGCCGCGGCCCGCATGCTGATCGGCGCTACGCCTTAGCGTTCATCGCAAGCGCAATGGCGCCGAGCGGCCCCGCATCACGGCCGAGCGCCGGCGCGACGATATAGCCGCTCTCGCGCGGCAGCGGCATGTAATCGGTGAGCGATTCGACGAGCATCCGCTCGACCTTCCCGAGCAGCTGCGGCTGGCTTTGCGCGACTCCGCCGCCGATCGCGATTGCGCCCGGCGCGGCGGCGCAGACGATCGCCTGGCACAACTGGGCGAGCGCCCAGGCGACGGAGTTCCACACCGGATCGCCGGCCGCTATCTGGTCGATCTTCCGCGGCGCGATCCGCGCCTTGATCGCCGGGCCCGAGGCGAGGCCTTCGACGCAGGCGCCGTGGAAAGGGCAGACGCCGTGCCAATGGTCGTGGTCGCGCTGGGCAATTCTGATGTGGCCGAGCTCGGGATGGAGAAAGCCGCGTGTCGGCGAGCCGTTGACGACGAGCCCGACGCCGACGCCGGTTCCAACGGTGATGTAGGCGAAATCGCGCATGCCCCGGCCCGCGCCCCACCGCATCTCCGCGATGGCCGCTCCATTGACGTCGGTTTCGAATCCCACCGGCACCCCCAACCGCTCGGCGAGCCGCGGCGCAACGTTTGTGCCACTCCAGCCAGGCTTCGTCGTGGTCAGGACCTGACCCCAGGTGGGGGAGTCGGGATCCAGGTCGACCGGACCGAAACTCGCGATTCCGAGCGCCTCGAACCCTTCGCGCTTCTTCCATTCGGCAAGAATGTGCTCGATCGCACCGAGCGTCTCCTCGGGCGAGGACGTCGGCACCGTCTCGCGTGCGAGAACTTCGTTTGGCCCGCGCGCGAGGATGGCGACGCACTTGGTCCCGCCGAGCTCGACTCCCGCCCAGGTCAAGCGGCGGTCGTCACCGGCTGGGCCGCGCAGCAGCTGCGGATGTAATCTGCATGCGATGGAAGCGAATCGACCCGCTGCCGGATCGCCGAACGGATGCGTGACAAAGTGAGCTCGAGGTCATCCTCCGACATCGCGTCAGCCACGGGATGATAGCCCGCCGGCACCAGTCCCTGGCCGTAGAGAATCGCGAACCAGCTCACTTCGGTGAAGATGTCGGACCATTTCGGCTTCACCTCGCCGCGCAGCTGAAACAGCTCGATCTTCTCGGCGAGCGAGTCCGGAATGCTCATGTGCTTGCAGTAGCGCCAGAACTCCGTGTCCTCCCGCTCGGTCACCTTGTAATGCGCGATTATGAAGTCGCGGATGGATTCGTACTGGAAGCGCATTTCATCGTTAAAGCGATCGATCAGGATCGGATCGGGCTCGCGCTGCGGGAAATAATCGAGGAACTTGCTGATCGCCGCCTGGACGAGGTGGATGCTGGTCGATTCGAGCGGCTCGAGGAACCCGCTCGACAGCCCCAGCGCCAGGCAATTCTTGACCCAATGAGCCTTCCTGCGGCCGGCCTTGAACCGAAGCACCTTCGGATCGGCAAGCGCAGTGCCTTCGAGCGAGTCGATCAGCCGCGACGACGCTTCATCGTCCGAGATGTAGCTGCTGCAGAAGACGTAGCCGTTACCGGTGCGGTGCTGCAGCGGAATACGCCACTGCCACCCCGCTTCGCGCGCTTGCGCCACCGTGAATGGCGATGGATTAGCCATGCGCTCGGCAGGCACAGCGGCTGCGCGGTCGTTCGGAAGCCAATGGCTCCAATCCTCGAACTCGGCCTTGTACACCTGTTCGATCAGCAACCCGCGAAAGCCGGTGCAATCGACGAAGAAGTCGCCGCGGATCGATGATCCATCCTCCATCTCGACCACTTCGATGTCGCCCGTGTCGCCGTTCTGGCGGACTCCGACGACCTTGCCTTCGCGCCGAACGACCCCGCGGCGCTCGGAGTAGCGCCGCAGGTAAGCCGCGTAGGTCGAGGCGTCGAACTGGAACGCGTAGTTGACGTTGGGAAGCTTGCGATCGGTCGATTGCGGCGCGCGGCCGAACTTGCCGGCACGCGCCGCGAGTGCCTCGGCGCTGAAGCGCAGCTGATCCGGATCGCCCCCCGACTGGGCCCAGCGGAGCCAGTATTGGATGAATGAAATTCCGGTGCCGAGGTCGGCTCCGAGCAGCCCGAAATTGTGGAAATAGCTCGCGCCGATTTGCCGCCAGTCGACGAACTGGATGCCGAGCTTGAACGTGGCGTTGGTCTCGCGGACGAACTCGTCCTCGTCGATCCCGAGGAGCTTATTGAACAGCTGGATTGGGGGGATCGTGGATTCGCCGACGCCGACGGTGCCGATCTCGGCCGATTCGATCAGCGTAATTCGGTGCTGCTGCGTACCGACGCTCTTTGCGAGCGCGGCGGCGGCCATCCACCCGGCGGTGCCGCCTCCGACGATGACGATGTCGCGAATTGCCTGCATGGTCAGCCGCTTACCTGCGCCGCCGCCGGTTGGTCCAGCCCGAGGAATTGCTCGACAGACGGCATTCGGCGCGCGAGTTCGGCGACTTCGCGCAATCGGCCCTGCACCTTTGCGACATGCATCTGGTCGGCAAGCGCATCCACACGCGGGTCATAGCCCTGCGGAACCACCCCGCACCCGAGAAGCAGCGCCGACCACCGCTGTTCGTCGAAGGATTCATCATCGTTGAGCGGGACGAGCGCGCGGGCTTCGAACATGTCGGCCTTGCGCTCGAGGCCCGGCGGCGGGCCGGAATCGCGCAGCCGGTCCCAGAACGGATCATCGAAGCGGCGGTTGAGCAGATAATGGGCGGCCTGGAAGTCGCGCAGGTTCGATCCGAAGCTATGGATCGAGCGGTTGTAAGCTTCGGCTTCCGGGAACTCGCCGGCGGTCGCCGGGAACACGCTCATCAGGTGCGAGATGCAGCCGTGCGTCACCTGCAGCTGGACGGCATCGATCGGGTCGAGGGCGACCGCCGATTCGCCGATCGCAATGCAGTTGCCGATCCATGGGAAACGCTGGATTCCGCGACGGAGCTCGCTCACCACCGCGTCGCCGCTGATCGGCATTCGCGCGATCACCCCGGCGCGCGCAATGACGTCCTGGTCGCCGACTGTGGTCGAATTGTAGACGGCGATCAGCGGCGTCCGGTCCTGCAACGGGAACAGGCCGACCCAGCCGCCGTCGAACGCCGAAACCTGACTGAACGCCGGCAGGCGCGGAAAGCGCGGACCCGAGACGGCGAGCATGCGGTCGCACGGCAGCCAGTCGCCCCACGAATCGAATTCGGCACTTTCCAGTCGTCCAATCAGCCGCGCCTCGCTTCCGGAGGCGTCGATATAGAGATCGGCGGCGATCCGGGTCCCGTCCGCAAGCTCGATCCCAGCGATGGAGTCGCCCTCCACATCGACGTTGCGCACCCCGGCGCCGGAGACTTCGACGCCGAGACGAAGCGCAAGCTGCTTGATCAGCTCGCAATAAGCGGGCGCGTCGAGATGGTAGCCGTAGCTCGCCGACAATCCCGCGGACTCGCTCGGCGCGATAGGCAGATTGTTGAGCCGCGCGCATGCGCTTCCGAGCGAGAAATCCCCGATCGGGACACGCAAGCCCGCGATCATTCCCTTCGCCCAATATTGAATGAAGGGCAGGTCGCCTCCCGGCGGCGGTTCGTCGTCGTAGGCGAGAAGGAACGGCGGCGCTCCCTTGGCCCAGTTCGAGAAGCGCTGAGCCACCATCGGCACCGCGCGGCAGACGCGCAGGACCAGGTCTTCGTCGAGACCGAGCAGCCGGTGCAGGCCGCGGAGCGACGGCAGCGCGGCATAGACGTCGACCTCGGCGATGCGCGTGTCGAGCTCGACCGCGTGAACGCGCAAACCCGTGCGGCCCAGCGCCCGCTGCAGTGCGGCGGCGGTAAGCCACAGCGGGGCATCGCGCCCGACCACCGCGACGGACTGCACGCGATCCGTCACAGCCGCATTTCCGCCTCGTGGAGAAGCGCATCGCTCGGCTGCGCGGCATTGGCATAGCGGACGAGGATCGACGCGTGCCTCGGCATCTCCTCGACGCGGTCGCTTATGTCCGCGCGAAGCTCGCCGAGTTCGTCGAGGAGCTGCTCGAGCGGCATTGCGTCGGTGAGCGGATTGTAATGCTCGGGCATGAGGCCCTGGCCGAGGAAGACGGCGAGCCAGCTCGGCGGGGTGAACAGCCCGTCCTTGTACTGCGGCACCACGCCCGAGTGGCGGAACAGGTGCATCTTGCGTTCGAGGCTCTCGGGCACGTCCATCGACCGGCAGTAGCGCCACAGCTCCGAATCCTGGCGGCTGTTCAGATGATAGTGCAGGATCAGGAAGTCGCGGATTCGCTCATATTCGACATCCATCCTGAGGTTGAACTCGTCGACGAGCCGCTGATCGTGTCGGCGCGTCGGAAGCAGCGGCAGCAGGTGCATGATCGCGACCTGGATCAGATAAATGCTGGTCGATTCGAGCGGTTCGAGGAAGCCGCTCGACAGTCCCACCGCAAGGCAGTTGCGCCGCCACGAGCTGAGGCGCCGGCCGGCCTGGAACTTGAGCAGCCGCGGCTCGGCGAGCGTGGGCTCATCGAGGCTCTGGAGAAGCTCCTCGCGCGCCTTGTCTTCATCGATGAACCGGCTCGAGAACACGTAACCGTTGCCGGTGCGGTGCTGCAGCGGGATGCGCCAGCGCCAGCCCGCCTTCATCGCGATCACGCGCGTATAAGGCGTGAGGTCGCCGCAGCGCTCCGTCGGCAGCGGGAGGGCGCGGTCGCACGGGAGCCATTTCGACCAATCCTCCCATTCGACGCCCAATTTGCCGGCCAACATCAGCGAACGGAAGCCCGAGCAATCGATGAAGAAGTCGCCGGCGATCCGCTCGCCCGATTCCATCACCAGCGCGCGGATATCCCCGCTCTCCGGATCCTGCTCGATGTCGCGGACCTTGCCTTCGATCCGGCTGACGCCGCGCGGCTCGGAGATGCGCCGCAGATATTTGGAATAGAGGCTCGCGTCGAAATGGTAGGCGTAAGCGAAGGTCGAGTTGATCGCCTGCTTGTTTGACGCCGGGAACGCGAAGCGGTTCGCGCGCGCAGCTGCAATGGCGAACGAGAAATCCTCGACGCTCCAATCGCGGCCCGCGGCGCGCGAGCGAAGCCATTGGTGATGGAAACGGTGGCCCGAGTCCGCCGCTCCATGAATCCCGAACGGGTGAACGTAGGAGGAGCCCTCGAACCCCCAGTCTACGAAATCGATGCCGAGCTTGAACGTTGCGTTCGTCGCCCGCATCATGTCTGCTTCGTCGATTCCGATTGAATCGTTGAAGTTCTTGATCGGCGGCAGGGTCGCTTCGCCGACGCCGACGATGCCGATCTCGTCGGACTCGACGAGCCGGATCGTGCAGCGGCTGCGCGGCAGCATCGCCGCCAGGCCCGCGGCCGTCATCCACCCAGCCGTCCCGCCGCCAAGGATCACGATTTCAAGGGGTTGGTCCACGTCCCGTCCATGCTGCCAGCGAGCCTGGCGCTACTGTAGAACCGCCGCGCCGTCACCCCTCCGGGGATGAAAAAGGGTGCCGCTTCGTTGGAAGCGACACCCCCTTCAGGCAGCATCAGTTGCGAGTGTCGCCGCTAGAGCCCGCGCTCTCCCGACGTGGACGCCGCCGGTGGTGGCGGCGGCGGAGGCGGCGGAGCCGGGCATACAGCCGTCGCCAGGATCACCGATCCGTCTGCGCAGGTCTGCGTCGCCGGTGCCATCGGCGGCGGCGGAGGCGGCAGAAGCGGCGGCGGCGGCGGCGGCGGCGCTTCGCCACCTGCCATCTTCCAGCGGACGCCGAGGATCAGGCGCCGGTCGTTCTGGAAGTAGGCGTTCGGCGTCAGGACGACCTTGCCGTCCGGAACCCCGTCGCCGTTGATGTCGCTGTCCTTGTCGGCCACCTGCTGCAGCAGCTTCGTCTTCGTGTTGAGCAGGTTGGTGCCTTCGATGCTCAACTCGATGGAATTGGTCAGCCGGTATCGGATCGACGCATCGAGGAACCCAGCGCCCTCCTGCCACACGGGCAGATAGACGCAGCAGTCGACCGCAGTGACCAGATACTTCGAGCGCCAGTTGTACGCGACGCGGGCCGAGACCCTGCCCTTCTCGTACATGCCGACGAGATTGTAAGTCCACTTCGAAAGGCCCTCGAGCGTCCCTGGATCGAGCGCCGTGCCGGCATTGCCCGCATTGGTCGTCTGTCCGTTCGCGCCCACCGGAGTGAGGTTCGCATTCGGAACTCCGCTATTCTTCACGTAGGTAGCGTTCGCCTGGATGCCGAGCCCGCTGAACACGCCGGGCAGGAAGTCGAAGAAGCGCTGGTAATCGACCTCGACGCCCTTGATCGTCGCGCCCTTGCCGTTCGCCGGACCTGTCACCTGGACGGTGCGGGTCGTGCCGCCGTTGGTCACGTCGACGTTGAAGATGCCATACTGAATGTAATCGTCGAACTTCTTGTAGAAGGCGGCGACGCTGAACTGTCCGACGCTTCCGAAATAATTCTCGAGCGAGACGTCGTACTGCCATGCGCTGGTCGGCTTCAGGTACGGGTTGTAGGCGCTCGCCGTATAAGTCGGATTGACGCCGATCGGCTTGCCGTCCGGACCCAGGATCCACCGCGTGTCGGTGAGATCGTTGCCGTTCGGCAAGCTCATGCTCAGGCCCATGTAGTTCTTCAGGAAGCCCATGTCGGGCCGCGAGATCGCCTTGGAAACTGCGAAGCGGATCAGCCACTTCGGCGAGAAGTCGACTCGCAGGTTGAAGCTGGGCAGGAAGTTGTGGAAGCTGTTATTGGCCGTGCTCTCCGCGCCGCCGCCGCTCGCGAAAGCGATGTCTTGGGGTGAAAGGTAGCAGAACGCCGGCCACGGCGCCCCCGTCGGCTGACCATGAGACGTATCGAGCACGCCGGTGCCTGTCAGGCCGCCCGGCACGAGCGGAGTGGGCGGACAAAGAGCAGGATTGCCGGCGACAGTCGCATAACGGACCGCGCCCGAGCTTACGTCCTTCGTCTCGACATACCTGAGCCCGAGGTTGCCACTGATCTTGAGCCCGCCGAGCATCGCGTCGGGGCCGCCGAACTTGATCATCGCGTACGCAGCCTTGGTGGTCTCGTCGACCTTGTCGATTTCGTCTGGCGAGAAACAGCTGTTGGGCAGCTCCGTCGCGACAGTCGGGAACTGTCCGTTTCGCTGACAGATCGGAATGAAGGTGCCGACGCCGGTCAGTTCCTGGCTGAACAGGTCAGCCTTGTGCGCATCGAGGAAGCTGAATGGAACGAACGGGAACTTGCCGAGCGTCCCGCCGAAGAAGTTCGAGCCGAACGGCGCGACCTCGTAGAAACCGGCAGGATAGCCCTTGAAGACCTCGCCGGTCTGACCGCAGACGCCGCCGATGTCGGTGCTGTCGAGATTCCAATACGGGTGCGGGTTAGTGCCGGAACCGCTGGGATCGCAGTCGGTCCAGGTGTTGGCGACGTTCTGCCAGTTGTAGGTGCTCCACTGCACCAGCTGCTTGCGATCCGAGTAGCGGCCGCCGAACTTGAGGCTGTTGAGCCAGTCGCCGTGCAAATCCCACTCGCCGTCGCCGCGGAACGCGAGCTCGCGCCCGTTGCTGTTCTCGAGGTGGTCCTGGACCGAACGCAAATACCAGTTGTCCGGGTTGGACAGGCCGCCGGCTGACTGGTTGACGTTGGTCGGATCGCTGAGCGTGATCCTGGGAAGATCGCCGGTCGCGTCGAGGGCGACATTGGCGAACGAACGAAACTCGACCGAAAGGTCGTAATTGTCGACCTTCGATTTCACGTACTGACCGTCGAAGTTGAAGTGGAGGTCCTCGGTCGGATTCCACTTCACGTTCAGCGCCGCGTCCTCGGTCATGTCGCGGTTCTGGTTGATTCGGCTGCCGGTGCCGACTTCGGGCGGATAGACCGCGTTCCCATTCGGGCCGTAGACGCAACCGATCGCCTGCGTGTCGCCGGGGATGCACGAGTTGAACATCGGCTGGCCCTGGTCATTGACGCCGTAGCCGACGTTGATGCCTGGCGCAGGAGGCGAGCCGGCCCCATTCCAGTTCGGCGGAGCGCCCCACCAGAAGTTGCTGCCGTCGCGACCGACCGTCCCGCTCTGGAAGTTGCCGTTCGAATCGAAGGTGAAGTCGGGCGTGCCGGGCATCACGACCGGAACGCGGCCGCTGAGGTTGCCGGGTCCGTTCAGCGGACCTTCAATGATGGTGCGGACGTTGTAGCCGTAGAGATCGGGACCGAGGTTCCAGTCGCCGAAGTTCCGTTCCTTCCACGCGTTCTTGTAGAGCGAGCGCAGATATTGGCCGGTTGCGATGATCTTGCCGCTGTTGCTCTTCCACTGCGCGGCAGCTGAAATGCCGTAGCGCTTGCGGTCATATTCCGTGTTCAGGAACTCGATCGAGGCGGGGAAGTAGGCCGTCGTCGGCCAATCCGGCTGACCGTTGGTGACGATCGCCGTGCGGCCGTACTGGATGCCCTGCGACAGCGTGTTCACGTGCGAATAGGCGATATCGCCCATGATTCCGAATTCGCCGATCCCGGTCTGCCAGCGGTTGCTGTAGAAGCCGTTGAGATCGGGCGTCCATTTCTTCGACAGGTCGCCGTAGTTGGCGCGCGCGCCGATCTGGATCAGCTGGCCCGGAGCGTCGAACGGCACGCGCGTGCGCAAATCGACAGTGCCGGCGATCCCGCCCTCGATCATGTCGGCGGTCTGGTTCTTGTAGACGTCGACGCCGGCGAGGAGCTCCGGCGTCACATCTGTCCAGTCGAGGCCGCGGCTGCTGTTCGCGCTGAACGTATCGCGGCCGTTGAATTCGGAGCGCACCTGCGGAAGGCCGCGGATGATGACGCCCGACGGCTCGGCCGAGAAGTGGGCCGTGTCGCTGGTCGCGGCGAAGCGGTTGACGGTGATGCCCGGAACCCGCTGGAGCGCCTCGGCGACGGACTTGTCGGGGAATGCGCCGATGTCCGTAGCAGTGATCGAGTCGACCACCGTGTCGGCGTTCTTCTTGATCTGCTGCGACGTGCGCAGGGCGCGTCGCGTGCCGGTGACGATGATCGTGCTCTTGTCGGGCGCGCTGGCTGGAGTTTTCGACGCGTTGGGGCTGGTCGACCCGCTGAGCGGTTTCGCGGCAGGTTGATCCTGATCCTGCGCGAACGCGGGATTGGCCTGCAGCAATGCTGCGCCGAGAACCATCGTCGATGCACCACAGCGCAACACACGCGCAGTCCGTGCCGAGCATCCGAACATAATTTTCTCCCCTCGAACCCGTTCCCGGGGCCCCCGAGTCGAGCGGAGTGGTAGCGCTACCAATGGCGGCCTGAGACAAGCGCCGCATTGCATATCTTTATGCTTCAGCGGCGGCTGGGCCTTTGATGTCGCAACTCTCCCCGCCCACTTTCGTGAGCAGCATGCATTCGTATGCAAAGTTCAACAGCAGTCAATCGGCCGCTCGAATCCCGTGCGATTCACGGAGATGCGTTGCGCGGCGGCAACAGGTATGGATACGCATGTCGAGCGGCCGACATTCAGCCTTCGATGTTAGCGCTATCTTGCGTCGGCCGCGTCTGGTCGAATAGCCTCCGGGCAAACGGGGAGGGACCGATGGCTGTGGAAATCACCAGGCGCGACTTGCTTGTCGGAGCGTCGGCAGTGGTCGGCGCGGCCGGTGCGCTGGCGGCTCCATCGCGGCCCCCGCACTTTGTGCGCACGAGCGGAGCCCGTTTCGTCAACGGTGCCGCACCATTTCGCGTCGCCGGAACGAACATGTGGTACGCGGCCTACCTGGGAGCCGACGCACCGATCGGAAACCGCGACCGGCTGAAGCGCGAGCTCGATCGGCTGGCAGCACTCGGAATCAACAACATCCGCATCCTCGGAAGCAGCGAATTCTCGCCGCTCAAGAATTCGGTCCGGCCGACGTTTCGCAACCGTACCAGCCATTTCAACGAGACGCTGCTCAGAGGCCTGGACCATGCGCTCGCAGAGATGGGTAAGCGCGGGATGACGGCGGTCATTTACCTGACCAACTTCTGGGAGTGGTCCGGGGGCATGATGACCTATCTCTATTGGACCAACGGCGGCCGCTACATCAACATGAACGACCCGGCGCACCCCTGGCCCGAGTTCGCGGACATGAGCTCCGAGTTCTACGGCCATGCCGCCGCCGTGCGGATGTTCGACGATTACGTGCGCGCGGTAGTGGGGCGCCGCAACACGGTTACGGGGCGCCTGTACCGCGACGATCCGGCGATCATGGCCTGGCAACTCGCCAACGAGCCGCGACCGGGCGGAGGTGACGAGATCGGGCGCAAGCACATGAAGGCCTATCTCGCGTGGATCGACGGCTCCGCGCGGTTGATCAAGTCCATCGACCGCAACCACCTCGTCTCGACCGGGAGCGAGGGCACTCAGGGATGCCTCAACGATGCGCAGTGCGTCGTTGACGCGCACCGCTCGCCGTCGGTCGATTACGTGACCGCCCACATCTGGCCGCAGAACTGGAGCTGGGCCAACCCGAAGGACCTTCCCGGCACCTGGCCGACCGTCGAGAAGAACACCCGAGACTATATCGCGCAGCAGCTCGGCATCGCACGCGGGCTGAACAAGCCGCTGGTGATCGAGGAGTTCGGTTTCCCCCGCGACCACGGGAGCTTCGAGCCGGGCACGCCGACGACGTACAAGGACCGCTTCTATCAGCTGATTTACGCCGCCGTGCTCGACAGCGTCCACTCCGGCGGGCCGCTGCAAGGCTGCAATTTCTGGGCGTGGGGCGGTGAAGGCCGGGCGCAGCATCCCGATCACCATTTCCGCCGCAGCGATACCAGTTACGTCGGCGACCCGCCGCACGAGCCGCAAGGCTGGTACAGCGTGTTCGACGTCGACAGGTCGACGCAAGCGGTGATCCGCGACTATGCGAGCGCGGTGAAGGTCTAGGGAGCGACCCTGAACATCGCGACGCCGTGCGGTTCGACCGTCGCTTCGATCGAACCGGTCCAGCGGCCGAGGTCCTTGTGCGCCCACAGGTCGCGGACAGTGGCGCGAACGCCAGCCGGCCAGCCGAGCTGATCGGCGCTCGCGCGGATCGTCACCGGAGTCTCGCCGCGGTTGAGCAGCAGCAGCGCCTTGGCGCCGCCCGAGAGCGGCTTCACCCAAACCTCGCTGTCGCCGTCCTTCCACGCGCGATGGCCCTGCTGTCCGAGCGTGTCCTGGTCGACTGCGATCACGTCCTTGTTGAGCAGGATCGACTTCGTCGTATCGTCCATGTGCGCGACATCGTTGCCGGCCATCAGCGGCGCAGCCATCATCGCCCAAAGCGAAAAGTGCGCGCGATATTCGGTCGGGCTCATCCCGCCGTTTCCCACCTCGAGCATGTCGGGGTCGTTCCAGTGCCCGGGCCCTGCGAACGGCCACAGCGGCTCATTCAAGTCGACGATCTGGAGTACCGTATGCGCCCAGTCGCGCTTCGGGTCCTTGGTCGCGAAGCTGTCGAAAATATCGCCCGTGGTGCGCCAAAGATTGCCGGTGTTCTTCGCCCAAAGCCACGGCTTGGCGGTGCCCCATTCGCACATCGAGAAGACGATCGGACGGCCGCTTGCACGCAATGCATCGGCCATCACCGCATAGGCCTCCTGCGCATTGCGATCGCCGGTGCTGCACCAGTCGTATTTCAGATAATCGACACCCCAGCGCGCGTAGGTGATCGCGTCCTGATATTCGTGGCCTTGGCTCGCCGGCCGGCCACCGCAGGTCAGCCGCCCCGCATCCGAATAGATTCCGAACTTCAGCCCGCGCGAATGGACGTAGTCGGCGAGCGCCTTGATCCCCGACGGAAATTTCTTCGCGTCGGCAGTGATGAAGCCGTTTGCGTCGCGCGGGCCCTGCCAGCAGTCGTCGATCACGACATATTGATAGCCCGCGTCGCGCATGCCCGAGGAGACCATGGCGTCGGCCGTGTCGCGGACCGTCCGCTCGTTCACGTCGCAGGCGAACTTGTTCCAGCTGTTCCAGCCCATCGGCGGCGTGAGCGCGAGACCGTTGGGCGCCTTGTTGACGACCTCCTGAGTGGTCTCGCCGAGCGCGGCCGTGGAACAGAATCCCGCTGCCATCAGGATCACAATGAGCGACGCGAGCAAACGAGCCATTCCCCTCCCCTTTCGCTTCCGTTCGGCTCTTGCGTTAGCGCTACCAACCGGCAATGCAAACCGCGGAGGGGAGAATCATGCGAAGCTTGCGCGCGCTTGTGATCGGAGCCTTGCTGCTGCTGGCGCCCGCGTCGCTATTCGCGGAAGCCTCACCGCTTCCACGGGTGATCGAAGCGAACGGCAAGCACGCGCTGCTGGTCGACGGGCAGCCGTTCCTGATGCTCGGGGCGCAGACCAACAACAGCAGCAACTATCCGGCAATGCTGCCCGAGGTCTGGCCGGTGATCGACGAGCTTCACGCCAACACCGTCGAGATCCCCGTCGCATGGGAACAGATCGAACCGATCGAAGGCAGGTTCGATTTCTCCTGGGTCGACGCGCTCATTCCGCAAGCACGCCAGCATAACGTGAGTCTCGTCCTGCTGTGGTTCGGCGCGTTCAAGAACACGTCCCCGGGCTACGCGCCCGAATGGGTCAAGTCGGACACGAAGCGCTTCACGCGCATGATGACCAAGGACAGCAAGACGCATTACGTGCTGACGCCGCTCGCGAGCTCGACGCTCCAGGCGGACAGCCGCGCCTTCGCCGCGCTGATGCGGCACATCCGCGACATCGATCCGCAGCACACCGTCATCATGGTCCAGGTCGAGAACGAGACCGGCAGCTACGGCTCCGCGCGCGATTTCTCGCCTGAAGCCAACCGGCTGTTCGCGCAGCCGATCCCTGCCCAGCTCGCGCGCAAGATCCACAAGAGCGGCACCTGGGCGCAGGTGTACGGCTGGAAGGCCGATCAGGCGTTCAATGCCTGGGTCACCGCGCGCTACGTCGACCAGGTCGCCGCCGCGGGGCAGGCCGAGCTCGACCTTCCGATATACGTCAACGCAGCGCTCAGTGACCCGTTCAAGGAAGAGGGCGCCCAGTACGGCGCGAGCGGCGGGCCGAACTGGAACGTCATCGACATCTGGAAGGCCGCGGCGCCGCACGTCGCGGTCGAAGCGCCCGACATCTACGACCGCGATTATGCCAAATATGCGGCGTGGCTCGGCGACTACCGCCGGCCGGACAACGCATTGTTCGTTCCCGAGACCGGCAACGACGTCGCCTACGCCCGCTTCCTGTGGCTGGCGCTCGGTAACGGCGCGATCGGCTGGTCGCCGTTCGGCATGGACGCGACCGGCTATTCCAACTTCCCGCTCGGCGCGAAGCAGCTCGACCACGACACCATCGAAGCGTTCGCGCGCAATTACCGGCTGCTGGCGCCGATCGACCGCGACTGGGCACGCCTCGCGTTCGAGCATCCGACGATCGGCTTCGCCAAGCCCAAAGACGGCTCCGACCAGTCGCAGGTGATGGGACGGTGGAAGATTAGCGCAATGTACGGGATGTGGTCGTTCGGCGAGCGCGACTGGACGTGGATCGACATGCCGCCGAACCCGAACAAGGAGCTTCCGGTCGGCGGCGCCGCGGTCGTCCAGCTCGGTCCCGACGAATTCCTCGTGGCGGGAGCCGACCTCCGGTTGAAGTTCGCGGTCGACAAGCCGGCAGGTGGCGACAACGTCCAGTTCCTCGACGTCGAGGAAGGCACGTTCGAGAACGGCCGGTGGGCGATGAAACGCCGCTGGAACGGCGACCAGACCGACTACGGACTAAACCTCACGCAGCCCGTGCTGCTCAAGGTGCGCATGGGGACCTATCGATGAGACTTGCAGTGATGGCCCTGGTGCTCGCGAGCGCGAGCACGCCCGCGCTCGCGCAGAGCTATCAGCGGACCGATACCGGCATCGTCGTCACCCCGGCGACCGGCCCGCAAGTGCGGCTGCAGGCCTACGCCGACGGGATCATTCGCGTGACCGAAGCGCCCACGGCCGACGTGCAATTACCCGCGAGCCTGATGGTCAGGGCAAAGCCCGTCGCCGGATTCACGGTCGCGCAAAACGGCGGCACCGTGACCCTCAGCACCGGCAAGGCGTTCGCCGACGTCGATCTGCAGAACGGCAAGGTGAGCTTCCGCGATGCCGCGGGCCATGTCGTGCTCGCGCAAACCGCTCCGCCTTCGTTCGCGCCGGCGAGCGCGGAAGGCGTGCCGTGGCTGTCGATCTCGCAGCAGTTCAACCGCGGCACCGACGAGGGATTCTACGGACTCGGGCAGCACCAGTTCGGCCAGATGAACTACAACGGCGATGACGTCGTGCTCGCCCAGCACAACGTGGACGTCGCGATCCCGTTCGTGGTCTCGACGCGCAACTATGGGCTGCTGTGGGACAACGATTCCGTCACCCGCTTCGGCGACCCTAAGCCCTACACCTACGCCGGCGCTCCGGACGACGGATTGCAGGTGAATGGCGGCAGCGGCTGGACCGCAACCTACTCGGTCAAGGGCAAGACGATCGCGAAGCGCAACGAGCCGACCATCCAGCTCCAGTATCTGGAAGACGTGAACCGCTGGCCCGCCGGAACCCGCACCCCCGACATGCAACAGACGGTGCCCGGACTGCACGTCACCTGGGAAGGCACGGTCGTGCCGCTCACCGGCGGCCTGCACCGCTTCCGCCTCTACGGCTCGAGCTATTTCAAGGTCTTCGTCGACAGCCGCGAAGTGCTCGACCGCTGGCGCCAGAACTGGAATCCCTGGTACCATAATTTCGACGTGGAGCTCGCCGCCGGCACGCCGCACAAGATCCGCGTCGAATGGGAGCCGGACTCGGGTTACATCGCACTGCTCCACGACAATCCGCGTCCCGAAGCCGACCGGCACTCGCTTACCCTCTCGTCCGACTTCGCGCGCGCAGTCGATTATTACTTCATTCCCGGTACCAGCATGGACGGCGTGATCGCCGGCTATCGCGCGCTCACCGGCAAGGCGCCGATCCTGCCCAAATGGGCTTACGGATTCTGGCAGAGCCGCCAGCGGTACGAGACGCAGGACCAGCTGCTCGGCGTGCTCCACGAATATCGAAAGCGCGGCCTACCACTCGACAATATGGTGCAGGATTGGCTCTACTGGCCGCAGGACCAATGGGGCTGCCAGTGCTTCGACCCCGCGCGCTTCCCCGACCCCAAGGGAATGGTCGACGACATTCACGCCAACGGCGCGCACGTCATGATCTCGGTGTGGGCGAAATATTACAAGGGCATCCCGAACTACCAGGCACTCGACTCGATTGACGGCATGCTCGACCGCATGGCGAACCCGCGGCCTGAGGAGCCGACTGACCCGGACTACCTCAAGCTCATGTACCTCGACTGGGTGGGCCCGGGCTACTTCAATGCCTTTTACGACCCGTACAATCCGAAGGCGCGCGATCTGTACTGGAGCCAGGTCCGCGACGGAATCGAGAGCAAAGGCTTCGACGCCTGGTGGCTCGATTCCGACGAGCCCGACTTTCACTCGAACATCTCGCCTGCGGAAACTGCGCGGCGCATGGGACCGACGGCGCTGGGGCCTGCCGAACCCAACTTCAACTCATATCCGCTGATGCACGTCGATGGAGTCCACGAGCACCAGATTGCCGACAAGCCGGACGTCCGCCCCTTCATCCTGACGCGCTCTGCATTCGGCGGCATCCAGCGCGACAGCGCCGCCGTCTGGTCGGGCGACGTCGCGTCGCGGTGGGACAATTTGCGCGAGCAGATTTCGGCCGGGCTCAACTTCTCGCTGTCGGGCGATCCCAACTGGAGCCACGACATCGGCGGCTACACGATGGAGCCGCGCTTTCAGAAGCCAACGCCGCCGGACCTTGCCGAATGGCGCGAGCTCAACACGCGCTGGTTCCAGTTCGGCGCCTTCTCGCCCGTGTTCCGAAGCCACGGTGAGCTCATCAAGCGCGAAATCTACGAACTCTCGCCAACCGGTTCGCCGACGTACAATTCGATGGTCTGGTACGATCGCCTCCGCTACCGGCTGATGCCCTACATCTACACGCTCGGCGCCGACACCTACTTCCACGACAGCACGATCATGCGCGCGCTGGTGATGGATTTTCCCGGCGACAAGAAGACCTGGGGCATCGGCGACGAATATATGTTCGGGCCTGCGTTCCTCGTCGCACCGGTCACCGAGTACAAAGTGCGCTCGCGCAAGGTCTATTTGCCGGCGGGCACCTGGTACGATTTCTACTCGGGCCGGAGCATGCACGGCGGTCAGACGATCACCGCCGCGGCGCCGTACCAGCGCATGCCCCTGTTCGTCCGCGCCGGCTCGATCGTCCCGAGCGGCCCCGCGATCCAGCACACCGGCAACAATTCGCACTCCCCGGTCACGCTCAACGTCTACACCGGGGCCGACGGCAGCTTCTCGCTCTACGAAGACGACGGCACCAGCCGCCAGTACCTCCACGGCCGATATTCCCGCATCCCGCTGAAGTGGGACGAGCGCACCAAAACGCTGACGATCGGCGCGCGCGAAGGGAACGGCTACGCCGGAATGGCAGGCAAGCGCGTCGTCAACGTCCGCTGGATGAAGCCCGGGAGCGCGCGCGCGCTATCGTTCGAGGCAAGGGCCGATGTCACGGTCACATATTGTGGCGCTCCGGTGATCCTCCGGATGAAATAAAAAGTCACCGCTCATTCTGAGTAGCGGCTGAGTAAGCGAAGCGCATCGAAGACGCGTATCGAAGGGCGGTCCTTCGATACGCCGCTTCGGCTTCGCTCAGCGGCTACTCAGGATGAGCGGAATTGGGCGCGTCACTTCCGCGCCCGCTTGTAGAGCCTCACCACCTGATCGACCGGAAGCGCTTCGATGTGATGGCCGTTGCTATCCATCGGGGTCGCCGCGAACAGCGAATTGATCGCCGCCTCCTCCGTCGCCTCGACCGCGGCTTCGAACAGCGGCGACATGAGGTCGTTCGGCACGTCGACGATCGGGCTCGGATGCGCTCGGCGTTCGGGCGTGCGGCGCACGTCCGCGTTGGTCGAGAACGCGACCGCATATTCGCCCGAGCCGTTGGTCATCGGCGATCCGGTGCGTGCAATTCCGAGCAGCCCGCGACGCGCGAGCCGCTCGAGGTTGCGGTCGGAGAGCGGCGCGTCGGTGGCGACGACCACGATGCATGACCCGTCGCCACTCGCCTTCGATAGCTCGTCCTTGAGAAAATATTGTCCAAGCTCCTGTCCGACGGGCACGCCGGCGACCTGCAGCACGCCGCCGTAATTGGTCTGCACCAGCACGCCGACGGTCCAGCCGCCGAGGTTCGCTGGAAGCTTGCGCGAGCTGGTGCCGATCCCGCCTTTCCAACCGAACGCGATGGTTCCGGTCCCGGCGCCGACGGCGCCTTCCTGCACCGGCCCTTCCTTTGCGGACTCGATCGCGGCGATTGCGTCCGCGGGCCGTACCCGGCGAGCACGGATGTCGTTGAGCGTGCCGTCGTTGGTCTCGCCGACCACTGCATTGACCGACCGCACCTGCTCGTCGCCGGGCTGCTCGAGCGTCCACTCGATGATTCCGGCCGCGGCCTCCGGCACGTTCAGCGTATTGGTCAGCAGGATCGGAGTTTCGATCTCGCCGAGCTCCTTGATCTGCGTCGAGCCCATGAACTTGCCGTACGCATTGCCGACGGAGAACCCCGCCGGAACCTTGTCCTGATAGATGTTGCCGCCGTGCGGAAGGATCGCGGTGACGCCGGTGCGGATGTTCCTTCCTTCGACGATCGTCACCTGCCCGACCTTCACGCCCGCGACATCGGTGATCGCGTTCAACGGGCCGGTCGGAAGAATGCCGATGACGATCCCCGCCTCGCGAGCGCGCGGGCGATGCTCGGCATGGACGGCGGAGGTCATGCTGAGCAAGAGGGCAAGCGAGCAGACAAGGTTTCGCATTCGCGCATCTTTCGCCAACTCGTCATTCCCGCGAAAGCGGGAATCCCGCTATTCTTGAAGGCAGCGGGACCCCCGCTTCCGCGGGGGTGACGATAAACGTCATACAAGTCCACGGCCGAAAATGCGTATCGCCGGTGTGAATGTTCCGTCACTCGGCGATGGCAATCTGATTCGGAGTGCATCCGCATCGCGCCGGAATTGCAGCGGCGGTCCGCCGAGCAGCTGCACATTTTCGATGACTGCATCGGGCAATGCGCGGACGCCGAGCGACGCGATCGCACTCTCCCGCTCCGGCCATTCCATGAAGATCGCGTAGAGCGCATCCCCCTTGCGCGTGAACCGCACGTCCCCGCTCGTGAACGGCTTCGCCTGGTCTTCGTTAAGCGAGCCTTCGGGCGGCCTTGTCGGGCCCTCGCCGAACTTGCGCCACGGCCGCGTTGCAAAGATCGCCTCGCCATTGCGCGCGGTCCATCGGGCGATCACGTCGACGATCGCGATCTCCTTCTCGTCGATCGTGCCATCGCCGCGCACCGGAATGTTGAGCAGCAGATTGCCGTTCTTCGCCACGACGTCGGCCAGCCGCTGGATGACCTCCTTCGGCGTCTTGTAGGCGTTCTGCTCGTAGATGCGCCGCGAATAGTGCCAGTTGCCGATGCATGTATCCGTCTGCCACGGAAGCTCGCGGATTTCGTCGACAAAGCCGCGTTCCACGTCTTCGACGATCGCGCGCCGCTGCAGGCCCTCGAGCTTCTTCCCGAACACGACCACGTCGACATCGCCGCGCCACTCGATCGCCCGGTTGTAGTAATGCGCAGCCGCTTCGAGGCCGGCCTGCCCCAGCGGCAGACCCGTGTCGTCGAAGTAGATGAGGTCGGGCCGGTAATCGTCGACAATCTGGTTCTGCCGCAGCAGCCATTTGCGCACGAAACCCGGGTTGAACGGAGGCGCCGCCTCGATCCATTGGCCGTCCCGCTTGTCGTGCCAGTCCATCATTGCCTGGTCCGACGTGATGCCGTCGGGCGGCACGTAATAAGGACCCGTGTAGAGCTCCTGCGGGTCGAGGCCTTCCCAGAATTTGTCGCGCCCGTGCCGCTTCCTGAGCCAGTACGCATCGTAGCGGCGCCCCCGCATCGGGCCTTCGGCATCATAGCCGTAGGCGACCTGGTACCAGTGCCATGCGTGGCTCGAATGGTTGGAGATTCCGAACTTGAGCCCCGCTTCGCGCACCACCGGTTCCCACCCGCCGAGGATGTCGCGCTTGGGCCCCACGCGGGTCGAATTCCAGCCGTGATGCCTGCTCGCGAAATTGTCGAAATTGTCGTGGTGGCTGGCCATTGCGAAGAAGTAGCGCGCGCCGGCTTTCACGTACCGGCGGATCAGGTCGTCGGGGTCCCAATGCTCCGCCTTCCACCGCCCGATAACGTCGATGAACCCGGTGCGGCTCGGATGCCCGTAATGCTTCACATGGTGCTGGTACGCGGTTTCGGGAGGAAACCACGGCTGCCGCCCCTGGATGTACATCAGCCGCGCGTACCAATCGCCCCATTCGGGCTGGCATTGTGGGCCCCAATGCGCCCAGATCCCGAACTTCGCGTCGCGGAACCATTCCGGCATGCGATACTGGCTCGCGAGCGATTCCCACGTCGGTGCGAAACGGGAGGAGGTCTGCGCCCGCACCGGTCCCGCGCAAGCCGCCGCTGCACCTCCAGCAAGGAACCGCCGCCGGTCGACCCGCACGATCAGAGGCTCGTCAGCGCCCGAATCAGGAAGGTTTTGATCATGCGCCGGAGCTCGGGAGTCGACCGGCCGATCATCCCGCGCGCCTGCTCGGGAATGTGCGCGGCAGGCTCGCCGTTGGTCTTGAACACATAATGGTCGAACAGCACCCGCCACGCCTTGCGCTTGTGCTCGGGCAAATAGCCGATGGTGAGCAGGCCGTGGCCAAGCGCGTGCATCGGCGAGCTGGCGTCGAGCGCGTGATCGGTCCACCAGTAATTGACCAGTACGTTGAGGTCGCCCGTCGCCTGAACCGCGTGCCACCACAGCGCGGGGATGTAGATCGCATCACCCGGCTCGAGGTCGGCCACGAGCGCGTGCCGCTCGGCCTCGCGGAACTCGGGGAAGCGCTCGTAATCGGGTGCGTCGAGGTCGACCATGCTGATCGGCTGGCCGGCGATGGTCCGGTCGAGCGGACCGACGTAAAGGTTCTGCACCTGGTCGGTCGGGAACAGGATGAAGCGCCGGCGGCCGCCGACGACGCAGGCGATATTGTCGGATTCGTCGTAATGGGCGGCGACGCGGCTGCCGTTGCCGATCCAGATCCGCGGCGGTGCTTTCGCTTCGTCGACCAGCGGCATCGGATTTTCGCGCGCGAAGCTCGGCAGCATGTGGCTGGTGGCGGTCGATCCCATATAGATCGAGCGCTGTTTCTCCACGGGATCTTGCAAGGTCTTCAGCAGGTTGCTCAGCGTGGTCTCGGCCGTCGCGAAATTGAACCCGTCGACGTTGGGAGAATAAAAATAGCGCCCTTCGATTGAAGGCTGGCCGAGAAAGACGCGGATCCGCGCGTGGTTGTCGCGCTCGCTCAGATACGCGCCCAGTGCCGAGATCGACTCGCGCGCGGCCGCGATCGCTGGCCAATCCGCAACCAGCCCGCGAAGGACCGCGGGTTCGTGACGCGCTTCGATATCGTGATTGAACCGCTCCCGATCGACCGCCGCGAACTCCGCGACGCCGCGGGCCTGCGACAGGTCCATGCCCGCCGCCGATGCGGATGAGGCGCGGCTCGTTACGCTACTCAGTGCGCTGCCTGTGCTTTAGCGATCAGCTCGTTGAACTTGTCTGCCGTCATGCCGAGGAGCAGCCCCTGATCGTCCTTGCCGAAGGCTACCAGCGGAACGCCGATCTTGGTCTTGCCGGTGTCGACCACCGCCTGATTGGCATCCACGGAAACGATGGTTCCGATCGGCGTCCCCTTGATGTCGCGAAGCGCCGCGCCGGCCCTGATGTCGGCAGCGGTCGCGGGCACCGCTGAATGGTGCGCCGAATGGTGCTCTTCCTTCTTCGAAGGCGTGCCCTCACTCGCACCCACCAGCTGGTTGTAGGCGGCATTGTTGTCGCGGTTGCCTTGGCTGATCTTCGTCGAATCACCGGTTCCCGGAAGCGGCGCCGCCGATCCCGGGCCGGTCACCTGGCCACTTGCTGCCGTCGCGCCTGCAGCGGCAAAGGCGAAGGTGATCAAAAGTCGGGTTGCCGTACGCGTCATATCGGATTCCTGCTTCCTGATAGCGCTATCATATTGCACGCGCCGCGACGGAACCGCAATCTCGGCTCGGTCGGAATGCGAACGGCCGTTTGTGCCACGAAGCGCCTGAACGGCGCCTTGCGGCTCAGACCTCCAGCTCGACCCAGACCGGCGCATGGTCGCTGGTCTTCTCCCAGCCGCGCGGCGTGCGATCGACGCCTGCGTCCTTCAGAGCGGGTGCAAGGCTCGGGCTCAGCAGCAAATGATCGATGCGGATCCCGGCGTCGCGCTGGAATGCGTTCCGCCAGTAATGCCAGAAGGTATAGACCCGCTCGTCCGTGAAAAGCGCGCGGATCGCGTCCGTCCAGCCCTGCGCCACCAGCTTCCGGAATCGCTCCCGCGCTTCGGGCGCGAACAGGGCATCCTTCAGCCAGCGCTCGGGCTTGTAGACGTCCTCTTCGGTCGGGATCACGTTGAAGTCGCCCATCAGCAGCGCCGGCGCGCCGCTGTCGAGCAGGTCGCGGGCATGCGCGTCGAGTGCGTCCAGCCAGGCGAGCTTGTAATCGAACTTGGGCCCGGGCTTCGGATTGCCGTTGGGCGCATACATGTTGCCAATCAAGATTCCGCATATCGCCGCCTCGATATAGCGGCTCTGCTCCAGGTTCCGATCGCCGGGAAGCGCCCGCCGCGTTTCGACCGGCGCGCCGACGCGGCTCAGCAGCGCGACCCCGTTCCAGCTCTTCTGACCGTGCCAGATGGCCGAATAGCCGAGCGCCTCGAGCGACTCGTGCGGAAACGCCTCGTCGGTGCACTTGAGCTCCTGCAGGCCGACGACATCGGGCCGGGACTCCCCGAGCCAGCGCGTCAGCACATCGAGCCGCGAGTTGATTCCGTTGATGTTGTAGCTTGCGATCCGCAGCCGGCGCTTTTTCGTCATGGTGACGGAACCAAGATAGGGCAATCGGGTTCTATGATCGTGCTTCGGAACCGCCGATGCGTGTCTCCGGGGAAGAACCCGGGCTGAAAGGCCTGCGGATCGGCTCCGTTTGATGACGCGGATCAATGGATCGGGAGCATGGGAGCCCCGTCAGGCGAGAGCCTGCCGGGGCTCTTTCTATTGAAGCGGCCGAGTCGCGCCGATTCGCACAGATTTATCCACCGATCCATCCACGCTTTTTGTCGGCTGGCCGACAATTTAGGACTCGCGCGTGCCGCCAATCGCGCTATGGTCATTTCGTGCTTCGGGAGTCGAAAGACAAACGAAGCATGGTGCCCCGGCAAGGTCAAACTTGCCGGGGCTACTCGTATGTGGGCTATGCTCGGTCCGTCACCCCCGCGAAAGCGGGGGTTCCCGCTGCCTTCAGCAGGACATCAAAAGAAGAGCGGGATTCCGGCTTTCGCGGGAATGACGATCAGAGCCGGGACGCCGTAGCCTCCGCCAGTTTCAGCCGCTTCGACCGGTCCGGCAGCGGGTATTTGTTGCCGTTCGCGCAGTTGAACAGCACCACCTGCTCGTCACGGCCGACTAGCCCTTCCGCAAGCGCCTTGCGCCAGGCCGCCAGCACCGCTCCGCCCTCAGGGCACAACAGGAAGCCGTCGTCGCGGCCGGCATCCTCGACCGCGTTCAGGATCGCCTCTTCGGAAACCGCAATGGCCGCGCCGCCGCTCTCGCGCACCGCCCGCAGGATGAGGAAGTCGCCGACGGCTTTCGGCACGCGAATGCCGGTGGCCACGGTCGCAGCATTTTCCCACCGCTCGGCGAACTCGTCGCCATTCTCGAACGCGCGGACCATCGGCGCGCAGCCCTCCGCCTGGACCGCGTACATGCGCGGCCGCTTCGACCCGATCAGCCCAACCGCCTCCAGCTCGTCGAAGCCCTTCCACATGCCGATCAGGCCGGTGCCGCCGCCAGTCGGATAGAAGATCGCGTCGGGCAGCTCCCAACCTAGCTGCTCGGCAAGCTCGAAGCCCATCACCTTCTTGCCTTCGAGACGGTACGGCTCCTTCAACGTCGAGCAGTCGAACCACAGCCCTTCGGCAGCGCCCTTCCCGACCAGCGCGCCGCATTCGTCGATCTGACCGTCGGCGACATAGACGCGAGCGCCGTAGGCCGCGGTCTCGGTCACGTTAGTCTCCGGCGTTTCCGCGGGACAGACGACGACGGTCTCGATCCCTGCGCGTGCCCCGTAAGCGGCAAGTGCCGCACCGGCATTGCCGTTGGTCGGCATGGCCATACGGTCGGTGCCGAACTGCTTGGCCATCGTGACCGCCATCGCAAGGCCGCGCGCCTTGAACGAGCCGGTTGGAAGCCGCCCTTCGTCCTTCACGAGAAGAGTCGACGCGCCTTCCCGCGCCGCGGTGTTCGGCAGCGCCACAAGCGGCGTTTCGACTTCGCCCAGGCTGACCGGATCGATGTCGTTCGGAAGCAGCTCGCGCCATTTCCACATGCCCGGTTCGCGGCTCGCGAGGCTCTCGCGAGTCATCGTCCGCTTGGCCCCGTCGAGATCGTAGCGGACGAGCAGCGGCTTGCCTGCGCTGCTGAGATTGTGCGGCACGCCCGCTTCGTAGCGTTCGCCGGTGAGCGAGCATTCCAGATAAGTCACGTTCATGGGTCAACAATCGCTATGATGGGCGGGATGGTCGCGTTCGACCTGGATCGTGCAATGCTCGATATGGAAGCGGTCGTGAAGCAGGGTCCGCGCATTTTCGAGCAAAGCATCGGGATAATCTGCACGCAGCGTGACGATATGCGCGGTCAGGGCGGTCTCGGTCGTGCTCACCGGCCAGACGTGCAGGTCGTGCACCGCCTCGACGCCTTCGAGTCGGGCGAGCGCCGCTTCGACCTCGTCGAGCCGGATCCGGCTGGGCACCCCGGCGAGGCTCATCCACACCGATTCCTTCAGCAGGCCGATGCCGCCCCAAAGGATGATGACGGCGACGGCAAGGCTCATTGCCGGGTCGATCCACTCCTGCCCGGTCCAGCTGATCGCGAGTCCGGCAATGACAACGGCGATCGAGACGAAGGCATCGGCTGCCATGTGCAGGTAGGCGCCGCGAATGTTGAGATCGTGCCGCCGCCCGCGCGCGAACAGCAGTGCAGTCGCACCGTTGATGAGGATTCCGACTGCCGCGACGATCGTGACGGTGCCGCCCTGGGTCACCGATGGATGGAACAGGCGCCGGACCGCTTCGCCGCCGATTGCGCCGACGGCGATCAGCAGCAGCAGCGAGTTGGCGAGCGCGGCGAGGATCGGCGCCTTCTTGAGCCCGTAGGTGAAACGCGGCGACGCGGCCCGTCGCGCCATGATTGCTGCGGCCCAGGCGAGCACGAGCCCGAGAACATCCGACAGATTGTGCCCCGCGTCGGCCAGCAGCGACATCGAATTGGCGAGAAAGCCGAAGACGACCTCGGCGACAACGAACCCCACATTCAGCACGATGCCGATCGCGAACGCGCGGCCGAAGCTCGCCGGCGCATGCGAATGGTCATGAAACTGCGGATGCCCGGCCACGGCGCCTGCCTAGCCGACGCACCGCGCCCAGTTCAAACCCGCTGCCGCGCTCAGTTCAGTTTTAATCTTAGGAAGCCCATTGCCCCGACCGGATTGCCGCTACCGTAGAGTGGCCGCAGGGGACTCCGGACGAAGTTCACCGCCACCAGCCCGCCGGCGCCGATGCTGAGATGGTCCGCGACCGCGAAATCTCGCAGCGCTCCGACCGAGACCTTGCCGACGCGATAGGCGGGACCGTCCTCCGCATCGGTGAGTTCGCGGTTCTGCGTCATCTCGGCACGTCCGAACAGCGCCAAGGCCGCGTGTTTGAGCGAGGCTTCCGCGGCGACTCCGTCGTCTCCATGACCACGGACGATCTTGCGTCCCCACGCGAGCGTAGTCGCCGCTTTCCATCCCGGCGCGATCTCGTCGGCCCACAGCACGCTTGCCGACCAGCGCTTCTGGTCGACACCGGGCTCGAGCTGCTCCGGGTCGGTGAAATGTCCCCAGCTGGCCTGAAGCGAGACCGTGCGGATCGGATTCCACGACACGCGGATTGCCGTCGAATCGAGCGGTCCCGTCTCGATGTCCCAGCGATGCTGGTCGGGTTCGCGTCCGTTGAACCGGCTCGCTTCAATTTTCACGCGGTCGAGAACCAGTCCGGCCGTCACCACGCCGAAGCTGATGTGCGTCGAATCGAGCCAATGATGGGTGATCGGCGCTTCGGGCGAGTCCATGATCGACTCGCGATGCATGAAGGACGGTGGCCCGAACGCCGGTTCGCCGGGAAGCCCCGCATAGAGGAAGAAGCTGCTGCCGCGTCGCACGTCCTGCGACACCGATGCGGACAGCTCCATGAAGAGATCGTGCGGGTGCTGGCGGTCGACAAGACGGTCACGCCCATTCGCCGTCTCTCCACTCGCAAGCAGCAGCGGATAGCCGCGCGGGCCCATCAGCGGGTCGGGGCTGAGCATCGCCCTCAATTGCAGCGTACCCTGGCCAAGCGGCCGGCGCGCCATGCCCATCAACATGCCGCTCATGAACGCCTTGTCGTCGCCGCGCGCGCCGGATTGGTGATCGTAGACGAGGTTCACGACCCCATGACCCATCAGCGTCCAGTCGCCGCGCATGACCATCAGTCCCATCGGCTCCGACGAGTCCGGCTGCCACGCGGTCCCGGAGGATTCGCGTTCCATTGGATAAGACCCGAGTGCGCCGGTCATTTCCATGGGCATGTGCTGTGCCATCCCGCTCATTCGCGAGTGATCCATCGCCGGGATCGGTTCCTTCGCGGTACCGCTTCGGGGTACGTGCGTGGCCGCCGTCTTCGGCGGTGATTCCATAGGCATGTTCATCTGAGCAGCGGCGGGCGCGGCCATGCTCGCAAACGCAAACGCGCTCACGCTCGCTGCAATCGTCGTCTTCATGAAATTTCTCCGCTGGAGCGAGGCGCCGCCCTCGAGCGGCGCCTCGCCTCGCTTCATTGGCCGTGCTGCTCGCGCGGCTGGCCGTCGGGCGCCTGCATGTTGTGCATGTCGCCCATGTGCTCGCAGCAACATTGGGCTTTGATCGCATCATGCTCCTGATGGTTCATGGGCATGGCATGGGCCTGCGGCATCGGCGCCGGAGCGGGAGCGGGAGCGGGAGCGGGCTGCGCGACGGCAAGTGCCGCTGCAATCAATGTCATCATGTCAATTCTCCTGAGTTCGGGTGGGGAGTTTCGAAGCTCAGGCAGTCCTTGGTGGCGGCGTAGCAGTTTCCGGGCGCAGTCCATCGAAGATCTGCGCGGCCGCTCGCTCAACCGGCAACGCAGGGATCAGCGGCGGTTCGTCGCGCAAGACATCGGACGCGGGAAGCGCGGCTGAACAGGCCATCGTGCATTCGGCCAAGCCGCTCTTCGGATGATGCGTGGGCGCATGCCGGTCGCAATCGGCCATGGCCGCCGCCGCGCGGCCGTGATGCACCTCTGCAGCTGCGGGAGCCATAGCGAGCGGCATCAGCAGCAGCGCCACGACCAACAGCAGCTTCGTCAGGATAGCACGCATCGGCTGGCGTAGTCCCTCACATCCACAGCATCCATAGCGCCATGCCGATCATCATCAGATTCTCTGTCAGCGACACGAACCCGAGCGGCACGTTGCTCGATCCGCCGACGCAGGCGCATTTGAGCTCGCGCTTGTCGACATAGACCGCCTTGAACACCGACACTGCGCCGATCGTGCCGATGAACAATGCGACCGGGATCGAAATCCACTTCAAAGCGCCCGAGACCATCAACACGCCGGCCAGCGCCTCGGCATAGGGATAGACATAGCCGTACGGCACCCACCGACGGGCGAGCAAATCGTAGTTGAGGAACATGGCCGAGAAGCTTTCGACGTTCTGCAGCTTGAGCAGCGCCAGCACGACCATCGAAAAGGCGATGAACCATTGCAATGCGCGCGCCGTCAGCAGCTCGCCCGAAACCGCGTAGCTCGCTGCAAGTGCGGTCAGTGCGGTGAGCGCGAAGAGCACCGCGACCGGCCTGTAGCTGGTCGCCTTCGGATCGGGCACGCGCTTGCCGAGGAAACGGCGGAGGTCGTCATAGCCGCCGACGCGCTCGCCGCCGATGAACACCTGCGGTGTTGTCCTGACGCCCTGCTCTGCCTTGAAAGCGTCCGTTTGCGCTGCGCTGGTGAGGTGATGGTCCTCGACCATGAATCCGGACCGGCGAAGCAGGTCCTTCGCTTTGAGCCCCCATGGACAGGTGTGGCCCGGCATTACCATTCGGTAGAGCACCGCCTTGCGCTCCGGATGATTGGAAAGATCCGACAAACCAGGTCTCCGCTCTTGAACTCGCCATATATATAGGGTGCGTTTCCGCGGAAGGGATCAGAAGCGGCAGTCCGACCCGATTGCATTTCGGCGTCACTGGCGAGCAAAAGGACGCCGATGCTCTATCTCGTGATCAAAGCCGCTCTGTCGGGCGTGATCATCGCAATCGTTTCCCAGGTGGCGAAGCGCTATCCCGGATTCGGCGCGCTGATCGCGTCGCTCCCGCTGGTGTCCGTGCTCGGCATGATGTGGTTGTGGCGAGACAAGCCCGACATCCCGAACATGGCGGCGCATGTCGAGGCGACCTTCTGGTTCGTTCTTCCGTCGCTTCCGATGTTCCTGTTGATTCCGGCGCTTCTGCGGCACGGAATGGGCTTCTGGGTCTCGCTCGCGATTGGCTGTGCGCTGACGATCGCGCTTTATCTTCTGATGACCTGGGCCGGTCCCAAGTTCGGATTGCGCCTCTAAGCAAAGAGGCGGTCCGGGAAGGGGATCCGGACCGCCTCGCCTGGGCCCCATCCACTACTGCTTCGATGGGAACCCTGCTGCGCGCGTGGGGAGCAAAGCGCGCGAGTGGATGTTTCTCGGCCCTATAGGTCGATGCCGGCGGCGATCGCTTCGAGCTTGCGGACACGCTCCCTGAGGTCCGCCATCTCGATCCGCCCCGTTGCGGGCGGGAGGCCGCGTTCGCTCGCGACCTGGGTCAGCTCCATCTTCTTGAGCTCGAGCCAGCCGTTCCAGCCCTTGAGCGCCGCGACGCTCGCGCCAGCAAGCCCGACGATGATGCTCACGCTCACTACCGCAATCATGATCGGGTCCATCACTTCTCCTCCTGGCGGAGCGCTTCGATCTCGCGCGCCAGCTCGTCGTTCTGAGTGTTGATGTGATGATCGATCGCCATCAGCCGGCGGTCGGTCTCGTCGAGGTCATTGCGCATCGCATGCACCGTCGGCTTGCGCCTCGAAACCTGGTCCATCCGGTCGAAGTCGCTCATGCGCCGGTCGCCGATCATCGAGCGCTTTTTCTGGACCGTCAGATAGATGCCGATCACGGCATAGGCGACCAGCGTCCACACGAAGCTCGTGAAAATTGCGGCGGCGACGAAGCCGATCCTGATGAAGGTCGGGTCGACGCCGGTCATGCCGCCAAGCGTCGAGCAGACGCCGGCTACCTTCGCGTCCTTGCGATCGAGCGAGTACGGATAAATCTTGCGCGCCATCGTCACGTCTTCCCTTCGTTAATTCGCCCGCGCCCGAAGTTGGGCAGCACGCGCGGCTTTCATGGCTTCCAGTTCGGCGTCGATCGCTTCCGACGCCGTGAGTTGATCGATCTCGTCCTCGAGACTGCTGATCCCGAGTGCGTCGCAGCGACCTTCGGCGAAATCCGCGCGGCGCTCGAGAAGCTCGAACTTGGCAAACGCATCGAGCGTCCGGCTGCCGTGCATGACCTCGCGGGCCTTCGCCCGGGTAAGGGCACTCTCGAACCTTACGGCGATGGCGTTCTGCCGCGCCCGCGCCTCACGCAGCTTGCCCTGGAGCTTCGCAATATCGACCTCGTAGCCGCGAAGCACCTGCTCCATCTGGCCAAGCTCGCCGCGGAGGCTGTCGGCCATCTCGCCGGCCTTCTGCTTTTCGACCAGCGCCGCCTTGGCGAGGTCGTCGCGGCCCTTCTCCAGCGCAAGCCCGGCCTTCTCGTTCCAGTTCGTCTGGAGCTCGTCGAGCCGGCCGACCGCACGCCGCATCTCCTTGATGTCGGCGATCGACCGGGCAGCAGTCGCGCGGACCTCGACCAGAGTCTCCTCCATCTCGAGGATGATCATCCGGATCATCCGCGCCGGGTCTTCTGCCCGGTCGAGAAGCTCGGCCATGTTCGCCGCGAAAATGTCACGGGCACGGCTGAACACGGGACCGCTGAGCCATCCGGCGACCGGGGCAAAACGCCCTGACTTCGGCTCGGTCTCGACCTCGATCAGGCGAGGGGTGCGGACCGGGAGCTTGGCTTCGAGGACTTCGAGCTCAGGCATTGACGGCACCCTGAACCTGCGTGGCGTCGACATGGGCCGGGCCAACCGCTGCGCCGACCGCGATCGTGCTCATGAAGAGCGCCGCCGCGATGGCGACCAGGGTCCGGGTGAAAGGCGACTGCGACGACATTTGAATTCTCCTTTTCGGACCAGCGGGTTTGCTTGCCGGCCGATGAACATGACTAATCAAGGAGTGTGCCAATCGCGGAAAACCGCGGGAAAACACCTGCGATGATCGGCGGATGGGAGAATTTGCGAACCAAGAGTTGGCGGAAAATCCCACGCGGTCCGGCGGAACATTCGCCGCGCTCTCCGCGCTGATGCCTTCAGGAACAGAAGGGAGCTTCAGGGATGATCGGCAAGCTGTTGGGCGCGTGGATCGGCGACAAGGTCGCCGGCAAGAGCGAAGGCGCAAAGGGAGCGGCGCTCGGCTACGGTGCCGCCGCCCTTGCGAAGCGCAGCGTCCCCACGCTCGCTGCGCTCGCGCTCGGCGGCTGGGCGTTCAAGAAATGGCGCGATCATAAGCGCGAGAACGAGGATCAGCCTTCGGAGGCTTCTTCCTCCTGAGAATCCCCCGCGGCGGGTCTCTCGAAATAGGGTTCGACCTTGCCGTTGAGCTTGATCGTCATCGGCTGGCCGTAGCGGTCGCGGCTGCGTCCGGCGGCAACGCGGATCCAGCCTTCCGAAATCGAATATTCGATCACATTCGTCTTTTCCTGCCCATTGAACTTGATGCCGACGCCGCGCTCGAGCAGCGCCTCGTCGAAATAGTCGCTGCGCGGGTCGAGCGAGAGGCGGTCGGGCGGCGTGTCGGAAACGGAATCGGCCATGGGCGCGCCGTAGCGTTCGGCCCGGCGGAAGGTCAATGTAAAGCTTCGTTGACTACACCAGTTGCCGCCCGTTCGAGTCCGGACTAAGCGCTCGCGCGAACCGATGAGCCAGAAGGACCCCAACCTGCGCCGCAATGCGCCGAAGCTCGAGCTTCACGTGCCGGAGCCGGCGTTCCGACCGGGCGATACGCCCGACTTTTCCGGCCTGAACATTCCCCGCGCCGGGACAGCGCCGCGACCGGATACCAGCGCCCCCGCGACCGAAACCTACCCGCTTACCACTGCGCTCGTCCGCGTGCTCGGGGATGACCATCGGGCGGTCGGGCCGTGGGACCCGAAGCTTGATGCCGACACGCTCAGGACAATGCTGCGCGACATGGTCACGGTCCGCATCTTCGACGACCGAATGTACCGGGCGCAGCGGCAGGGGAAGACCAGCTTCTATATGAAGTGCGCTGGCGAGGAGGCAATCGCGGTCGCGGCCGCAGCCGCGCTCGGCCGCGAAGACATGCATTTCCCGACCTACCGCCAGCAGGGGCTGCTCATCGCGCGCGGCTATCCGCTGACGGAAATGATGTGTCAGATCTATTCGAACAAGGGCGACAAGCTGAAGGGCCGCCAGCTGCCGATCATGTATTCGGACAAGGCGCACGGCTTCTTTTCCATTTCGGGCAATCTCGCGACCCAATTCCCGCAGGCGGTTGGCTGGGCGATGGCGAGCGCGATCAAGGGCGACAGCCGGATCGCGATGGGCTGGGTCGGCGACGGCGCCACTGCCGAGGGTGACTTCCACAGCGCGATGACCTTTGCGGCGGTCTACAACGTGCCGGTCGTACTCGCCGCGGTGAACAACCAATGGGCGATCTCGAGCTTTTCGGGAATCGCCGGCGCCGAGCGCGCGACATTCGCCCAGCGCGCGATCGGCTACGGGATCGCCGGGGTTCGCGTCGACGGCAACGACGCGCTCGCGGTCTATGCAGCCGTCAAGTGGGCCGCGGAGCGGGCTCGCTCGGGTCACGGGCCGACGCTGATCGAATTCTTCACCTATCGCGCCGAAGGGCATTCGACCTCGGACGACCCGTCGGGCTACCGGCCGGCGAGCGAGGCGAAGGCGTGGCCGCTCGGCGACCCGATCGAGCGGCTCAAGGCGCACTTGGTCGCGCTGGGCGAGTGGGACGACGACCGGCACGCCGCCATGGCTGCGCAGGCCGACGCGGAGGTGCGCGCCGCGCAGAAAGAGTCCGAAAAGCTCGGAATCCTGCCGCAGCAGGGCAAGGACGATATCGAGAGCATGTTCGATGACGTCTATGCGGACGTCCCGTGGAATCTCGCCGAGCAGCGCGACCAGGCGGTCGCGGAGGCACGCGACTGATGCCGACCTTCAACATGATCCAGGCGCTCAACGACGCGCACAAGGTGACGATGGCGCGCGACGAGGACGTCGTCGTCTTCGGCGAGGACATCGGCTATTTCGGCGGTGTCTTCCGGGTCACCGAGGGACTCCAGAAGCAGTTCGGCAAGACCCGCGTGTTCGACGCGCCGATCAGCGAGGGCGGAATCGTCGCGACCGCCGTCGGAATGGCGGCCTACGGGCTCAAGCCCGTGATCGAGATTCAGTTCGCCGACTATATCTACCCTGGTTACGACCAGATCGTCAGCGAAGTTGCGAAAATCCGGTATCGCACCGCCGCCGAGTGGGCGATGCCGATGGTGATCCGCACACCCTATGGAGGCGGGATTTTCGGCGGTCAGACCCACAGCCAATCGCCTGAATCGCTGTTCACGCACATCGCCGGGCTGAAGGTCGTCGTCCCGGCGAACCCGTACGACGCCAAAGGGCTGCTGATCGCCGCAATCGAGGATCCCGACCCGGTGATCTTCTTCGAGCCCAAGCGCATCTACAACGGCCCGTTCGACGGGCATCACGACAAGCCCGTGAAGCCCTGGTCCAAGCATCCGGCGAGCGAAGTGCCGGAGGGCCATTACACCGTGCCGCTCGGCAAGGCCGCGGTCGTGCGCGAAGGCGCCGACCTGACCGTGCTCGCCTGGGGCACGATGGTCCATGTCGCGCTCGCGTCGGTCGAGGAGCAGGGCATCGATGCCGAGGTGATCGACTTGAGGACGCTCGTGCCGCTCGACATCGAGGCGATCGAGCGCTCGGTCGAGAAGACCGGCCGCTGCCTGGTGGTGCACGAAGCCCCGCGGACCAGCGGCTTCGGCGCCGAGCTCGTCGCACTTGTCCAGGAGCGCTGCTTTTATCATCTCGAAGCGCCGGTCGAGCGCGTGACCGGCTGGGACACGCCCTACCCGCACGCCTACGAATGGGCCTATTTTCCCGGCCCAAAGCGCATGAAGCGCGCCCTCGAAAAAGTGATGGCGGAATAGATGGCGAGATACGAATTCAAGCTGCCCGACATCGGCGAAGGCATTGCCGAAGCGGAGATCGTCGCGTGGCACGTGAAGGTCGGCGACGAGATCGGCGAAGACCAACAGATCGCCGACCTCATGACCGACAAGGCGACGGTCGAGATGGAGAGCCCGGTCGCGGGAAAGGTGCTCGAGCTCGCGGGCGAAGTCGGCGACCAGGTGCCGATCGGCTCGGTCCTCGCCGTGATCGAGACCGAAGGCGCCGACCGCAATGCCGAACCGGTCGCCGACAGCAAGGACGAGCGGCCGCTCGCGGATGGGGCGGTCGAGGCGACGCCAAAAATGGCGGAAGAGATTCCGGTCGCCTCCTCTGCTCCCCTACCACTTGCGGGAGGGGAAGAGCGGCGGAGCCGCGAAGCGGTGGGCGCGTCCGAGCCACAATCTCGCACGTCAGGCCCACCCCCCCGCCCCCTCCCGCAAGCGGGAGGGGGAGCGCACGTCCTCGCCTCCCCCGCCGTTCGGCAGCGCGCCCGCGATCTCGGCATCGACCTCGGCCAGGTGAAGACCGCGAGCGACCGAATCCGGCACTCGGACCTCGACGCCTACCTGCTCTACAATGGCGGCGCCGTCTCAACCCGCCCGGCCGCCGCTCGGAAGGACGAGGCGATCAAGGTTGTCGGGCTTCGGCGCAAGATCGCGGAGAACATGGCCGAGGCCAACCGGCGCATTCAGCATTTCACGCTGGTCGAAGAGTTCGACGTCACCGCGCTCGAAGACGCGCGCGCGATGATGAATAATGACCGCGGCTCCAATCCGAAGCTGACCCTGCTCCCATTCCTCATTACAGCGCTCTGCCGCGGCCTCGCCGAATGGCCGATGCTGAACGCGACGTTCGACGACGCGGCGATGGTCGTCACCCGCCACGGATCGGTGCAGATGGGCGTTGCGACGCAGACACAGAACGGCCTGATGGTCGCCACCATCCGCGACGCGCAGGCTCGCTCGGTGTGGGAGCTCGCGTCGGAGATCGTCCGCCTGTCGGATGCGGCCCGAAGCGGCAAGGCGAGCCGCGAGGAGCTCAGCGGCGCGACCTTCACCATCTCGAGCCTCGGGCCGATGGGCGGTATTGCGTCGACACCCGTCGTCAATCCGCCTCAAGTCGCGATCGTCGCCGTCAATAAAATCGAGGACAAGCTCGTGCCATCCGGTGGCGAGATCGAAGTCCGAAAGCGCATGAACCTGTCGCTGAGCTGCGACCACCGCGTCGTCGACGGCTGGGACGCGGCCAGCTTCATGCAAACGCTGAAGGGCTTCATCGAGAACCCGCTGCGGTTGCTGAGCGCGTAGTAGCGGCATGAACCCGTTCGATTATTCGCTCGGGCTCCTCACCATCCTGATGGGCCTAGCGCTCGCCGACGTCTGCTTCAGCTTCCACAAGCTCGCCGTCCGCGCCCGAACGATCCGCTGGGACGGCCGGCCGCTGGTCGCCGCCGTGCTGGTCATCGTCGAGTGCGTTCGGCTGTGGTTCGGCCAATGGACTCTGCGCAACTCGTCGATCGCGCTCACCTTCCCGATCTATTTCGGTTTGTTCGTCCAAATGCTCCTGCTCGTGCTGCTCGCCAGCGCAAGCCTCCCCGACGAGCCCTCAGACGATTGTAGCCTCGGCGCAATTTACGAGCAGCGCCGGCGCTATTTCTGGGGACTCTTCGCCGCCTATCAGCTGATGTATTTCGTGTTCTGGCTGGTCTTCGGAGCGACGAACGCCGCCGGAACCGGGCCGGCGAGCGCCGTCGATTGGATTCGAGTCCTCGCGCCGGTCGCCGGCTTCATCTTACTTGCGGCCCTACGCGTCCGCTGGCTCGATTACCTGATCCCCGCGGCGCTCATCCTTTTCTATATCGCGCGCTATTGGCACGCGACGCTCGGCACCTAATCCTTCTTCTTGCCGAGCTCGCGCCAGCTCTTTTCGTGGACATCGACCCCGTATTTCTTCGCCGCCTTCTTGATCCGGTCCCAGGCTTCGTCCTTTTCCTTGTCGGACACGCCTTCGACCTGGTCGAACCGCGCAATCGCGTTGCGGACGTGGCTCGCGTCCTCGATCGGTTCCTTGCGCTCCTTCGGGAACGCATATTGGCTATCCTTGAGATGATGACGGTCTTTGGCGTCGAGTTCGCTCATGTCGGTCTCCTTCGGCGGGAAGAACGCATGACCTCCCGCCGCCGCTCCATGAATTGAGGTTCCTCAGGCCGCGAGACGCACGGTTTCGCCGAGCGCCTGGCTGATCGAGGCCTCGCGCTGCTCGGGGCCAATGTTGAGCCCATCCGCGGCGACGAACTCGGGTTCGATGCCGATGAAGTTGAATACGCCGGTAAGATAGGTCTCGAGATGTTCGAGCGCGCTCGCGGGCGAGCCCTGGTCGTAGAAGCCGCCCCGCGCCAGGGCGACGATCACCCGTTTGCGTCCGGCCAACCCCTCGGGGCCACTTTCGGTGTAGCGGAAGGTCTTGCCCGCGATGAGGATTCGGTCGAGCCATGACTTGAGCTGCGTCGGAAGAGTGAAATTGTACATCGGGGCACCGATGACGATCGTGTCCGCAGCGAGGAACTCGTCGAGCACCGTGGTGTCGGCGAAGGCGTCTAGCGTCAGGTGGGGCAGCGGTTCGGAAACGAGATCGCGGGTAACGACCCGCGCCTGCGGATCGCCGGCGCGAAGCTGGTCGACGATCGATCGGCTGATCGCGCGGCTGGCGCTGTTCTCGCCATTGATGCTGCTGTCGATATGCAAGATGGTCACTATTGCCTCCTAGGTATGGATTTGTTACCGAGGCACCCTAGATAACCGTGATCCGGCCGCCCGCAAGAACGCACTTTTTTGTGGCGGACGAACAAATATGTGAGACGGGAACATCGAGGTGACCGAGCAATGAGAGACCCAGCCAATCCGGTGTGCCGGACGATCAGTGCGCTTCTGCAGCGCATCGGCGACAAGTGGAGCCTGCTCGTCGTTCAGACACTCGGAGACGGCCCGCGGCGGTTCAACGAGCTTCGGCGCGAGATCCCGAGCGTGTCGCAGCGGATGCTGACGCTGACCTTGCGCAATCTCGAGCGCGACGGCCTCGTCAACCGCACCGTCACGCCGAGCATTCCGCCGCGCGTCGATTATGAGCTGACCGCGCTCGGCCATTCGCTTCAGAAGCCGATCTGCGGGCTCGTCAGCTGGGCGATGGAGCACGCCGACACCATCCACGCCGCGCAAGCGCGGTTCGACGGCGAGCGCGAGGCGGAGGCTGCATGAACGCCAGCCAGGCGGGGACGGAGATCGCCACGCTGCTCGGCCGCGCCGACGATTATCTGCGCTCGGGCGATCCGAAGACCGCAATGATCTTTTATCAGACCGCGCTCAGGTCGGCGCAGGCCGCACGGTTCGTCGACCAGCTCACGCTCGACCGGCTCCGCAACGCTCAGGCTTTCATCCAGAAGCGCGCGCAGGAGTTCCACGATTCGCTCGAGCGCGTGGTGGCGGATACCAAGCCGACCGACGCGCTTGGTTCGCTCCGGCTCAATCACTCGCTCGACATGCTGAAGGGCAAGCGGGAAATCTTCCAGCAGCATCCCGCCGCTTTCTATTATCCGTATCTTGCCGCCCGCCAGTTCTTCGAACGCGAGGAGTTCGACTGGGCGCCGGCGATGGAAAGCGCGACCGACGCGATCCGGGCTGAGCTGGTGAACGTGCTCAGCGAAGGCGCCGACTTCCGGCCCTATGTCGAGAACGATCCCGACCGCCCGAATCGCGATTTCCATGGGCTCAACGAAGACCCGAACTGGACGGCGCTCTACCTGTTCAAGGGCGGCAAGCCGGTCGAGGAAAATGCCCGGCGCTTCCCGAAAACCATGGCGGCGCTCGAGAACGTCCCGTTGACGAGCATCGGCGTGCGCACCCCGGACGTCCTCTTTTCACGTCTCGAGCCCGGCGCGCATATTCCGCCGCACACCGGCATCCTCAATTGCCGCCTGATCTGCCATTTGCCGCTGATCGTTCCCGCGGGGTGCTGGCTGCGGGTCGGCAACGAGACGCGGCAGTGGGAGCAGGGCAAGCTGCTGATCTTCGACGACAGCATGGAGCATGAAGCGAAGAACCCCTCCGGCGAGCTTCGGATCATCCTGCTGTTCGACACTTGGCGCCCCGAGCTGAGCGCCGAGGAACGCGCCGGCATCTCCGCGATCTTCGACGCGCTCGACACGTTTCGCGGCGTTCCGGAGGGATAGGCCGCGGCGCAGCGAGCCGCTAGGGCGGCATCATGCTCAAGCCTGTGACTATCGACATTGAAGCACTGAAGACGATCGACGATCGGCTGCGGTGGTTGTCGGCGTGGACCATTCACCACGCCAATCACGTCCGCGAGAATGCCGACGGACTGAAAGTCGGCGGCCATCAGGCGAGCTGCGCGTCGATGAGCGCGATCATGGCCGCGCTCTATTTCCATGCGCTCGGGCCGAACGACCGGGTCGCGGTCAAGCCGCACGCCGGACCATTGCTCCACGCGATCCATTATCTGCTCGGCAACCAGTCGCGCGAGATGCTCGAGCGATTTCGCGGCTTCGGTGGTGCGCAAAGCTATCCGAGCCGGACAAAGGACAGGATCCCGGTCGATTTCTCGACCGGGTCGGTCGGCCTCGGAGTCGCGGTCACGCTCTTCGCGAGTTTGGTTCAGGACTATCTGACGGCGCACGGCTGGCTCGACGAGGCCGACCGCGGCCGCTTCGTCGCGCTGATCGGCGATGCCGAGCTCGACGAAGGCAATATCTACGAAGCGATCATCGAGGGCGCGAAGCACGACGTGCGCAACCTGTGGTGGATCGTCGACTACAACCGCCAGAGCCTCGACGCGACCAGCGCCGACCGCATGTTCGAGCGCTTCGACGAGATCTTCAAAAGCTGCGGCTGGCGAATCGTCGAGCTGCGGTATGGCAAGCGGCTCCAGCGGACGCTCGATGCCAATCCGGCGCTGGAGGATTGGTTCGAGAAGCTGTCGAACGCCGAGCTGTCCGCGCTTCACTACCAGGGCGGCGCTGCGTGGCGAGCACGCATTCAGGCGGAGCTCGGCAAGGTCGCTACATCGTTCCTCAAGCAGCATGACGACACCGCGCTCGCCGCGCTGTTCACCGACCTTGGCGGCCATTGCATGGAATCGCTCGTCGAGGCCT
>JAICXO010000013.1 GCA_025980335.1 Sphingomonas sp. | reverse complement strand
GTCGACGTGCCGGGCTTCATGCCGGGCACCAAACAGGAGCAGGGCGGCCTGATCCGCCATGGCGCGAAGCTGCTTTTCGCCTATGCCGAGGCCACCGTGCCCAAGATCACCGTCATCACCCGCAAGGCCTATGGCGGCGCGTATGACGTGATGAGCAGCAAGCACCTGCGGGGAGACATTAACTACGCGTGGCCGTCCGCCGAGATCGCGGTGATGGGCGCGAAAGGCGCGGTCGAGATCATTTTCCGAAAGGACGCCGGCAACCCCGACGAAATCGCCAAACGCACCGCCGAATACGAAGAGCGCTTCGCCAACCCCTTCGTCGCCGCAAGCAAGGGCTTCATCGACGAGGTGATCATGCCCCATTCAACACGCCGGCGCATCGCGATGGGACTGCGCAAGCTGCGCAATAAACAGCTTGAGAACCCGTGGAAGAAGCACGACAACATCCCTCTCTGAGGGGGAAATGTTATGCGTTGTGCCGCTTGTAATGAACGGATTGCCTTCAAAGCGAAGTTCTGTGGAAACTGCGGCGCCGCCGCACCCGTCCCTTCGAACGAAGCGGCCGCTGAAGCGAAAGACTACGCGACAGACGTATTGAGCGAAGGCAAAATCGTTGCGAAGGAAGCAGCTCAACTCGCAAAGACCGGTCTGAAAAGTGATGTCGGCAAGAGTGTTGCCGCCTGTGCAGCGGTCGGAGCCATTGTAGCGGTTCCAATCCCGTTTGTTGGGCCGGTGCTTGGCGCTGCTGTCGGCGCAGGTATCGGACTGTTCAGAAAAATCGTTTGAGCACCTACACCGCCACCGTCCGCTGGACCCGCGACCCGAGCACCGACTTCGCCAAGGGTCAGTACAGCCGCGCGCATGAGTGGGCGTTCGACGGCGGCGCGGTGGTTCCGGCGAGCCCGAGCCCGCACGTGGTTCCGGCGCCCTGGTCGGACCAGGCCGGAGTCGATCCGGAGGAGGCGTTCGTCGCCTCGCTCTCGTCGTGCCACATGCTGTTCTTCGTCGACTTCGCGCGGCGCGCGGGGTTCGTGGTCGACTCCTATGTCGACGAGGCGGAAGGCGTGCTCGAGAAGCGCGCCGACGGGAAGATGTGGATGAGCCGGGTCACGCTCCATCCGCGCGTCACCTGGGGCGGCATTCCGCCGGACGAAGCCGCCATCGCCGAACTCCACCACCGCGCGCACGAGGCCTGCTTCATCGCCAATTCCGTGACCACCGAGGTGACGGTCGAGCACTAACCCGACCGCAAGCGCAGCGCCGCGGTCCATTTTTCACACGAAGGCACGAAGACCACGAAGGACACGAAGAGGTACGCGGCGCCTTTGCGATCTTCGTGTTCTTCGTGTCTTCGTGTGAACCGATTTTTCTGGATTGCCGCGCCGCTCCGCGGCTCGCAATGACGCGACGATGGAGAATCGAAAATGAAACTCGGCCGCCTCAACCATGTCGGCGTGGCGACGCCGTCGATCGAGAAGAGCCTCGAGCTCTACCGCACGATGTTCGGCGCGGAACCGCATGGCGCGCCGTTCGACCTTCCGGCGCAAGGCGTCCGCGTGTGCTTCGTCGACACGCCCAACAGCCAGATCGAGCTGATCGAGCCGTTGGGCGAAGATTCACCCATCGCGAAGTTCCTCGACAAGAACGCGCTCGGCGGACAGCACCATGTCTGCTTCGAGGTGCCCGACATCCACGCCGCCAAGGCCGAGCTCGAGGCCAGGGGTGTACGCGTGCTCGGCGAACCGCGCATCGGCGCGCACGGCACGCCGGTGTTCTTCGTGCACCCCAAGGACATGGGCGGCGTGCTCACCGAAATCATGGAAACGCCGGCGCACTAGAGCCGCGCCTCCACGGCTTGGCCGCGACCGCCGTTTGCGGCTAGTCTCGGCAGGGCCGATGCACATCTACCTCCCCATCGCAGGCCAGTCGGTGAACGCCGTCTTCATGATCCTGCTCGGCTTCGGGGTCGGGGTGCTTTCCGGCATGTTCGGGATCGGCGGCGGGTTTCTCACAACCCCCCTGCTGATCTTCTACGGAATCCCGCCGACGGTCGCGGTCGCCTCGGCGACCACCCAGATCACCGGCGCGAGCGTATCGGGCGCGATGGTCCACATGCGCCGCGGCGGGGTGGATTTGAAAATGGCCGGCGTGATGACCGTCGGCGGCTTCTTCGGCTCGCTGGTCGGCGCGGCGCTGTTCCGAATGCTCCAGGCGAGCGGCCAGATCGACGTCGTCATCAGCTGTCTCTACGTGCTGATCCTCGGGTGGATCGGCACGATCATGCTCAAGGACGGACTGGTCGCGCTCGGCATCGTCCTGAACAAGGCCGACGCCAAGAAGGAGACTCCGCGGCACAACCGCTGGGTCGCCTCGCTCCCGCTGCGCTGGCGCTTCTATTCGTCGGGCCTCTACATCTCGCCGGTCGCGCCGCTCGCCATCGGCTTCGGTGCCGGCGTGCTGACGGTGCTTCTCGGCATCGGCGGCGGGTTCATCATCGTCCCCGCGATGATCTATCTGCTCGGAATGCCGGCGCGCGTGGTGATCGGGACCAGCCTGGCGATGGTCCTCGCGGTCAGCGCGGCAACGACGATGGTCCATTCGGTGACCACGCGATCGGTGGACATCGTGCTCGCCGGGCTGCTGCTCGTCGGCGGCGTGATCGGCGCGCAATATGGCGCGCTCCTCGCGCTCCGGATCAAGCCCGACATGCTGCGCCTTGCGCTCGCGGTCGTGATCCTGCTCGTGGGCTTAAGGATGCTGCTGGGCCTCGCCTGGCGGCCCGACGAGATTTTCTCGATCGAATATCTGTGAGGCAAGCCCTTCCCCCCCTCGTCCTCGCGCTGCTCGCGCCGCTGCTCGTGGGCGCGGCGAAGCCGACTCTCGTGCCCGACATCTCGGCGCGGCAGGTCGAGATCCGCTACAGCTTTTCCGGGGCCCAGCTGCTGCTGTTCGGCGCGATCGCCTATCCGAACGGCCGCACGCCCGATCGTCCCGCCGACATCGCCGTCGTCCTGCGCGGCCCCGTCCAACCGATCCTGGTGCGCGAGAAACAGA
Source organism: Sphingomonas sp. (assembly GCA_025980335.1). Lineage (GTDB taxonomy): Bacteria > Pseudomonadota > Alphaproteobacteria > Sphingomonadales > Sphingomonadaceae > Sphingomicrobium. Next base: position 31,266 of record JAICXO010000013.1, on the reverse strand, counting down.
AGATCGCCGGCATCTGGATGAACGCCGATTCGAGCCGCTTCCGCTCGGCGCCGAGCTATTATGCAGTCGCCTCATCGCGCCCGATCCGCGAGCTCGTCGACGACCGCACCGCCTCGATCTACGAGCTCGGCATCCACAACCTCCAGCTTTCGCCCGGCGGCGGCTCGCTTCCCGAAAAGGAGCGCCATTTCGAGGCCGGGCTGCTCGACCTGCGCTCGCGCGCCGGCCTCTATTCGGAGAACCCGCACGGGGTCGAGATCACCGACGGGGTTCTCTACCGCGCGGTCGTGACGATCCCGAGCCAGGTCCCGGTCGGCACCTACACGGCCGAGACCTTCCTGATCGAGCCGAACCCCGACTCCGCTCACGGCGGCAAGGTCGTCGCCGTCGCCACGCGCGACGTCCAGATCGATAAATCGGGGTTCGAGCGGGACGTGTGGCTCGCATCGCGCCGCGACCGCTTCCTCTACGGGATCGCCTGCGTGGTCATGTCCTTGAGCCTCGGCTGGGCCGCCGCGGTCGCGTTCCGCCGCCGAATCTAAGCGATTGGCCTAAGTTAATTTTAACCGCTCAGGCGTAGCCCGCTCCCAAAGCCATTTGTCCCGGGAGCGTGAGAATAATGGACGACCAGCCGAACCTGCGTGAATTCCTCAACGAAGTCAGCAGCTTCAGCGAGGACGAAGCAGCTCCCGCACCCGCTAGGTCTGCGCCGGCGAAGCTCGCCGCAGTCGGCCAGGTGGTGGAGATCGCCGGTTCGGGATCGCAGATCCGGATGGATGCCGCCGCGCTGACGGCGCTCCAGACGCACAAGGACCCGTCGGTCGCCATGTCCGGTCAGGTTGGCAGCCAGGTGAAGATGGTCGTCGGCAATTGCTGGCTGATCGCCAACGTCCGCACCTTGCGCGGCGAGGACGGCGGCGAGCTCGTCGCGCACGTCGACTTCCTCGGCGAAGGCAGCAAGGATTCGGCCGGGACGCTCAGCAACTTCCGCCGCGGCGTCACCCGTTATCCGATTCCGGGCGCCGACGTTCTGCCGGTCACCACCGACGACCTGCGTGCGATTTTCGCGGCCAGCGACGAGCCGAACATCGAGATCGGCACCGTGTATCCGACCGACGACATCCGCGGCGCGCTTTACGTCGATCCGATGCTGTCGAAGCATTTCGCGGTGCTTGGCTCGACGGGCACCGGCAAGTCGACCTCGGTCGCGCTGATCCTCCACCGGATTTCGCAGCTCAGCCCCGAGGGTCACATCCTGATGATCGACCCGCACGGCGAATATTCCGCCGCGTTCAAGAGCTGCGGCGAGATCTTCAACGTCGACAACCTCCAGCTCCCCTATTGGCTGATGAACTTCGAGGAGCATTGCGAGGTCCTCCTGACCACCCACGGTCCCGAGCGGCAGCGCGACGGCGACATCCTCGCCAAGTGCCTGCTTGCCGCGCGCACCAAAGGCAAGGACCTCAGCCAGTACGGCAAGGTCACCGTCGACAGCCCGATCCCCTATCTACTGACGGACCTCCACGGGATCATCGTTAACGAGATGGGCAAGCTCGACCGCGCCGGCGATTCGCTCCCTTTCCAGCGGCTCAAAACCAAGATCGAGGAGCTTCGCGCCGATCCCCGCTACACGTTCATGTTCTCCGGAATGCTGGTTTCCGACTCGATGCCGGGCCTGATCGCCAAGCTGTTCCGGCTGCCGAGCCAGGGCCGTCCGATCTCGATCGTCGACGTTTCCGGCGTTCCGTCGGAGATCACGTCGGTCGTGGTCTCGGTGCTCGCGCGCATGGTGTTCGACTATGCGATCTGGTCGCGCACCGAGGCTCAGAAGCCGCTGCTGCTCGTCTGCGAAGAAGCGCACCGCTACGTCCCCAAGGACGAGCATCAGGAAGGCGGCCAAGCCGTCCGCAAGATCCTCGAGCGCATTGCCAAGGAAGGCCGCAAGTACGGCGTCAGCCTCGGCCTCATCACCCAGCGCCCGTCGGACCTCGCCGAAGGCGTGCTGTCGCAGTGCGGCACGATCGTCTCGATGCGCCTCAACAACGACCGCGACCAGGCGTGCGTCCGGGCAGCCATGCCCGAGGGCGCGCGCGGCTTCCTCGACGCCATCCCGGCGCTTCGCAACCGCGAATGCATTGTCTGCGGCGAGGGCGTCGCGATCCCGATCCGCGTCCGCTTCGACGATCTCGAGCCCGAGAAGCGGCCGGCCTCGTCCGACCCAAGCTTCGCCCGCCTGTGGCGCGAGACCGGCGACGAGGCCGGAATCATCAGCCGCACGCTCAAGCGCTGGAGAGGGCACGGCCGCTGAGCCGCCGAGCGTAGCGACGCCGACGCGAAGCGTCGCCGGCGCAGCGCGAAGAGACGGCGAACCCCGGCCGGCCTGCGCTCAAGCGCCCTTAGGCGCGCGGAGCGACAGGACCGACGTCACGCGGATTCACTCCGCGTGGCGCCTTTCGTCGCACCGCGCTTTCGACCCGTTGCGGACATTCGCAGCGGCTGTAGTCTGACAGCATGTGGCAGTTGTTCGTTCTTGCTTTGCTCTTGGGGACGCCAGAGCCCTACATTGGCTCCCTTCCTCCTGGCGGATCAATGGTCGAACGAATGGCCTTCGGGCCACGCCTAACGCTCACCTGCACATGGTTCACCAACTTCGAAAATAGCCGCTTCGAAAGCTGCCGAGAACCGGATGGGCGTGTCCTTACTTCGGAAGATGGAGCGTCGATCAAATGTGTAGCGCACACTTGTGAGCAGCTGGATGCGGAGGCGCGAAGGGCCGCACATCAGATAAAGTCCAAAGCACCCGAAGGAACCTTCATCGTAGGCTAATCGGCCGTGTCAGCCTCCATCAGCATCCAAAACAATACCTCGGCGACGGTACCAGCACCGTCCTGCTCGAAAGAATTGTGAGCGTTCGTAAGCCGAAATAACCAGCAACGTCCGCTTTTGGCACGTAACACGCAGACGTCACCCCCGCGCTCCAACGCCGAGAAGCACCTTCAGCCGCGCCTTCACTGCGTCGGCGAGGCGGGTGTCGACCACCGGCGCGCTGGTGAAGCGCACGCCCAGCGGGTTCACCGGGGTGCCGTTCTCGCGCACTTCGAAGTGGACGTGCGGCCCGGTCGAAAGCCCGCTCGAGCCGACATAGCCGATCACTTGCCCCTGCCGCACGAAGCTGCCGGCTTGCGCGACGATCTGGCTCATGTGCCCGTAGAGGCTGATGACTCCGCCGCCGTGCGCGATCTGGACCTCGCGGCCGTAGCCACCCGCCCAGCCCGCGGCGACGATGCGGCCGTCGGCTGCGGCGACGATGGGGCTGCCCCAGCTCGCGCCGATGTCGAGCCCGGCGTGAAAGCGGGTGAAATGCAGGATCGGGTGATAGCGATAGCCGAAATAGGAGGTGATGTGGCCGTCGACGGGCATCATCATGCCGCCGGCCGATGACTCCTGCGGCTGACTGTTCGCGGCGTCGACCCACTCGCTTCGGCCATCCGCGCTCCATTTGACCAGCTGCAGCGCCGATTGGCCGACCCGCTCGAGACCGGCGTAGAGGAGCTGGTGGTTGCTCCCGAGCACCAGGTCGAAGCTGTCCGATGGTCCGACCGCGCCGACGTCGATTTCGGTCGCCAGTGCGGCGAGATATTGCGCGGCGATCTCAGGGCTCGCGCCGGCCGCGCGCAGCGACCAGTACAGTCCGTCGCCTGCGACGCCGCGGATGCGCAGCGGCCCGTCGGCGCTGCGTGGCGGTTGCGCCATCCCGACAGGCGCTTGCGCAACGAACGCGCGCCTCGGCGCGAACTCGATCGACTCGGCGGCGTCGCTCGATGCCATCCTGATCCCGGTCGCGCCTCCGCTCGAAAGCGGGGCCAGCCCGAGCGCCTGCCACTGCCGCTGCTGGTCGCCGGGAAGCGCCGCGCGATGAGGAAACGAGGCCCAGGCGACGGTGCTGCACAGAAGCGCCAATGCGCCCGCGCCGGTCCATCCCGACCGCTTCCAATTGGGGGCGAGTGCCCGGCGCAGCGGATGCGCGTGGCTTCGGGTCGTGAACACGCCCCGTCAATGGCGAAACAAGGTTAAGGGCGCCCTAAAGCAGCCCTTCCGAAGACGACGCCAGAGTTACCGATTCCCGGGCCGAGTCAGCGAACGGCGGACGCCCGCTGCCGTGGAAGCTCGACGTTCGCGGCCGTCTTGCGGTCACCGTCCTCGTTGCGCTGACCGAAGGAATTGTTCGTCCACGCGCGCACATGGTCCGGGGCGGCATCGGACCATTCCCAAAGGCCGCTTTCGTCCAAGCGAAGATCCTGCACGGGATTGAAGTTCAACGCCCTGAACTCGCGCTCGCGATCGGCATAGCGCCGGTCCGCGAGGTCGCCATGCCATAAATGCAGGATTCGCCCGGGCACCACGCCGATGTTCCCGCGAACCAGATCGCGCGCCGAAACCCCCCAGCGGAAGAAATGCTCGGCATAGTGCGGCGAGCCGCGGAACGTGTGGCGCATGCACGGCGACTTGACCATCGCGCCGCCGAACGCATGCGCCATCAGGTGATCGCCGCTGCCCGTCAGGCAAGCGTCATAGAGGCCGCATTGGTCGAACAACTCGCGCCGCGCGGCCCAGGCGTAGCCGGGGTGGCCGTGCTGGTGATAGCGGGCGATACGCGCCGGTCGCGGGTCGCGCACGAACACCGACGCGAAGGATTCGTCGAGCACTCCTGTGCCGTTGTCGCGGTTGTCGCGGTTGAGGCGCACCGCGTGGCTGAACGGCTGGACGACCATGTAGCGATCGAGCGCCTGCGACGTGCGTTCGAGCCAGTCGGGCTCCTTGAAGATGATGTCGCCGTCGAACCAGCCGATCTTGCGCGCCGACGCCGGCAGCTGCGCTGCAGCGATGTTGAGCAGCCGCTCCTTCTGCCACATCACGCCGGTGCCCCTGAGCTGGAGCACATTTTCGCCCAGATCGAGCTCGAACGGATCGTCGCCGAACGCCGATTCGACCACGAGGACGTTCGCGCCCGCCTTGTGCATTCCGGCCATGAAGGCGTCGAAATTGAGCCGCTTCGTCTTGAAGCGCGCCGGATTGAAGTAGCAGGTGATCACCCAGAAATCGGAACTCATTCGATATCCTCGTTGAACCGCACGATCGAGGAGGCGCGTCGCGTGCCTGCGCGCCCGACGTGCTTCCGCCTTACCGCTGTACCTAACCGCGCGAGCGGCGACGACAAGGCAAAAGCCGTTGAAACGGAACCGATTGACCGATCGATGCGGCCGGCGGGCAGCCGATCCGGCCCGCGAACGGGGTTTATTGTCGCCCGCTATGCTCTAGTGCGGCCACGGCCAATCGCTTCCGGGATTCGTCCGGACAATTTGCCAGGGAGAGTTGCAGACGATGTTGAGTTCAGAAGCCGAAGCGATTTTGGATGAGATGTACACGGCGCCGAAACTGCAGGGCCAGGATGGGCCGGTCGAGATCGATCCGATCACCAGGGTCGACAAGACCGCCGGGTCGGAGCTGAATCGGCTGGTGCGCGAAAGCGGCGCCAAAAAGTCGCTCGAGATCGGTCTCGCCTACGGCTTTTCGACCATCTGGATCATGGACGCGCTCGCAGAGGGCGGCTCTCACATCGCATTGGACCCCTTCCAGTCGGGCATGTGGCACGGTGTCGGCGCGACCCAGGCGCGAAGACTGACGGCCAAGCGGTTCGAGCTGCTCGAAGATTATTCGATCCACGTGCTGTCCGATTTCATCCGCGCCGGCGAACGGTTCGATTTCATCTTCATCGACGGAAATCATCGCTTCGACGATGTGCTGGTCGACTTCTACCTCGCCGACCAGGTGCTCGAAGTCGGCGGCCTGATGGTGCTCGACGACACGTGGATGGCTTCGATTCGCACCGTTGCCTCGTTCGTGCTTGCAAACCGCGCCTATCGCCCGGTCCCGCAGCGCAGCAATCGAATGCTGGCCCTCGAGAAGCTCAAGGACGACGATCGCTCGTGGCGGCACTTCCGGCCGTTTGCGGTCGCGAGGCAGCAGACGGGCGGGCTCGACTGAGCTTCGCGCCCGACGAACCCGCCGGGAGGATCAGCGGGTCGCGAAGGCGCCCTCAGCCTCCAGCTGCTCCTTGAAGTAGGCGATCGTGTGGTCGAGTCCTTCGCCGAGCGGCACCTTCGGCTCCCAGCCCAGCAGCTCCCGCGCCTTGCTGATGTCCGGCTGGCGCTGCCGCGGATCGTCCGAAGGCAGCGGCTTCGAGATGATCCCGGCGTTGCTCCGGAGCTTCGCCAAAAGCTGCTCGGCGAGCTCTCGAACCGAAAACTCACCGGGGTTGCCGATGTTGATCGGCCCGGTCACCGAATCGTCGGTGTTCATCAGGCGCACGAGCCCGTCGATCAGGTCGTCGACATAACAGAAGCTCCGCGTCTGGCTGCCGTCGCCATAGATGGTCAGCGGCTGCCCCTGGATCGCCTGAACGACGAAGTTCGACACCACGCGGCCGTCATTCGGGTGCATGCGCGGTCCGTAGGTATTGAAGATTCGCGCGACCTTGATCCTCACGCCGAGCTGCCGGTGATAGTCGAAGAACAAGGTCTCGGCGCACCTCTTGCCCTCGTCGTAGCACGACCGTGTCCCGATCGGGTTGACGCGCCCCCAATATTCCTCGGTCTGCGGGTGAACTTCGGGATCGCCATAGACCTCGCTCGTCGATGCCTGGAGGATTTTGGCGCCGGTCCGCTTGGCGAGGCCGAGCATGTTGATTGCGCCGTGAACGCTGGTCTTGGTCGTCTGGACGGGGTCGTGCTGGTAATGGACCGGCGAAGCCGGGCAGGCGAGATTGTAGATCTCGTCGACCTCGACATAGAGCGGAAACGTGACGTCGTGCCGCTCGAACTCGAAGCGGGGATGGTTGAGCAAATGCGCGATGTTCGCCCTGGTGCCGGTGAACAGATTGTCGACGCACAAGACTTCGTGTCCGTCGTTGATGAGCCGTTCGCACAGATGCGAACCCAAAAAACCTGCGCCTCCAGTGACCAGGACACGCGTCCTGGCCCCATAAACTCGAGACATGCGATCTCCTTCGAAAATCCCACGGATCGAACCCTTTGCCTGGCGCCAGATTGGCCGCGCCACGCGCACCGATCAAGCAAAAGACGCCGGGAATCTGCCGCGGATCAGCGGCAGGTCTGAGCTCCCGAGCATGTCCGAGAGAGGAGTGCCCGTCAATCGCTGGGCGCTCGATCGCCTCTTGCGTTCGCTCCGCTGACTGCCACATTCGAACCCATGGCGCCGCGTTCAGACGCTCCGGTCCGGGCGATCCTCGGGCCGACCAACACCGGCAAGACCCACCTCGCGATCGAGCGGATGTGCGGCCACAGCTCCGGGGTGATCGGCTTCCCGCTGCGGCTCCTCGCGCGCGAGGTCTATGACCGCGTCGTCGCGATGAAGGGCGAGAAGCAGGTCGCTCTTCTGACCGGCGAGGAACGGATCGTACCGCCGCAGGCGCGCTATTTCCTGTGCACGGCCGAATCGATGCCCGTCGGCAATGAGGGCGAGGGGCCAGCCGGAGCTCCCGGCGCAGCCCGCGAATTCGCCTTCGCCGCGATCGACGAGGCCCAGCTCGGCATCGACCCGGAGCGCGGCCACGTCTTCACCGACCGGATGCTGCGCGCCCGGGGCCGCGAGGAGACGTTGATCCTCGGCTCCGAAAGCCTCAAGCCGATCATCCGCGAACTGCTCCCCGACGCCGAGATCGTCACGCGCCCGCGCTTCTCGACGCTGCGTTACTCGGGCAGCGTCAAGCTGTCGCGCCTGCCGCCGCGCTCGGCGGTCGTCGCCTTCTCCGCCGAGCAGGTTTATGCGCTGGCCGAGATGCTCCGGCGCTTCCGCGGCGGCGCCGCAGTGGTCATGGGCGCGCTCTCCCCCGCCACCCGCAACGCCCAGGTCGCGATGTTCCAGCGCGGCGAAGTCGACTATCTGGTCGCGACCGATGCGATCGGCATGGGCCTCAACATGGATGTGACCCACGTCGCCTTCGCCGGACTCGAGAAATTCGACGGGCGCCGCGACCGCCGCCTGACCATCGCCGAGATGGCGCAGATCGCCGGCCGCGCCGGCCGCCACCAGAAGGACGGCACCTTCGGCACGCTCGGCCTTTCCGAGGAAAGCGGCGGTTTCAGCGACTCGGAGGTCGCGGCGATCGAAGACCATCGCTTCCGCCCGCTCGACTGGATCTATTGGCGCAACGCCGACGTCGATTTTACCGACGTGCGCGCGCTGATCGCCAGTCTGGAAGAGAAGCCCAACGATCCGGCGCTCCGGGCAGCCCCCGAAGCGATCGACCTCGCGGTCCTCAAGCTGATTGCCGAGGACCCCGCCATCGTCGCAAGGAAAGGCGCGCAGGCGCGGCGGCTGTGGGCCGTGTGCGGGCTTCCCGACTTCCGCAAGGTCGGCCCGATGCACCACGCGCGCATGGTCCGCCGGCTGTTCAGCTACATCGGGGAGGGCGGACATGTGCCGCACGAATGGTTCGCGGCCGAGGTCACGCGGCTCGACAACATGAGCGGCGACATCGAGGCGCTCGCCGATCGGCTCGCCGGCATCCGCAGCTGGGCCTATATCGCGCACCGCTCGGACTGGCTGAAGGAGCCCGCCAAATGGGCCGAGCGCACGCGCGAGGTCGAGGGGCGTTTGTCCGACGCGCTCCACGAGCGGCTGACCCAGCGCTTCGTCGACCGCCGGACCGCGGTTCTGGTTCGCGACATTGGCGCGCGCGGCGCGGACGCGCTTCCGATGACCGTGGCCGCCGATGGCGAGGTCAGCGTCGGTCCCGAGCCGATCGGTCATCTCTCCGGCTTCGAATTCCGCGTCGACCCATCCGCTCGCCTCGCCGACAAACGCCTGCTGCTCGCGGCGGCGGAACGCCGGCTTGGAGAGGAGCTCGACCGCCGCGCCACCGCGCTGGTCGAAGCGCCCGACGAAACCTTCGCGCTCGTGATCGAGGAGGGCGGCGGCCTCGCGGTCGGTTGGGGCGAGCATGTCCTCGCGCGGCTTGCTCCAGGCCGCTCGCTGCTCGAGCCGGCGCTCCGCACCGCCCGCGCGCTTGATCGTTTGTCGGCGCAGACGCGCGCGGCGCTCCGCGCGCGGCTCGAGCGCTGGCTCGACGCGCAGGTCGATCATCAACTCCGCGCACTCGGGACCCTTGCCGCGGCCGCGACCGATCCGGCGAGCTCGCCGGGCGTGCGCGCGCTTGCCGCGATGCTGACCGACGCCGCCGGCGTGCTCCCGCGCAAGGCCGCGCTCAGCGCGATCGCGCATCTCGAGCAGGCCGACCGGCACGCGCTGCACCGGCTTCGCGTCCGCCTCGGCCCACTAGACGTCTTCCTCCCCCCGCTCCTGAAGCCGTCGGCGCAGTTCTGGCGCGCCGCCTTGCTCGCGGTCCGCGAGGGTCAGCCGATGCCGGCGCTTCCGCCGCGCGGCGCTGCAACGCTCGGCGCCGAGGCCGATCCGCGCGGCGCCACACTCGCCTACCGGCGGGCAGGCGGAACCTGGGTGCGCATCGATCTCGCCGATCGTCTGGCGAGCCACGCCCGCAAGGTCCGCTCGGCCGGAGGCGTCGACCCGGTCGACACCGTCCTCGCGACATCGATCGGCCTCGACGAGGAAGCGATCGGCCGGCTGATGAACGACGTCGGATTCACCCGCGCGGGCGATGCCTGGCGCTGGCGCGGACGCCGGCACCGCCCAGGCGAGCAGAAGCGCGCCAGCCACGCTTTCGCCGAGCTGGCAAAGCTCAAGAGGAAGTGACGGTCGTCATTGCGAGGAGCGCAGCGACGAGCCGCAGGCGACCGCAGGTCAACCAATCCAGCTGCGCGGCCATGGATTGCTTCGCTCCGCTCGCAATGGCGGTCGCGTGAGGATCGACCGATTCCTGTTCTTCATCCGCCTCGTGAAGAGCCGCACGCTCGCGCAGTCGGTGATCGAAGGCGGCCACGCCCGCATCGACGGCAAGCGGGTCGAGAAATCGAGCGAGGATGTCCGCATGGGAAGCATTGTCGCGCTTCCCCTTCAGGGACGCGTTCGGATCCTGCGGGTCCTCTCGCTGCCGCAACGCCGCGGCCCCGCCGCCGAAGCCCGCGCCTGCTACGAAGAGCTGGGAATTGACGAGCCGAAGGGAGCGACATAGCGAGGCTCGTAAAGGGAGCGCGCATCAATGACCTACGTCGTCACCGACGCCTGCATCAAATGCAAATATATGGACTGCGTCGAGGTCTGCCCCGTCGATTGCTTCTACGAGGGCGAGGTGATGCTCGTCATCAACCCCAACGAGTGCATCGACTGCGGCGTGTGCGAGCCCGAATGCCCGGCCGAAGCGATCCTGCCCGACACCGAGAGCGGCCTGGAGAAATGGCTCGAGCTCAACTCGAACTTCTCCTCCGACTGGCCGAACATCACGCGCAAGAAGGACAGCCCCGCCGACGCCGACGAGCACAAGGGTGAAGAGGGCAAGTACGATAAATATTTCACGCCCGACGGCGGCACGGGCGACTAGGCCGCGCGACCTCGCGCACATCCGGCCACAAGCTTACCGCCCGATGGTGAACGTGTAGTCGAGCCCGATGCCGCCCGACAGCTGATTGCGTGAGCCGAAGTCTCGAACGATCGGGGACCTGGCGGCGTCTCCGACCAGGCGCTCGTAGCGCGCGAAGCCGAACAGGCCCCAACGGCTGCTGAGCTCGTACGAGATGCCGCTTGCGAGTGCGACGGCGTGGATGCCGCCGCCGGGGCGGTAGACCGGCAGCCCGGATGCGAGCGATGCCGCGGGCGTGATGCCGAAGTACGCACGCTGGTAGCGCGCATCGGAAAACATCACGCGCGGGCCGATCGAAAAGACATACCGGTCACCGCTTCGCCAGATCTTGTCCGCGCTGATCGTGCCGACGAGTCCCCCATTGCCGCCGATACCCTTCAGGAGCTCCGCCCGAAATCGAAAGGAATCGGCCACTTCATACTGGGCGAATGCGCCTGCCTCGAAGGTCCTCGCAACATTCCCGACCGGCGCACCGACATCGGACTGTTTGCGCCGTCCTTCGATGTTGCCGGCCGGTCCGAACGAGAATCCGCCTGTCGACGCCACGCCGATGCCGAAGCTGTCGTCCGGCGCCGCGAACCTGAATTCGTTTGTGCCGCGTGCAGTGTTGATATGGAACAGCGGCGCCACGCTCGTCCCGTCCGCACCGATGTACTGAGGCTGCAACTGCGCACCCAGCCCGACCCGGACACGAATGTCGTTGCTGTCCTGAGCGGCGGCAGCGCTCCAGGCGGGCAGCACGGCAGCCACGGCGATCAGCAGATGCTTCATCCTTGCGGAAACCGATGTTGCAACATTTGGTTGCACACCCGTATCGGCCGGCTCGGCATCTGGCGGGGGAGCGCTAAGCGCCTGTTTGGACGGCGCTTCCGCTTGACATAGTGAGCGGCGCCGCCACTGTGCCGGCTTCCCCGAACGCACCGAACGAGAGATAAAGTGAGTTCCGACTTCTGCATCATCACGTCCTACTTCAACCCTGCCCGTTACAAGACGAAGCGGCGGAACTTCGACGCGTTCATCGAGGGAATGGCGAAGGTCGGCGCGGACGTGCGGGTGGTCGAGCTGGCGTTCGGAGACGACGATTTCGAGCTCGATCCCGGCGAGCATGTCCTCCAGTTCAGGGGGACCGACGTCATGTGGCAGAAGGAGCGGCTGCTCAACGTTGCCGTCGGCCGCTTGCCGGAATCCTGCACGAAAGTCGGATGGTTCGACGCCGATTTGATCTTCAAGGAGCCGGACTGGCTCGAACGCACGTCCGAGGCACTCGAGCATTCGGTCGTGGTTCAGCCGTTCAGCCACGCGGTGCGGCTGAACCGCGGGAACGAGGATGACGGCAGCGGCCTCCTCTACGAATCCTTTGCCTCGCTGTTCGTGCGCGACCCGAGCCTCGCGCGGACCAAATTGTTCAACGCTCACGGCCACACCGGCTTCGCCTGGGCGGCGCGCCGCGAGTTCGTGAACGAATGCGGCTTTTACGATGCGTGCCTGACCGGCAGCGGCGATCATTTGATGGCCCACGCGTTTGCCGCGGCAGTCGCGAAGTCGCCGTGCATCCCCCACATGCTCGGACCATCGCCGGCCTACAGGCAGCATTTCGTGCGTTGGGCAGTCAAAGCGAGAGACTTCGTCGGGGGAAAGCTAGGCGTCGTTCCCGGGCGGATTCTTCACCTGTGGCACGGCGATCTCGGAGACCGCCGCTACGCGATGATGAACCAGCAGTTCATGACTTTCGGCTTCAACCCCGACGCGCATATCCGCATCGGGTCGGACGGGCTGTGGGAGTGGAGCGGAGCGCCGCCGCGAATGCGGCAATGGGCGCGCGACATGTTCGAAATCCGCAACGAGGACGGTGAGCGGCCAAGCGCTCCCGTGGCTGTCGCCGCCGCTCGATAAGCGGCTAAGCCGCGGTCTCCCTGAGCGCGTCCTCGAGCGAGAGTTCGAGTTGCAGCGACAGCGATTGCTGTCCGCGCTCGAAACCGAGCTGTCTCGGCATCAGTATCGGCTCGTCGCCCAGCTTCACGTTCATCGTGACGCGACTGCGTGCCGGCCCGAGGCCGCGCGCCGCTTGCGCCGCGGCACGGTAGAGATTGCGCCTCACCGCGATCGGCAGCTCCGCCCGCCCGTTCATTCGCAGCAGGATTCGCTTCGCGGCGCGGTACAGCAGGCCGGCCGCGTAGCTGGTCCTGATCGGTTGCGCATGATGCTGAGTCCGGCTTGCGGCATCGTGTTGAATGACCGATTTGACGAGACACGCATCGAGGGCGAACCTGCTTAGCCCGACGAGCGACAGGCGCTGCTCCAGATCCGTGTCCGCGCCGGCAGCATAGCCTTCGAGGATCTCGTCATATCCGCCGACGCGCCGGAAAGCGGGCGTCGGGATTACCTGAAACCCTTTGAGCTGATTGGCCGCGACCCGCGGGCCGCTGCGGTTGAACGCCCTCGATGTCGCGCTGTCGAAATAGCCGTATGAACGGGGCGGAAGATGCGCCGCGAGCCACTCGATCGCGCCCTCGGCAAGGAGGGTGTCGGCGTCGACGAACACCAGCACGTTCGAGCTCGCGACGGCGGCGCCGGCGTTCCTCGCTTTCCAGTTCGAGAAATGATGCTGCCCCTCGACGGACACCAGCCGAACCGAAGGAAAGTTCTCCGACACGAATGCGCCGGTGCCCTGGGGACAGGAATAGTCGACGACAACGACTTCATTGCACTGCTGAGCGAGCATGGTCGGAAGGCTTGCCTTGAGGTGGTCGAGCCTCCCCTTGCAGGTCGTTATGATGCTGAATGTACGCGCCACTGATCCACCCACGCTGCAAACTGTCGCGCTTTACGGCGCTCGCTGCCGCCTCCGCAATCTCAAACCCCCAGCGCGTCAGCGCCGGCCGAGGAGCTTCTCGACGATCAGGTCCGCGGCCTCGTCGGGGCCAAGGCTGGTCGTGTCGATATGGATTTCGGCATGCTCGGGCGGTTCGTACGGGCTGTCGATCCCGGTGAAATTCTTGAGCTCGCCGGCGCGCGCCTTGGCGTAGAGACCCTTGACGTCGCGCTTCTCGGCGTCGGCGAGCGGCGTATCGACGAAGATCTCGAAGAACTCGCCGTCGGGGATCATCCGCCGCACCATGTGCCGCTCGGCGCGGAACGGAGAGATGAAGGCAGTGAGCACGATCAGGCCGGCGTCTGCCATCAGCCGCGCGACCTCGCCGACGCGGCGGATATTCTCGATCCGGTCCGCCTCGGTGAAGCCGAGGTCGCGGTTGAGGCCGTGACGGATGTTGTCGCCGTCGAGCAGGAAGGTGTGCCGCCCGCGCGCGGCGAGCTTCTTTTCGACGAGGTTGGCGATGGTCGACTTGCCCGCGCCCGAAAGGCCAGTGAACCACAACACCGCGGGCTTCTGGCCCTTCACCGCGGCGTGCGTCTCGCGTCCGACGTCGAGGTGCTGGCGATGGATGTTGAGCGCCCGGCGCAGCGCGAAATGGATCATCCCGCAGCCGACGGTCGCATTGGTCAGCTTGTCGATCAGGATGAACCCGCCGAGCGCCTTGTTCGGGCTCGAACCCTCGACCGCATAGGGTTCGAACACGATCTCGCGGTCCGTCGAGATTTCGGCAACGCCGATCCCATTGAGGCTCAGCGTCTTGGCCGCGAGATGCTCGAGCGTATTGACGTTGATCTCGTATTTGGGCTCTTGGACCATCGCCGTGACCATCTGGGTCCCGAGCTTCATCCAGTAGCCGCGGCCGGGCAGCAGCTCCTCGTCCGCCATCCACACGATCGTCGCTTCGAACTGGTCGGCAGCCTCGGGCGGGTCGCCCGCAGCAGCGATCACGTCGCCGCGCGAGCAGTCGATTTCGTCGGCGAAGGTCACCGTCACCGATTGCCCCGCCGCCGCTTCGTCGAGGTCGCCGTCCATGGTCACCACACGATCGATGCGCGTCGTCCGTCCCGAGGGGAGGACCCGCACCTCGGCGCCCGGTCCCATTGACCCCGACGCGATCTGCCCGGAGAACCCGCGGAAATTCTGGTTCGGGCGGTTGACCCACTGCACCGGCATGCGCATCGGCTTCTGCGCGTCGGCGGCGGCGTCGAGCGGTACCGTGTCGAGATGTTCGAGCAGCGTCGGGCCGCCGTACCAAGCCGTCGCCTCGCTCCGGCTCATGATATTGTCGCCGTTGAGCCCCGAGACGGGGATCGCGACCCAGTCCTCGATCCCGGTCTGCTCGGCGAACGCGCGATAATCGGCGCAGATCGCGTCGAACGCCGCCTGATCGTAATCGACCAGGTCCATCTTGTTCACCGCGAGCACGAACCGGCGGATTCCGACCAGCTTCGCGAGGTAGGAGTGGCGCCGGGTCTGGGTCAGCACGCCCTTGCGCGCATCGACCAGAAGCACCGCGAGGCCCGCCGTCGACGCGCCGGTCACCATGTTGCGCGTATATTGCTCGTGCCCCGGCGTATCGGCGACGATGAACTTGCGCCGTGCGCTGGTGAAGAAGCGATAGGCGACGTCGATCGTGATGCCCTGCTCGCGCTCGGCCGAGAGCCCGTCCACGAGCAAGGCGAAGTCGATCTTCTGCCCCTGCGTCCCATGGCGCTTGCTGTCGCTTTCGAGCGCGTCGAGCTGGTCGTCGAAGATCTGCTTCGATTCGTAGAGCAGCCGCCCGATCAGGGTCGACTTGCCGTCGTCGACGCTGCCGCAGGTGATGAACCGCAGCAGCTCCTTCGCCTCCTGCTGCGCGAGCCAGGTGCGCACATCGTGGCGGATGAGGTCTTCTTCGGATTCGAGCGGGCGGGACACTTAGAAATACCCCTCCTGCTTCTTCTTCTCCATCGACGCGCTTCCGGCGTCCTTGTCGATCGCGCGGCCCTGCCGCTCGCTCGTCTTGGTCAGCAGCATCTCGGCAACGATTTCCTCGACCGTCTCCGCGTCGCTCTCGACCGCGCCCGAGAGCGGATAGCAGCCGAGCGTACGGAACCGCACCTTGCGGATGACCGGCGTCTCGCCGTTCAGCGGATAGCGATCGTCGTCGACCATCAGGATCAGCCCATCGCGCGTCACCGTCGGCCGATCGGCGGCGAAATAGAGCGGCACGATCTCGATGCCCTCGCGCATGATATATTGCCAGACGTCGAGCTCGGTCCAGTTGGACAAGGGGAAGACGCGCATGCTCTCGCCCTTGTTCTTCTTGACGTTGTAAAGGTCCCACAGCTCGGGCCGCTGGCGCTTGGGGTCCCAGCGGTGGTTGCGGTCGCGGAAGCTGAACACCCGCTCCTTCGCGCGGCTCTTCTCTTCGTCCCGCCGTGCACCGCCGAACGCCGCATCGAAGCCGTACTTGTCGAGCGCCTGCTTGAGGCCCTGGGTCTTCCACATGTCGGTGTGGACCGGCCCATGGTCGAACGGATTGATGCCCTGGCTCACCGCCTCGGGGTTCTTGTGGACGATCAGCTCGATTCCGGGCTCGGCCGCGACCTTGTCGCGAAGCGCGTACATCGCCCTGAACTTCCACGTCGTATCGACGTGGAGCAGCGGGAACGGCAGCGGGCTTGGATAGAAGGCCTTCTTCGCAAGGTGCAGCATCACGGCCGAATCCTTGCCGATCGAATAGAGCATCACGGGCTTGTCCGCCTCCGCGACGGTCTCGCGAAGGATGTGAATGCTTTCGGCCTCGAGCCGGTCGAGATGCGTGAGTGCGCGCACGCTTGCGTTAAGTCCCCGCTTCAGATCTTGAGGCGCTCGCTCGAATGCGCGCGCCGCCGCCGACGAATGATCAGGCGTTTTCCTTGACCTTCGTCTTTGCCTTGCCCTTCGGCTTCGGAGGCTGCTTTTCAGCCGACTTGCCGCCGACGGCGTCGACGAGCGGCTGCAGCCCGGCGCCGTACTTCTTCCAGCGTTGGACCGAGGTCTTGTAGATCGGCTTGCGCACCTGGGCGACGCTTGCGGTCTTCACCGGCCGGTCGGACTTGTGGAAGTCGACGCACTTCTCGTTCCATGGAAGCCCCAGGAACTCGATCAGGCGCCTCGCCTCCTTCTCGGTGTCGGCAACCACGTCCTCATAGACGACCGTCGTCATGAACCCTTCGGGCAGCACCTTCTCCCAATGCTCCATCAGCTCGCGATACTTGCCGTAATAGCGGCCGAGCTCGGCGAGATCGTAGCTGTGCGGCATGTCGTCCTTGAACAGCTTGGTGAAGCCGGAAAGGCAGGTGTCGACCGGATCGCGCTGCGTGTGGATCACCTTCGCCTTCGGGAACAGCAGGTTGATCAGCCCGAGGAAGAAGTAATTGGTCAGCAGCTTGTCGGTGATGCGCTTGGCGTCGCCCGCGCCCTGGCTCAGCGCCTGCTGGTAGTTCTTCGCGGTGATCCCGAGCTGCGCCGGGGTGATCTTCGCCATCATGTCCGGATATTTGGGCAGCGACGGGAAGCGGTCGCGGAGCTGGCCGAGCGCCCGCGCGAGATATTTCACTTCGCCCGCGCCATAGACGTCGGGGTGGCTCGACAGGATCTGCTCGACCAGCGTCGAGCCCGAGCGGGGCATTCCGACGATGAACACCGGACGATCGTCGTCGAGGCCTTCGTACTTGCGGTTCTCGAACGCTTCCTTGGGGAAGGCGTCGCGGATCGCGTCGAAGAAGCCGTGCGTCTCGTCTTCCTTATAATCGAGCTGCGCGCGCTTCATCCGGCCGCCGATGATGTAATGCTCGAGCGCCTTCTCGTGCTGGCCGCGATCATCGAGCGCCTTCGCGTAAGCGAAATGAAGCGCGAGGAACGGGTCCGCTTCCTTGTTCGGCACGGATTCGAAGATCGCTTCCATGCGGTTGAACAGCTCCTCGCCGATCCCTTCCGAAAAATCGACCAGGTCGTTGAGGTTCGCATAGGCGCCGTACATCCCGTCGTTGAGCCGGAGCGCCTTGAGAATGTATTCGCGCGCGTCGTCGAGCCGGCCGACGGACTTCAGCGCGACCCCGTAGAAGTTCAGGGCTTCCGGGTTCTCCGGAGACTTCTGAAGCGCGCGGTCGAGCACGTCGATCGCCTCGTCGTAGCGATCGGTCTCGTGCAGCACCTGCCCGAGAAGCGTCAGAGCCTCCGTGCTCTCGGGCTCTTCCTTCAGCGCCAGCCGGGCTGCCTGCTCGGCCGCCTGGAGATTGTTGCGCTTGAGCTGGATCTTCGCGGTCAGCAGCAGCGTCGGCACGCTGCTCGGTGCGAACTTCAGCGCTTCGCCGAGGATTCGCAGCGCTTCGACCTCGTTCTGCTGCGCGAACAGCAGCGTCGCGAGGTTCGTGTGCGCCTCGACATAGCGCGCGTTCTGCTGGATCGCCTTGCGCAGCGCGTGCTCGGCCTCCTCGAGCTTGCGGTCCTGCTGGAGCAACGTGCCGAGATTGTTGTAAACCTCCGGGTACACCGCCCGTTGGGTCAGCGCTTCCTGGTAGGCATGCATCGCGCCGTCGATATCGCCGGTCATGCGCAGCGCATTGCCGAGGTTGTTGAGCGCCTCGGCCATGTTCGGGTTGAGCGCCAGCGCCCGCCGGTAATAGTCGACCGCCTGGGCGAAATTGCGCCGTTCATAGGCGATGATGCCGAGGTTGTTCAGCACCTGCGCATTGTTCGGGTCGAGCTTGACGGCAGCTTCGAGGACCTCGGCCGCTTCGTCGAGCTTGCCGTTTTGGCGCAGGATCTCGCCGAGGTTCGCCTGATAGCTCGGCGCCTGGGCGTTGATCTTGATCGCGCGCCTGAGCTCGGCGACGGCTTCCTTCGAATTGCCGAGCGCCGCCAGCGAAACGCCGAGGATGTTGTGCGCGTCCGCGTTGCCCGGCCGCGCTGCGATGATCTGCCGGCAGACGCGTTCCGCCTGGCCGAACTGGCGCCGCGAATAGAGCTGCCCGGCCATCTCGATCGCCTTCGCGGGCGTCACGTTCACCCGTCCGTGCTGGGCCTTGGTGATCGTCTCGTCGATACTGCTCGGCCCTCGGCGGACATGCTGCGGGCGCTGGCCTGCGGCTCCGCCTTGCGGTTGATTCGGACGGGCCGTCGCGGCGGGCGCAGGGGATTTGCTTGCGGGCTTGGCCGCGGTGCTGGTCTTGCTGTTGCTCATGGCAGTTCTTTTACCCGTAAGTTCCGGTAGTTAAAGGCCTTCGTCCCCAAAAAAGACCGCCGCTCGGCCCAAAAGGAAAGAAGAGGGAATCGCTTCCCTCTTCTCCCATAGTTGAACCTGGCTGCTTCGTGGAGGGGTGGGGCCAAAAAGCCCCACCCGCCCGTCGTTGCTTACTGGCCGCGCTCGCCGCGCTCGACCGGCGCCGGAGGCGGCGGGGGAGGCGGAGGCGGAGGCGGCGGAGCCGGCTGTTCCACCTGCGGCGGAGGAGGCGGCGGGGGAGGCGGCGGCGGCGGAGGCGGCGGAGCCGCATGGCCGCCTAGCGGCAGGACGAACTTGAAGTTGCCGCTGTGGCTGGTGACGCTGCCGTTGAACTCGCCCTCGTAGCCGATCCTCACGTCGACCGGACCAAGCTTCCCGCCGACGCTGACGCCCGCAAGGAAGGTTCCGCGCTTCTGGGCCGCCGAGACGATGTCGAAATCGTTCTCCGGGTCCGGCGTGAACCACTCGTGGACCGAGCTGCGCGTGTCGCCGAAGCGGTAGCGGTAGCCGAGGTTGATCTCCGGAACCACGCCACCCATTTGCGTCGCCCACTTCACGCCGCCCGTCAGGTAGGTGTGGTTGGAGTTGGAGCTGGCGATGGTCAGGCCCGCACCGTTCCCGTTGTCCTCGTCGAAGCCCTTCAGCTTCGCATGGACATAGTCGAGGTTCAGGTACGGAGTCAGGACCGACGTGGCGCTGATCGGGAACCGGGCTCCGCCATGCAGACCGCCGGTCCACATCGTGACGTCCGGGCTGCCGTTCGGGTTGGCCAGGAAGGTCGCGCCGGTTGCGAGCCCGCCGAAGTTGATGTGACGGTCCGACTTGCCGTTGAGCGAGCTGTAGGTCGTCACACCCTTCAGGTAGAACGCGCCCGGATCGTAGACCGCGTAGGCACCGGCGGTCCAGCCGTCGCCGTTCGCGTCGTCGCCGAACTGGTGGTCGCGGACGTGGTTGGTCAGATAGCCCGCATCCACACCGACGATCGCTGCGTTGCCGACGTTCGCATCCACCCCGAGCAGGCCGGTGAACCGCTTCGACCTGGTCGATCCGGCTTCGATGTCGCCGTCCGCCTTCCGCGTCTGGTAGTCGACCTGACCCCAGATGTGGATCGGCGAGGACGCACGGCACTCGAGTACCGATCCGGCAAGCGCCGGGATCTCGCAGTTCGTCGCGTGGTCGGTCAGGTCGTTCTCGTGAACACCCAGGCTCGGGAACGAGTTCAGGTAGTTCGCATAGACCGATCCCGACAGCATGTTCAGCGCGGTGTTGTAGTTCGCCGCGTTGCTGATCGTGAACAGGTCGGCGAACATCGTCGCAGCCCCGCCCGTCAGATTGACGTTGAAGTAGCTGTCGAGGCCCGTGGCGACGGCAGTGCCGTTGCCGTTGAGGCCCGTAACGCTTTCGAACGGCGCCCGAGTGATGCCGATGTCGACGTTGGCGGCGTTGTCGTAGATGCACCCGGCGCTGATCAGCAGCGAGCCCGCGGGCAGGCCGTTGATCGTGCAGGTTGCGAACTGGCCGTTGCGCGTCGTGGCATCGATCACGTTCTGGTAGGTGGTCGTATCCCACAGCCCGTTGGCCGGCGCCGCGATGTTCGCGACGATCGTGCCGTCGAGGTTGGCCGTATCCACGAACATCTGCGGGTAGGTCCCGATCGGCTCGTTCGCGCCGCCGCCCACCGGCGCCGGCAGGTCGAAGGTGATCGTGCCGTCAGCACCCATGTTGAGCGTGTTCATGAACACATAGGACGGACCGTCCGCAGCAACGTTCAACAGGTGGAGATTGCCTCCGCTGTTGATGTTGAGCGTACCCACGCCGCAGTCGTTCTGCGCCGCATTGTCGAGCGTCAGCGCGGTCGGACCGCCGGCAGGCATGCAGCCGGAGTTGATCACGCCGTTGAACAGCGTCTCGCCGGTCGTGACGTTGATCACGTCCGCGTCGCTGCGCAGCTCGATATTGCCGTAGATGTTCGCCGGCGTGTCCGCCGCGGCCATCAGGTTGATGACCGACCGGTTCGGAGCGCCGCTGACGTCGATCGCCGTGCCGCGCTGGAACGTGGTGCCGCCATCGGTCGAGATCCGGGCGATGATGTCACCCGAATTGTTGATCGTGACGACATCCGTCGCCCCCGCCGTCACGGTGCCGTTGGTACCGACGCGGATGCCGTAGGCATTCGCGCTGCCGCCATTGGCCGTGATCGCGTCGACGTTGATCGCGCCCGAGTTGGTGATCGTCATGTTGTTGACGCCACCGTCGACCCCGATGCCCGTCGCCGTCGCGTAGCTGTTCGCGCCGCCGCTCGCCGACGCCATCACGTTCAGCGTGCCGCTGTTCGTGATCGAGCCGTTGAGTCGCTGGCCGACCCCGCCGACCGCCGCGTTGCTGACCTCGATGCCCTGGGCCAGCGCATGTGCGGTCACCGGAGCGACCGCCGTGGCGCTGACGTTCATCGTGCCGGCGTTGACGACCGCCGCAGTCTCGTACCCGCCGCCAGCGGCCGATCCGAAGTAGCCGATCGCCGTCGCGGAAGCGTAGCCTGTCGTCCCCGCGGCAACCGCCGCGGCGTTGACGTTGACGACGCCCTCGTTGTCGAAGGTCAGCGGGAGCGTTCCCGCACCCTGCCAGACGCCAACCGCCTTCGCGTAGGCATTGGCCGCGCTTCCACCGGTCGCATTTGCATGCGCGCCGACGTTGATCGTGCCGTAGTTGGTGATCACCGCCGATCCGCCGGAGAGGCCTGCCGTCCCCATCGCGAGCTGCTTGAGCCCGACGGCGTTCGCCGTCGCACTCGCGAAGCCGGTGCCGTAGGCGTGGGCGTTCGCGGTTGCAGCCACCGTGTTGTAGTTCACGATGCTGAGGTTGGCAGAGGTTGCGTTCGCGAGCTGCAGGACGCCGTTCGCACTCGCGCTGGCGAATGCTGCGGTGCCGTAGGCTGCGGCGTTGGCCGCCGCCGAGATCAGGCCGGCGTTGTCGACATGCATGCTTGCGGACGTCGCGCCGTTCATCCCGGTCGTGCCGATGGCCTGCACGACGCCGGTCGCGAAAGCGACAGCGGTTGCAGAGCTGCCGGCATTCGCATTCGCGGCCGCATGGGCGCTGATGGTGCCCGTGTTGGTCACCGTCTCGCTAACCGGACCTTCGGCAGTGTAGGTCGCCGAAGAGCTGGCCGGGAGCATGACCGTGGTCACATGACCATTGCCCCTCGTGCTCGCCTGCAACGACGAGTGCGTTACCAGCCGGAGCGTGTCGGCAATGCCCTCCTGCACGATGCCCTGCGCACCGGCCGACGCGAACGCCGCCGTGCCGCCGGTCGCCGTCGCATAGGCCGCTACGTCGATCGTGCCGCTGTTGTTGGCAGTCAGTGCTACCGACGTGCCTGCGGCGTTCTGCGCGACGCCAAGGCCGTAAGCCTGGGCGAAGGCAGGAGTCGTGTTGGTCGCACCGATCGCCGGGCCACCGTTGGCGTTGACCGCGCTGGCGTGGGCGGCGACGTCGATCACACCCGCGTTGCTGACGAAGGCGGTCGCCGGTCCAACCGGCGCCGTCGTCATCGTCGAGGTGACGTAGGTCGTCGGACCCATCGCCTGGATCGTCGTTCCATAAGCCGTAGCGTGGAGCGTTACCTGCCCGCGGTTGGTGACCGTATTCTGCGTCCCGCCGGCGACGACATCCTGACGGATGCCGACCGCGCCGGCCGTGGCAGAAGCACCGTTGAGCGCCGATGCGACAGCCGAAGCGTGCGCCGCAATGGTCCCGTAGTTGATCACTGTTGCCGCCGCGCTGCTTCCGAACACGTGCTGGTTGACCGCGGTTGCGCCGGCGTAGGCGAGGCCTCCCGGTTCGCCAACCGCATTGGCGTTGGCGTTGACCGTCAGCGAGCCCGTGTTGGTCAGGGTAGCGACCACCGGTCCGCTCGGAGCGAACTCCGAGCTGGTGTTGACCTGGGCAAAGCCTTCCTTGTGCGTCGACGAGGTCTTGTAGGCCGCGGTCAGCGTTGCATAGGTGACATGCCCGACGTGCGAGGTCGGAAGCCCGGCCGACACGCTCTGGCTGATGCCGCTCGCGCTTGCGCTTGCCAGGGCATAGGAGCCGCGGTGCGCCGCGTTCCCGACCGTGACGTTCGCCGTGGCCGACACCGCAATCGCGTTCGTGTTGTACACGTTCGCCATCGCGCCGGAGCCGGCAGCCGCGACCTGATGGATGCCGCTCGCATGAGCGAGAGCCGTGCCCTCGCCGCCGCCAAGCGCGCTCGCATAGGCGCTGACCGTCAGCGGACCTTCGTTGGTGAAGGTCACGTTGGCCGTGCCGCTGGCCCCGCCGAACGCCCGCTGATCGATGCCGTGATAGGCGAGCGCGCTCGCGAACACGTCTTCGCCGCCGACCGCATTGGCCATGGCGGCAATGTCGATCGTGCCGGTGTTGGTGAACCCGACCGATGCATTGCCCTTGTCGCCCCGCGCTCCGGCCGACTGGAAGATCACCGCGCGGAGACCGCCCTCGGTGGTAGCACCGAGGCGCGCAGTCGCACTTGCACCCTCATCGCCCGACGCGTTCGCCGCGGCGAGGATGTTGAGCGTGCCGTTGTTGGTCAGGTTGACCGCGGCGCTGCTGTAGGCGTGAGCGGTCTGGATCACCGGGTTGCTGACGAACGCGCCAGCCTGGGCGTCGCCTTCGCGACCGCCGAACGCATTCGCGCTCGCGGCGATCGAGATTGCACCGTTGTTGGTGATCGAACCGGTCGCGTAGCTGCCGACCTGGTCGGTGTGCGCGTTCGCGTTCTGGGCGAGGCCGACGCCGATGGTCGCGTCGGCGAAGCCGCCGCTTTGACCCGAAGCGTTGGCGTTCGCGCCGATCGCGATCGTCCCGTAGGCGGCGTTGCTGATCGATGCGACCGCGTGGTCGACACCGGTCGCCCGCTGCCACAGCCCGGTGCGGACCCAGGCATAACCCTGCGCCGACCCGGTGGCCGCATTCGCAACCGCGCTCGCGTCGATCGTGATGTTGCCGCTGTTGGTGATGTTGGCAGTCGCCGTCCCCGCCGTGCCCGCTGCCGTTGCCTGCTGGTAGATGGCCTGGCGGGTGACCTGCGCAGTTGCGTCTGCTCTCGTTCCGGTGGCCTTCGCGACCGCACCGATCGCGATCGCCCCGGCGTTCGTCATGTTCGCAACCGCGTTTGCCGACCCGGTGGTGGCATTTGCGCTCGCAACCTGGCTGATGCCGGTTCCGACCCGCGCAACCGCATTGACATCCGATCCGGTTGCCGCGGCGTTCGCCATCACCTGCATCGTGCCGTACGCGCCATTGGTCATCATCGCGACCGCATTGGCAGCACTGGCCCCATAGCCGTGGGCGAACTGGCGGATGCCGTCATCGATGTCGGCAGTGGCGGAAGCATCCGTGCCCGCCGCCGAAGCGTTCGCGGTGACCGCGATCGATCCGCTGTTGTTCAGGGCAACACTGGCCGAACCGGCACCCTGGAAGGTGTCGAACGTCGTGTAATCGCCCTTCGCGGTCCGCAGGCCGACCACCACGCTAGCGAGCCCATGGCCGCTGGCGAAGGCGTTCTGCGAAATGCCGGTCCCGACATGCGCCGACGCATCCGCCGGGCCCGCTGCCGGCTTGCCGAGCACGCCAGGCCCGCTCGCGGTCGCAACCGCGCTCGCCCCGACGGTGATCGCGCCGGCATTGGTCAGCGCAGCACTGGCCACCGCGGTGCCATAGTCGATGTGGGCGGCGGCGTTCTGGTCGATGCCCATCCCGACGCGGGCGTGGGCATCGGCATTCGTGGAGCCGTGAGCCGACGCGACCGCGCCGACCATGATGCTCCCGGCCGCGCCGTTCGACAGCCCGGCGGTCGCATAAGCAGCAGTCCCGCCCGTTGCCCGGGCATTCTGATAGATGCCGGTCCCAACCGCCGCATTGGCGAATGCGGACGCGGCCGACGCCAGTGCGTCTGCACCGATCGTGATCGCACCGCTGTTGGTCAGCGACGCCGACGCGTCCGCAGCACCGGCATAGGTGTAGTTGTAGGTCACCGTGCCGTAAGCGCCGGGCTTGCCGGCCTTCACCGTGCCTTCGGTGACCTGGTTGGCGTGAGCCGACTGCCAGATGCCGTTGGCGACACCGGCCGTGGCGTGCGCCGCCGGCGTGGCGATGTGGGTGCTCGAGACGTTCCCGGTCGAAACGACCGTCAGGCCCGGAGCCATCGCCGTCGCAGCAGCGACGACATTGAGCGCGCCGGCGTTCGTCAGCGAGACGTTGGCAACCTGGTTGCCCGTCCCGCTGGCGCTCGCATATTGGCCGATGCCGCCGTTGACGGAGGCATGCGCGGAAGCGCCGGTCAGGCCGCTCGCATAAGCGTTCGCATGGATGTTGATACCCGCCTGCGACAGGATCGCGGAGGCGGTTCCGCCATGCGCGACCGCCGACTGCGAGAGCGCAGTGTTGACCGTCGCATTGGCCTTGCCGACGCCGCTGTCGGCGACCGCGCTGGCCATCGCGCCGATGTCGATCGTCCCGGTGCCGGTCAGGCTGACCAGTGCATTCCCGCCGACGGCATTGGCGTGCTGGACGATGCCGCCGTTGACCACGGCGGTTGCCGTCGCGTTATCGCCGAGCGGCCCGGTCGCGTGCGCAACTGCGGTCGCGTCGACGTTGATCGTGCCGTTGTTGACGATCACGGCCGTCGAATAAGGCCCGCCCGCGGTCGCCTGGACCGCGAGCGCATTAATCCCACCCTCGCTGAAGCCGCCTTCGGTCATCGTGCCGGCGAACTGCCGGATTCCGCCGTTGATCGCCGCAGCCGCGTGCGCGTTGCTGCCGGTCGCGTAAGCGCCGGCGCGGATGTTGATTGCGCCGTTGTTGGTCAGGCTCGCGAGCGAGTTGCCGGCACCGGCATAGGCCGTCTGGAAGACGCCCGAAGTTACGCTCGCCTTCGCATTGGCGGCGCTTCCGGCGACTGCGTTCGCCGCGGCGCTGACGTTGATCACGCCGGCCGCAGCGTTCGTCATGTATGCGGTAGCGTTACCGCCCACGACCGACGTGTAGACGCCGGTTCCGACCGTCATCGTTTCGGCACGCGCAAGCTGGTGAATGCCCGCGCCGATGCCGGCCGAAGCCGACGCCGAGTGATAAGCGTTCGCGTTCGCACCGGCATGGATGTCGATCGTGCCCGCGTTGGTCAGAGACACCGATGCGTTCCCGGCCTGAGCCGCGGTCACATATTCGTTGCCGCTCCCGGTGGAACCGACGCCAAGCACCAGCGGGTGAGCCGTCGCGACCTGGTTGATCCCGGTTCCGACTCCCGCCTCGGCGCCCGGATAATGGTCGCCGGAGTCGGTGACCTGCGCCGAATCGCCGCTGGCATTCGCCGTCGCGGTGATGTCGAGAGTCCCGGCATTGGCGAGGCTTGCCGCGGCGTTGCCGCCGTGGCCGTCCGCATACTGACCGATGCCGTGCGCGACGAACGCTGCCGCGCCGCCGATCCCGGAATGGTAGGCATTCGCCCCCGTCCCGCTCGCGTTGGCGTGGATGTCGATGGTTCCGTCATTCGTGAGATCGACGGACGCATTGCCGGCGTGCGCACTCGCCGCCTGGAAGACGCCCGAGCTCACATGCGCGCCGGCAAGACCACTGACCTGGCCCGACGCATAGGCCGTCGCGCCGACGTTGATCAGCCCGCCCGCCGCGTTCGCGAGCGATGCCCGCGCGTTGCCACCGACCACCGTCGACGTGTCGCCGGTGCCCATCGCCATCGCTCCGGCTTCGGCGTGCTGGTCGATTCCGACTCCGACCTCCGCCGACGCGAGCGCCGACGCGTAGGCTGTTCCATGAGCGGTCGCGTTGATGTTGATCGTTCCGCCGTTAGTCAGCGAAGCAAGCGCGTTACCGAACTGCACTCCCGTGTTGTAGGCGCCCTCGCTTGCATTGAGGCCGGTCCCGGTCACGACCGGGTTAGCGGTAGCGGACTGTAGAATGCCCTCGTGGACGGAGGCACGGGCCCCCGGAGCTGCATGGGTGTCGTTGAACGGCGAGCCGAACTCGACAAAGATCTCACCCGATGTCGCGGCAACGATGCCGCCATCGGCATTGGCCGCCGCCGTAATGTTCAGCGTTCCGCCGTTGTTGAGGCTAGCCGTTGCGTCCCCGCCCACGGCATGAGCATGCTGGTTCACGCCCGTGCCGACTCCGGCCGACGCGAGCGCAAGGCCCGTGTTGTAGACGTTCGCGGTGGCATTCGCAGTCGCCGTCGCATGAATGTTGAGCGTGCCGCTGTTCGTCAGTGTCGCATTCGCATCGCCGACGACAATGACGGGCTTGCCGGCGACCATCGTCTGGTAGGTGCCGCTTGCGTTCGCATCCTGGACGATCCCGGCGTTCACATGCGCGGACGCGCCCATGATCGGGTAAACGTCGATCACCGTGAAGAATCCCGGGAGAGAGAAGGCTACAGACGACGTCTGCATGCCAGCCTGCGTTCCCGCCGCGTAGGCGGCTGCACCGACGTTGATCGTGCCTGCATTGTTCACGCTCGCGAGCGCGCTCGGCCCAGAAGCATCCTGCTTGATCCCGGCGCCACCTTCGGTGCCGACCTGCGCCACCGCATGCACGAGCCCGGAGGCTGTCGCGTTGGCGGAGGCATTGATGTTGATCGTGTCACCAGCGTGGTTCGTGACCGCCGCGACCGCGCTGCCGTGGCTGCCGCCGACGGTCGCGTGCTGGATGATTCCATTGCCGATAGTGGCGTTCGCATTGGCCGCCGTCGCCGGCGTCGCAATCGCCGTCGCGTAAGTTGCAGTGGCAACGCCGCCGGCATTGGCGATCGCCGTGATGTCGATCAGCCCGCGGTTATCAACCCGCGCGGTCGCGTCGCCGTTGCCGGTGACGTGCGCCGTCTGGTCGATGCCGTAGCTGACGTGCGCGTTCGCGCTCGCGAGCGCCGGAGAATGCGCGTTCGCGGTCGCCGCGACGTCGAGCGTGCCGTAGTTCACATATGATGCCGTCGCGGCGTTGGTGCCATTGGCGATTTGGTGGACGCCGTCCGCGCTGGCATTCGCAACGGCGTTGCCGACCGTTGCCGTCGCCGTCGAATAGGCCCTGAAATCGGCGGTTGCGCCGGCCGCGTTGGTGAAGTGGACGTTGACGGCCGTTCCGGTGCCGGTCTGCTCGAACCCGGTGCCGAGATTGCCGCTCGCGTTCGCGACCGTGCCGTAGGCGGCAGCGTGGCCGACCGCCGCGAGGGTCGACTTATTGTTGACGCCAAGATCGACGGCGCCCGTCGCTGTGCCGTGCTGGCGGAACCCGAAATCGAGAGTCGCCGTTGCCGTTCCGGCGGCGGCGGCGTTGACGGTCAGGTTCGCGGCAACGTGGAGTGGGGACGAATTTGTGAGGGCGATTGCCGCCGACGTGCCGCCCGTCGCCGTTTGCGCGATTCCGCCGATCGCCATTGCTTCGTTGACGCCCGCCACGCCGTTGGCCGCGAAGTTCAGGCCGACATTCATTGCGCCCTGGTTGCTGAGCGTGAGCTTGCCGGCGCCGGCGACCTGCGCGTGCTGTGCAATCACGCCCGACGTGAAGTTGTTCACCGTGCCCTGGGCCGCGCCTGCCGTGGCGTTGAGGACTTCAGTCGCGCCGACGAATGCCGTCCCCAGATTCTCGATCTTGAGCGTCGCGTTACCCGACGCAGTCGCGCTCTGCTCGACCACCGGCGGAAAATGGCCGCCGACAAACCCGACCGGCGTGGCCGACGAGAACGTTCCGAACTCCCCTCCGACCACGCAATTGTCGGTCGCGAGGCAGATCGTCAACGTATCCGTGACATCAGGGGCGCCAATCAACCCGACATGCAGAATGTCCGGCACCGTGACGTTTGCAGCATAGGCCGGCACCGCGGTGACCAGCGTTGCGAGCGAGGCGCCCGTGAGAAGAGCGATACGCCGTTGCGTCGTCGTCATGTGTTGTATTCCCCTGTTTCAGCCGCGGCCGCGGACTCGTTTACTCCGTGGAGTGTTCCGCCCTTGGATGGTCTGCACAGTTACACGCGTGCAGGCCCGCCCCCAAGGCGAGACATTCCTCTGACCATGACTTATCGCTGATGATCTCGAAAAGCAAAGTGGAAAAGTTGATCCGAATTGCAATTAGTCACGCTTTGTCGCCCCCCTTGTGGCCTTGTTGCAACAGGGGGTCGCGCGCGCACGCGCGTAATTGAGGGTAGTGGGTGCGGTTCCGGTGCTTTTTCGAATTCACTGCACAGCAAGGTTGCCGCTCCGACACAGCGCCAGTCGACGGGCCTGAAGCGAATCGCTACGGGTGCGCTCGGGATTATCCGCTCCAGGTTCAGGGGAGATTGAATTGGCGAAACTTTACTTCACGCTCGGCGCGGTGCTCGCGGTTGCGGCGGGCTCTCCGGCGCTCGCAACGGCGGTTGCGCCCGCGGCTCCGAAGCCCGCTGCGCGCGCGCCGGCGGCTGCGCAGCCGCAGCAGACGATCACGCGCGTCGCGCTGACCAAGGATCTCGACGCGAGCTTCAAGGCGATGGACACCAACGGCGACGGCGTGCTCAGCGCAGCCGAGATCAGCGCGGCGGAACTGAAGATGCTCCAGCAGCGCGCCGCGGCAGTGCGGACGCGTTTCGAGGCCGAGTTCAACAAGCTCGACACCAACCACGACGGGCAGCTCAGCAAGGCCGAGTTCCTCGCCGCCTCGCCGCAGGCGCCGACGACGGCTCCCAACGGCGAGCCCGCGCTCCAGCAGCTCGACCGCAACAAGGACGGCAAGATCAGCCTCGACGAATATCGCGCGCCCAAGCTCGCGACGTTCGACAAGCTCGACACCAACCATGACGGCGTCATCAGCGCGGCCGAGCGCCAGGCGGCGCAGACCAGCCGCACCGCGTCGCGCAAGCGCTAGTCTGGGCAGCGACCGGCAGCGCGCGGCATCCGCCTGCGCTGCGGTCGACGAAGCGTGAGGGGCGCATGACCACGGACGCCGGGCGCGTGCGCGCGCTGTTCGCTACGCCCGTCATAATCGACGAGCTGCAGGACGCCGATGCGCTCAATGCCGCTCTCGGGCGGACCATTGCCGAGCGGCGGGCCGCAGATTCCGGGCTCAAGCTCTCGAACCGCGGCGGCTGGCAATCGAGCCACGATTTCGCCGCCTGGTCGGGCGAGGAGGGCCGCGCGGTGATCGCCCGCGCGCTCGCGCTCGCAAGTGCGCATGCGCAGCGTGGCGACGGCGGCGCGCCTGGCTGGAGGGTCGAAGCCTGGGCCAACATCAGCGGACCCGGCGCCTTCAACATGCCGCACGTCCACGGCGGCACCTACTGGGCCGCGGTCTATTACGTCCGTGTCGGCGACGGCGACGGCGGGCAGCTCGTCCTCCACGACCCGCGCATGCCGGCCCTCAGGATGCATGCCCCGACGCTGCGTTTCCGCAACATGGGCCCGGAGCTCAAGGCCGAGATCAGGCCGCGCGAAGGACTGTTGGTGCTCTTCCCCGGCTGGCTGTCGCACAGCGTCGAGCCGTGGCACGGGTCGGGCGAGCGCATTTCCGTTGCGATGAACATCCGCGCCGCCGGCTGAGCGGACTGGCGCGCGGCAAGCGAGCCGCGTAAGGCCGACTCTTCCCTGGGGAGCCAGCTTCCGCCGAGATGTTTCGAAGGCGGACGAGCAATCGGCTGAGATCGCGTTGGAGCGGAACCCATCGAACCTGATGCCGCTAATCCGGCCGGAGGAAGAGGAGAGTCCGACATGGGCGACGCGCCAGCAAGAACCGAGTTGAAAGTCACCACCGGGCCGATCCGCGGCTCGCGCAAGATCCACGTCGGCGACCGCCGCGTCGCGATGCGCGCGGTCGACCTCGAGCCGAGCTCGGGCGAGCCGCCGGTCGTCCTCTACGACACCAGCGGCCCCTACACCGACCCGCAGCAGCGGATCGATATCATGGCCGGCCTGCCCGAGCTCCGCCGCCGCTGGATCCGCGAGCGCGGCGACGTCGAGGAAGTCTTGGCGCGCGAGGTCCGCCCAGAGGACAATGGGCAGCTCCGGCCCGACAGATCCGGCGGAGTTCAATCCTTCCCCAATGTTCGCAAGCGCGTTCTCCGAGCGCGCACGGGCGCCAACGTCACCCAGATGCACTACGCGAAGCGCGGCATTGTCACGGCCGAGATGGAATATGTCGCGGCGCGCGAGAACATGGGCCGCGACCAATTGCTCGTCACCCGGGACGGGCAGGATTGGGGCGCCTCGATCCCCGACTTCGTCACCCCAGAGTTCGTCCGCGACGAGGTCGCCCGAGGCCGTGCAATCATCCCCAGCAACATCAACCACCCCGAATCCGAGCCGATGGCGATCGGCCGCAACTTCCTGGTCAAGATCAACGCCAACATCGGCAACAGCGCCGTCGCCTCCGACGTCGCGTCCGAGGTCGACAAGATGGTGTGGGCGATCCGCTGGGGCGCCGACACGGTCATGGACCTGTCGACCGGCCGCAACATCCACGACACCCGCGAATGGATCGTCCGCAACTCGCCGGTCCCGATCGGCACCGTCCCGATCTACCAGGCGCTGG
>JAICXO010000060.1 GCA_025980335.1 Sphingomonas sp. | reverse complement strand
TGCACCTTGTGGATGAAGTGCTTGATCATCTGCTCGGCGACGTCGATGTCGGCGATGACTCCGTCGCGAAGCGGGCGGATGGCCTCGATCTGGTCGGGCGTCTTGCCCATCATCAGCTTGGCGTCCTCGCCGACCGCCTTGACCTTCTTGATCCCGTTGACGGTCTCGATCGCGACCACCGACGGCTCATTGAGGACGATCCCGCGGCCCCTGACATAGACGAGCGTATTGGCGGTTCCGAGATCGATCGCCATGTCGTGCGACATCCATTTGAACCAACGATTCCAGAACATTCGTACCCCGTCTCTCGCCTGATGCCCGCCAAGCCGCGGAAGGAGTCCCGCAGCTTAATTGCCGATTCTTTCCAGACCATTGAATGCGCGCTGAATTTTCGCGAAAAATCAGAGCTTCGCCGGCTGTCGGGAATTGGGATAAGACCCCTGCCATGTCAATAAGAAGGCTGCCCCCCGAGCTCATCAATCGCATCGCTGCGGGGGAGGTGGTCGAGCGGCCCGCGAGCGCCCTCAAGGAGTTGGTCGAGAATTCGCTCGACGCGGGCCCGAATCAGGTCGCGGTGCGGCTCTACGCCGGGGGGCTCGAGCTCGTCGAAGTGGCCGACGACGGCTGCGGCATGACGCCGGACGAGATGCGCCTCGCACTCGAACGGCACGCGACCTCGAAGCTGCCCGGCGATGCGATTGACCGCGTAACGAGCTTCGGCTTCCGGGGCGAAGCGCTGCCCTCGATCGCGAGCGTGTCGCGCCTCACCCTCGAAAGCCGCGTGCGCGGCGGCGCCAATGACAAGGGGGGCGGCTGGCGCATCGAGATCGACCATGGTGAAATGTTCGCGGAAGGGCCGGCTGCGCTGCCTCCGGGCACGCGGGTCAGGATCGAAGGGCTGTTCGACAAAGTGCCCGCGCGGCGCAAGTTCCTGCGCAGCCCACGCGCCGAATATGCCGCCTGCCTCGACGCGGTGAAGCGCCTCGCCATGGCACGCAGCGACGTCGGGTTCACGCTCGAGCACGATGGGCGCCGTATCCTGACGCTGGCGCCTGCGGAACCGCCGGTGCGCGTCGCCGAGCTTTTGACCCACGAGCTCGACCGCGATGGGATCGGGATCGACTGCACGCGCGAGGGAATGCGGCTCACCGGGGTGATCAGCCTTCCGACCTTCAATCGCGGAGTGGCCGACCAGCAGTTCCTGTTCGTCAATGCTCGGCCAGTGAAGGACCGGCTGCTCGTCGGCGCGCTTCGCGGCGCGTACCGCGACCTGATCGCCCGCGACCGGCACCCGATCGCGGCGCTGTTCCTCGACGTTCCGCTCGAGGAAGTCGACGTCAACGTCCATCCGGCGAAGACCGAGGTCCGCTTCCGCGATCCTTCCGCTGTGCGCGGGCTGATCGTCGGCGGCCTCCGCCACGCGCTCGACGAGGAGAGCGGGAGGAGCGCCGCGCGCGAGCAGGCGGCTGCGCCGGTCATGTGGACGACGGGTGCGGATCTCCCCTACCGCTTGCGGGAGGGGACAGCCGAGCGAAGCGAGGCAGGGGTGGGCGCGATGTGCGAACCTGCACAGGCCCACCCCCTAACCCCCTCCCGCGAGCGGGAGGGGGAACTGGTCGCCGACGCCCACCGCCTCTTCGCCCAAGCCCCCTCAGCCCGCGCCGAACCCGCCACGGAAGCCGTGCCCTCCTTCCCGCTCGGAGTCGCCCGCGGCCAGGTCGCCGCGACCTACATCGTCGCGGAGGCCGAGGACGGCCTCGTCATCGTCGACCAGCACGCCGCGCACGAGCGGCTGGTGCTCGAACGGATGCGGGCCGCGCGCGAGGGCGGGGCCGTCGCTCGCCAGGCGCTGCTCATCCCGGAAGTCGTGGATCTCGAAGAGCCCGACTGCGACCGGCTCGAGGGCGCCGCCGCAGAGCTTTCCGAGCTCGGCCTCGACGTCGAACGTTTCGGCCCGACCGCGATGCTCGTGCGCACGGTCCCTGCAGCTCTCGGAAAGACGGACGTTGCAGGACTGCTCGCCGACCTCGCGGGAGAAATCGCCGACCTGGGCGGCCCGCTCAGCCTTCGCGACAAGCTCGACCATGTCGCCGCGACGATCGCCTGCCACGGCTCGGTCCGCGCCGGTCGGGTCCTCTCGGTCGCCGAAATGAACGCGCTCCTCCGCGAGATGGAAGTCACCCCGCGCTCCGGCCAGTGCAACCACGGCCGACCGACCTGGGTGAAGCTGGGACACAACGAGATCGAGAAATTGTTCGGGCGGAAGTGAGCCGTTGAGCCCCAGGCGCTAACGACTGCTTTCGACCCATTATTGGCAATAGCCTTCCACACGTTAGGCGGATCGCGGGTTTGGAATCGCTCCGAAGATTTCGCCGAACTTCCGCTCTCGGCTCATCCTCCGACGTGCAACTGGTAGAGCACAGAAGCGGTTGGATAAGTCAGGATGAGGAAGACGAGGAACGCAATGTTAAGGCGCTTTCCCTTGGCCAGCAGCGCACCGAACAGGCCAGCGAAGAGCAGCACGGCGAAAACCTTGTCGATCAAGCCGATGAACGGATGCTCGTTGAGGACGACCTGGGCGACGTAGGTCGCGCCATCACAAAAGATCACGCCAGCCAACAGCCACCGTTTGTGCCCCCAATAATACACGTCGAAGTCCGGCCACTCGGCAGTGTTTCTCGTGAAGACCATTCGCGAGATGAAATAATAGGTGCCGGTCACCACGAGGCCGCACAGCAGAAAGAAAAAGCTAGGCTGAAGCGCTCCCCGCAAGCTCCAGGCCACTGTCCAGTAGGAGGTGATGTCGAAAGTGATGAGCAATCCAAGCAGCGGAGTGAGCGTGCCTACCTTCAGCTTGCGGCGCTCCTGAAGTGCATTGCTTAGCCCGGCCAGAACATTCGCCAGCGCGAGGCCCAGCAGCAGGCCCAGAAGCGAAAACACAAATTCGAAGTTGGTCATCGCCAGCCCCCCAGGCTGAGCAGCGCCAGCGTAACGGCGTTAGCATGCAGGACCCGTTGTGTCTGCTTTTCAGCCATTGCGGACGTTAACGAAATTCCGCAGCAACGACAGGTGCGCTGCTTTCTCGTTCTGATCCACGGCGCGTTTCGCCCCCGACTGAATTTTGGGCCGGAGATCAGCGCTCGGGGGTTCTACACCACGCGCTGGGTCGTCGCCTTTGACGAGCGAACTGCCATAGTCAAAGCGTTCGCGTCGGCTCGTCGTGAGCTTGCGGAGAAGTGGACGGACGTTCGCGATGGGCTGGTGTCGATTGAGATGGAAGCGGAGGAAGTGGGGCCGGGTTCATGGTGGCGGTGGCTTAGAGGCGGCGGTCGCGGCTTCAGCTTCTACACTGGGGGCTGAGCGGCAGCTTTCCGCCCATTGCAGGCATTAGCTTCTTGTTTCGCCCCCCCGCCTGCGTGAAGCTCGGCCAAGGCGAAATCGAAAAGCTGTTCGGCCCGAAGTAGCTTGTCCGAAACCATTCGGCTGTTATTGCGGCGCTCAGGGAATGGGGTCTCCCTTTTAACCGCCGATCGGCTGATGGCTCCTGCGGGCGCATTCGTGCTGCAGTAGGAGGCTTATGCTTTACTTGATCGTGTTCCTTGGCGCCGGAATTGGCGGGGCGCTTCGGCACGGCGTGAACGTCGGCGCGGCAAGACTGTTCGGCTTCGGGTTCCCCTACGGCACCTTCATCGTCAACGTGCTCGGATCGTTCGCGATGGGACTGCTTGCCGGATTCTTCGTGTATCGCGCGGGGGTGCCGCAGCATGTGCGGCTGTTCCTCACCACGGGAATTCTGGGCGGGTTCACCACCTTTTCGACCTTCTCGCTAGACGCCGCATTGCTGATCGAACGCCACCAGTTCGGCGCTGCTGCGGGATATGTCGTCGGCTCGGTCGCGGCCGGGCTCGCCGCATTGTTCTTCGGCCTCGCGGTGTTTAGGAGCGCCGGGCACCTCCCCTGAGAACGCAAGCCATGAACATCGACCTCATCCCCACCGGCGACAATCCGCCGGACACCGTCAACGTAATCATCGAGGTCCCGGTCGGGGGCGAGCCGGTGAAATACGAATTCGACAAGAAGTCGGGCGCCTTGTTCGTCGACCGCATTCTGCACACGCCGATGCGCTATCCGGCGAACTACGGCTTCGTACCCCACACGCTCTCGCCGGACGGCGATCCCATCGACGCGCTGGTCGTGGCGCGATCGCCGTTCATCCCCGGCTCAGTTGTGCGGGCGCGGCCGATCGGCGTGCTCTTCCTCGAAGACGAGCATGGCGGCGACGAGAAGCTGATCGCGGTTCCGGTCGATTCGACCTTTCCTTATTATGCCGATGTCGCCGGCCACGAGGATTTGCCCAATATCGTGATGGCGCAGATCGAGCACTTCTTCACTCACTACAAGGACCTGGAGCCCGACAAATGGGTTCGCGTCGGCCGCTGGGGCGATGCCGACGAGGCGAAGCGGGTGCTTCTCGAAGCCGTCGACAGAGCGACGCAAAAGACCGCCGAGCACGCCTGAACGGCGGGACTTTCCGCATCAGTTCTGATACAGGACCGGCTTCGCCAGCAGGAGGCGGATCATGGCAACCCAGGACCGCATCTATTTCGCGCGCCGCGCTGCCGAGGAGCAGGAGTTGGCGCAAACGGCGGCAGACCCCGGTGTCGCGCAAGCGCATCGCAAGCTGCAGCGCGCCTATCTCGAGCGCGCGAGCGTCGGCGACCGGCCAGAGATGCAGCTTCGGCCGCAGGCGATCGGCTAGCGTTCCTCGCTGTCGGCGAGCTTCCGGCGCGTCCGCTCCAGGAGGGTTTTACGGGCGTCGGCGCGTGCCTTTTCGAGCCGCGGATAGCCGCTCGCTTCCTCGTTCCTGAGCTCATTCGCGAAGCGGCCGGCGCGCACCTCCGCAAGAACTTCGGTCATGCGTTGCCGGACGCCGTCGTCAATGATGCGAGTACCGCCGAGCAGTGCCCCAAGCTCGGCGGTGTTCGAGATTACCTCCTTCATCCCGGCGATCCCGCGCGCTTCGATTAACCCGGCGATCAGGTGAAGCTCTCCGACGCATTCGAGATAGGCGACCTCGGGCGCTATGCCGCCGGCAACGAGAGTCTCGAACCCGGCGATCAGCAGCTCGGGGACGCCGCACCAGACCACCGCCTGCTCGTTGAACAGGTCGGCCTCGGCCTCTTCGGCGAAGGTGGACGCGATCAGGCCCGCGCGGCCGCAGCCGATCGCACGGCCGTAGGCGAGGGCGATTCCGCGCGCGCTGCCGGTCGCGTCCTGCTCGACCGCCCACAAGCCGATCATTCCTTTGCCTTGCTCGTAAAGCGACCGGAGCGCGGTGCCCGGACCCTTCGGAGCAACCATGAAGACGTCGAGGTCGGCGCGCGGCTCGACGAAGCCGAAGCGGACCGACAATCCGTGGCTGAACCCGAGGGCGGCGCCCTGGCGCAGCTGCGGCTCGATTTCGCGATAGAGCGCCGCATGGGTCTCGTCCGGCGCGAGCATCATCACCACGTCCGCGGAGGCGACCGCATCTTCGAGCAGCGCCGTCCGGAGCCCGGCAGCTTCGGCCTCGGCGGTGCTACCGGACCCTCCGCGCAGGCCGACGACCACGTCGATCCCGCTGTCTTTGAGGTTGAGCGCCTGCGCCCGGCCCTGGTTGCCGTAGCCGAGGATCGCGATCCGCTTGCCGGTGAGCGGCGCGGGGTCGATGTCGGCGTCTGTGAGAACGTCCAATTCCGTCTGGCCTGAGGCTGTCGAAGGGCTGTCCTTCATCTTCTTCCACCTGTGAAGGAAGGGCAGGGCTTCGACAAGCTCAGCCTGATCGGCCGTCGGGGCTCACCAACGCCAGCGCCTCGCCAAGCCGCTCCACGTCGAGCGCTTCCCGGAACCGAGGCCATTCGGGCGGTGGCTGATGCGCGAACCAGGTATATTGGCGCTTCGCATAGCGGCGCGTCGCCTGCTGCCCCGCCGCGATCGCTTCGTCGAGCGACCGCTCGCCGAGCAGGTAGAGCGAGAGCTCGGGAACGCCGATCGCGCGCATCACCGGCAGGTCCGGATTGAGATTGCGCGCGAGCAGTGCTTCGACTTCCGCGACGGCGCCGCGATCGATCATATGCGCGAACCGCTCGTCGCACCGGGCGTAGAGCCACTTGCGCGGCGGAAGCAGGACGATCGGCCGCAATTCGACAGCTCCCGCGATTCCGCCTTCGCGTTCGCTTTGCCACTCGGCGAGCGGCCGCCCGGTCGAGAGGACCACCTCGAGCGCCCGATTGATCCGCGCCGTGTCGTTCGGACTGAGCCGCGCCGAAGCCTCGGCGTCGAGCGCCTGCAGCTTCGCTCTATTCTCGTCCGCGGGCGTCGCGCGCACGCGCGCGCGAACCTCGGCGGCGATCGGCGGTACCGGCGCGATGCCCTCCAGCAGGGTCCTCAAGTAAAGCCCGGTCCCGCCGGCAAGAATGGGCGTGCGGCCGCTTGCATGGATGGCGGCAATTTCGCGCCGCGCGAGCGCGGCCCATTCGGCAGCCGAGCAGGGCAGGGCTCCGTCGCGGACACCGTAGAGTCGATGATCGGCCGCTTTCAGCTCGACCTCATCGGGGGCGGCGCTCAGCACGCGCAAATCGCGATAAATTTGCGCGCTGTCGGCATTGACGATCACGCCGCCGATTTGCTGAGCCAAAGCAAGGGCCAGCGCCGACTTGCCGCTCGCGGTCGGTCCGGCGATGACGACCAGAGGAGGACTTGGGCGAACCATGGGCGTAGCGACGCTGATAGCAGCGGGACGGCTCGATGACAGGCTGCTCGACCGTGCGCTGGGCTTGCTTCGCGAGCTCGATCCCGCGGCCGCTTTCGACTCGTGGATCGACGAAGCCGATGCGGCCGACCTGCGCTTCACGGGTGACGCGAAGGCGGCACGCTGGGCGGTGGACCCGCTCGAGGGCGTCGACATCGTCGTGCAAGCGAACGAGCCGCGGTGGAAGCGGCTGTTCGTCGCCGACATGGATTCGACGATCATCGGGCAGGAGTGCATCGACGAGCTCGCCGATTACGCCGGGCTCAAGGACAAGGTCGCGCGGATCACCGAGCGGGCGATGCGGGGAGAACTGGATTTCCCGGGCGCGCTGCGCGAGCGGGTGCGGCTGCTCGCGGGGCTCGACGAGCATGCGCTGAGCCGCTGTCTCAGCGAGCGGGTGCAGGTCACCGCGGGGGCGGAGACGCTCGTTCAGACGATGCGTGCGGGCGGCTCAAGCTGTCTGCTCGTCTCGGGCGGTTTCCTGTCCTTTGCCGAGCCGATCGCGAGCGCCGTCGGATTCGACCGGGTGAGGGCAAATCGCCTCGTTTTCACCGGTGGCAAGCTCAGCGGAGAGGTCGGCGACCCGATCATCGACGCGGTGGCCAAGCGCGAGGCGCTGACCGAGACGCGCGAGCAGCTCGGACTCCGGCGCGAAGACGTCCTCGCCGTCGGAGACGGCGCGAACGACAAGCTGATGATCGAGGAAGCGGGGCTCGGCATCGCTTTCCGCGCCAAACAGGCGCTGGTCGAGGTCGCCGATGCCGAGCTCAAATATCACGGACTGGACGCAGTGTTGTGGGTGCAGGGCGTCCGGCGCCGCGACTGGTTCAGAGGCTGATCAATTCGCCGGGACCGGAAAGCACGCAACGCCGAGCGAGCGGCACGCCGCTTCCGCGGCGGCTTTGCTCTCGAACGGTCCCACCTGCAGCCTCGTGACCTTGCCGGCGGCGACGTAGAAAGGCTCGCGGCCGGCGAGCGCGTCTTTGCCGGCCACCTTCCTGTAAAGCGCTTCGGCATTGCTCCGCTGCGAGAAGGCGCCGAGCTGAATTCGCCAATCGCCGGTCGCGTGTACTGCGGTAGCGCTCGCGGGAGCCGGCTTTGGATGAGCTGGCGCCGCAGCTTCCTTTTGCGCCGGTTTGGGCGGCTTCTCCTTCGGTGCCGCGGCCTGTTCGGACTTCGGCGCCGCCTTTGCGGGAGCCGGGTTCGGCGGCGGGACTGCCTTCGCCAGCCCGCGCGCGATTTCGACCCCCCGCTTGCGGTCGGCGGGCGTCAGCAGCTGATCGAGCTGGTCGAGCGTCTGCTTCGCCGGCTCGAGCCCCTGCGCGGCAGCGCGGCTGACATAGGCGTAGCCGAGCACCGGGTCCTGAGTGACGCTGTCGCCGTTGACCAGCGCCGTGC
This sequence comes from Sphingomonas sp., assembly GCA_025980335.1. Lineage (GTDB taxonomy): Bacteria > Pseudomonadota > Alphaproteobacteria > Sphingomonadales > Sphingomonadaceae > Sphingomicrobium. Next base: position 7,710 of record JAICXO010000060.1, on the reverse strand, counting down.
CGTACACCAGCAACGCCCGCGGTTCCCCCTGCAACGCAGCCTTCTTCAGCCATTTGAGCCCCTCCGCCTGGTCGCCGTTCTGGAACAGCAGCAGCCCCAGCGTGGTCTGCGCGTCGACATGGCCCTGGGCGGCCGCGCGCTCGAACCAGGTCTTCGCGGCAGCGAGGTTGATCGGGACTCCGCGCCCGAGACGATAAGCCTGGCCGAGGTTGAACTCGGCGTCTGCGTCGCCTTTCTCGGCAATCGGCCTCCAGATCGCAACGGCGCCGGCGTAGTCCGAGCGCTGCCACGCATCGATGCCAGCCTTCACCGACTGAGCCGAAACCGGCGAGGCGCCCAGGATCAGCGCCGCAGCCGCAACCAGATATTTCCGATTCATGCCCACACCCACCCCGTCTGGAGCTTAGCCGAGTAGGCACGGCGGGCAATACGGTCGGACGATTGTTAACCAGATTTTAGAGCCTCTGGTGTCACTCCGGCCAGCGAATTGACGTCATTTCACGCGAGGGGAAAAGCATGCGCGTCCTGGCAATGGCATCGCAGAAGGGCGGTTCGGGGAAGACGACCCTGTCCGGCCATCTCGCGGTGCAGGCCCAGCTTTCGGGGGCGGGCCCGGTGTGCCTGATCGACATCGACCCGCAAGGCAGCCTTGCTGACTGGTGGAACGAGCGCGAAGCCGACATGCCGGCCTTTGCGCAGACCACCGTGGCGCGGCTGGCTTCGGATCTCGAGGTGCTTCGGCAGCAGGGCTTCCGGCTTGCGGTCATCGACACGCCGCCCGCGATCACCATGGCGATCCAGAGCGTCATCGCGGTGGCCGAGCTGATCGTCATCCCGACCCGCCCGAGCCCGCACGACCTTCGCGCCGTCGGCGCAACCGTCGACCTCTGCGATCGCGCCGGCAAGCCTTTGATCTTCGTCGTCAATGCGGCGACGCCAAAGGCCAAGATCACCTACGAAGCCGCGGTCGCGCTGTCGCAGCACGGCACCGTTGCTCCGGTTACGCTTCACCACCGCACCGATTTCGCAGCCTCGATGATCGACGGCCGGACGGTGATGGAAATCGACCCGAACGGCCGCTCCGCGAAGGAAGTGGTCGAGCTGTGGGATTACATCTCCGACCGTCTCGAGAAGAATTTCCGCCGCACCGTGTTCGCGGCGCCCGGAGCGGCGCCCGGAATTGCGCCTGCCAGTCCGCGTCCCGTCGGCGGCTTCGGCCGGCGCGTCGTCGGTCAGTGAGGAGGCGGACCGGTGGCTGAAGCCAAGCCTTTCGCCTCTCTCTCTTCTGGCCTGCTCGCCCGCAAGGGCGCGGCCCGTCCGGCCATGCGTCCGCAGGGTTTCGGCCAGGTGGGGCACAGCCTCGAGGATCTCGGCTGGAACGACATGGGTTTCGAACCGCCCAAGGCGGCCGAACCCGCGCGCGACGAGGAGCATGACGCATTCGGCGACGACGTCGTCGAGCATCCGCGGGCGCATCCGACGGGACTGACTCCGGTCGGCTCGCCCGTCCACAACCAGCAGGCCGAGATCGAAGATCGCCTCGCCGACAATGAGCCGGAAGAGGAAACCGACGACACTGCGGAGGCCTTCGAGCCGGAGCCCGACCATGCTCCCGAGGTCGAAGTACCGGCGCCGCTACTCGTCGTTGCCGCTGCACCGGCACCGGCACCGGCACCGCGCCGTGCGCCCCGCGCCCGGTCCACGCCAGGCAGCAAAGCCAAGGCGGCGTTCACGCTAAGGCTGGACCGCGAGCGTCACCTGAAGCTGCGCCTCGCCTGTGCGGTCGACGGCCGCTCCGCGCAGCAGCTCGTCACCGACGCGCTCGACCAGCTGCTCGGGCGCATGCCGGAACTCGATTCGATGGCCGCGAAGGCCAAACGCAAGGGGTAAGTCTGATGTCCAACCCGCTCCGCTTCGGCACTGCCGCATCCGCCATCGTGCTCGCCTCGATGCTTGCCGGCTGCGCCGCGCCGCAGAAGACCAGCTTCGGCGGGAGGACGGACGACAATGTGGGCCTCGCGACCCGAGCGGTGCTCGCGATGCGCGCCAACGACATACCGAGCGCCGTCGACTTCGCCGAGCGGGCGGTCGAGCATACGCCCGACGATGCCGGCTTCCGCGCGATCCTCGGCAACGCTTACTTCAAGGCGGGCCGCTTCGCCTCCGCCGAATCCGCCTACAAGGACGCGCTGACGATTTACTCCAACCAGCCGGAAGTCATCCTCAAGCTCGCGCTGGTCGAAACGGCGCTCGGCAAGAAGGACGAGGCCGTCGCCTTCCTTCACGCGGGCAAGCAGGTGCTCGACGCCTCGAACTACGGACTCGCGCTGGCGCTCGCCGGGCGTTCGGACGAGGCGATCCCCGTACTCGAAGAAGCGGCCCGCCAACCCGGCGCGGATGCGACCGTGCGCCAGAACCTCGCGCTTGCCCACGCGCTCGCCGGCGACTGGAACGAAGCGCGCACCATCGCCGCGCAGGACGTTCCCGCCGACAAGCTCGACGCCCGGGTCCAGCAGTGGATGCAGCTCGCCAGCCCGAAGAGCGCCTCGGACCAGGTCGCGGAACTCGTCGGCGTAAAGCCCGCGTCCGTCGACCACGGCGAGCCGGTACGGCTCGCGCTCCGCAAGACCGACACCATGATGGCCGCAGCCGCGCCGGCCGCGCCCGCGCCGGTCGCCCACACGCCTGTCATCGATACGGCACCCGCGGCGCCGCAGCCGCAAGTCGCAGCAGCGGCCATGCCTGCTCCAGCTGCGTCCGGGGCCGCGCCTGCGATCGTCCAGGCCGTCGCGGCTCCGGCAGCGGCGCCTAACGCTGTCCGGGCGATCGCCGCTGCACCGGTCGCACCGAACCCTGCGCCAGCACCGGTCATCGCCGAGGCTCCTGCACCGACGCCGGTCGCGACGATCGTCGCTGCCGCGAAGGAAGCAAGCGCTGCCGCCGCGCACGAACTCTCGTCCGTAGTCGAGGCGTTCATGCCCAAGAAGGCGCCTCCCGAGCATCATCCGAAGCCGCAGCACGCCGCGTCCGCGCGTCATGTCGGCCCTGGCGATGCCGTGATCCAGATCGCCTCGTACCGCTCCCCGGCGCAGGTGACGGAGGGATGGAACCGGCTGACCCAACGCTATCCCGCGCTCCGCGCCTATTTTCCGCTGCGCGCACGCTTCGATTCGGCCCACGGCACCTACTGGCGATTGTCGATCCAGGGGTTCGGCAGCCAGCGCGAGGCCATCGCCCGCTGCAACGAGCTGAAGAGCAATGGCGGCAAATGCTTCGTCCGCAATTTCGCCGGCGACCGCCCGGTCGAGATCGCGTCGAACTAATCCCTCTCGCCGACGAGCATCTCCAGGCAGGCCATCCGCACGGCCACGCCCATTTCGACCTGCAGCGTGACGAGTGAGCGCTCGGGATCGTCGGCAATCGCACCGTCGATCTCGACTCCGCGGTTCATCGGCCCGGGGTGCATGACCACGGCGTCGGGCGCAGCTGTTGCGAGCCTTTGCGCAGTGAGGCCGTAGCGGGCGAGATACTCCCCCGGCGCATCCCCAAGGTCGGATTCGAGCCGCTCGCGCTGGACCCGGAGCATCATCACCACGTCCGCGTCCTTGATCGCCTCGTCGATCGAAAGCCCGGGAATTCCCTCCGGCATCAGCTCGGGAGGACCGGCGAGCCGCACTTCGGCGCGGAGCCGAGGGAGCAGCTTCGCGTTCGACCGTGCGACCCGGCTGTGGCGGATGTCGCCGCAGATCGCGACCCTGAGTCCCTCGAGATGCCCGAGGCGCTGCCGGATCGCGCCCGCGTCGAGAAGCGCCTGCGTCGGGTGCTCATTGGTTCCGTCGCCGGCGTTGATCACCGGCGCTTCGACGATCTCCGCCACGCGAGCAGGCGCGCCGTTCTCGCGGTGGCGGATCACCAGCGCATCCGGCCGCATCGCGTTCAGGGTTCGCGCGGTGTCCTCGAGGGTCTCGCCTTTCTTCACCGAGCTATGCTCGACCGAGAGCGAGATCGCCGAAGCGCCGAGCCGGTGCGCCGCGGTCGCGAACGACATCGCGGTGCGGGTCGAGTTCTCGTAGAAGAGGTTGAAGACGATCCGGCCGCCGAGCAGGTCGCACTTGGGCGCCGGCGACCGGTTGAACGCGAACCACTCGGCGGAACGATCGAGGATCCAGCCGATTTGCGAGTCGCTCAGCGAATCGATCGAAAGAAGGTCCACGAACGCTTCCGCTAACCGCCGCTGCCGAGATTCGCCAGCGCGTCGATGGCGCCCTGGAGGATGTGCGCGGCGGCCAGCGCGTCGACCTTCTCGGCGCGCTTCGCCCGGCTCACGTCGGCCGCGATCATCGCTCGCTCTACGGCCTGGGTCGACCAGCGCTCGTCCCACAGGAGGATCGGCAGCTCGAGCGGTGCGAGGTTGCGCGCGAACGCGCGGACCGACTGCGTCCGCGGACTGTCGCTTCCGTCCATGTTGAGCGGCAGTCCGACGACGAGGCCGAGGGCATGTTCATGCTCGATGATCCGGCGGAGGCTCGCGACATCCTGCGTGAACTTGACTCGGCGGATGGTCTCGGACGGGCCCGCAAAGTGCCAGCCAGCGTCGCAGATCGCGATGCCGATCGTCTTCGTCCCGACGTCTAGGCCGACGAGCTTCCCGCCCTGCGGGAGAGCGGAAGCGAATTCCGCGGGTGCGGTCACGATCAATCCCGCCATGCGGCAAGCCTCCGCTCGGCATCGCGCCGGATCGCGGCCCAGAACAGCGCATAATCGTAAACATGATAATTGTTGCCCGGCAGGACGTAGGGGCCGAGCGGCGGGATGTTGCCGTCGATCTTGAGCAGGCCCTTGTCGCACCGCGCGCCGACCTGCCCCGCGGACAGGGTAGCCGATTGGAAGTTGTCGCTCGGCACCAGCGTGCCGGGGTTCGAAGCCGGCGGCGCGATGCCGTTCTGGGTCCCCGTGATCGGGTTCACGCAGAGGATGTCCTCAGGCTCGCGCTCGCCGCCCGTCAGCCCGTTGGTCCGCTTCCATTCCTCGAGGATCAGCGATGGGTTCGCGGGTTCGCCGAAGCTCATCCACGACAGGATGCAGCCGGTGTCCGCCGCGGTACGGCACGCGGGAAGGCCGATTGCCGGAAGGTCGCTCTTGGTGTCGATCGGCCAGCCGACGACGTACGCTGCGACCAGCCGCTTGGCGATCGGCCTGCCGGCCACCTTCTCGCGCAACAGCCGCATCAGGTGCAGCGCGCCCTGGCTGTGGCCCGCAAGGATGATCGGCTTGTCGCCGGCCTGCTTCACGAACGCGTCGAATGCGGCCGCGACGTCCTGATAGGCGAAGTCGAGCGCGCTCTCGGCATCCCTGGTGTCGAGCAGGAAGGCGCCGAACGCCGCCTGCCGGTAGCGCGGCGCCCAGATCTGGCCGGCCCCGTTGAAGGCGCTCGCCTGGCTGCGGACGAAGAGGTCCGTGCGGAACGCCGTGTCGCCGCTCGCGTCGAGCGGCGCATTCCAGCGATCGTCGCGTAGGTAGGTCGTGGGGTGGATGTAGAAGACCGCCGCATTTCCGACGCTCGATTGCGAAACCCCGTCCGGAAGCCACAGCGCCGGGTCGTTCGCCAGCCCGGGCCTCGCGACCCAGCTCGAATCCTGCGTGTAGTCGGGTCCGCCGCCGGCTTCGGCGGCCTCGAAGTGGCCCTTGGGAGTGGCTTCCTTGATCAGCACGTTGCCGCCCCACTCGAACATCGCGAACGCGCCGGCGACGACCAGCAGCGTCAGGACGAAAATCACGATCAGGAAGCGGCGCGCGCACATCTGCAGCGCGGGTTAGGGGAGGGGGCTTGCACGGGCAAGGCGGCGAACAGCCGTTGCAGCGAGCGCGAGCGGCACGCGTTTAGACTTCGCCATCTTCGGCGGAGTATTGCGTGGGCAGCCTATTCTCCCGTTTCACTGCCGCACTGGCGCGCTTCATCGGCCGTCCCGTGATGATGGTGCTGTGCCTGCTGCTCGCGGCCGCATCGCTGGCGGCTTATGCGACCCAGCGGAGCCTGCTGATCGACGGCACCAACCTCGCGATCAACGTCCTCACTTTGCTGTTCCTGCCGATCCTGCAGGCGACGCAGAACCGCGACGGCGCCGCGCTCCAGGCCAAGCTCGACGAGCTGATCAAGGTCAACAAGGAGGCGAACAATCAATTCATCGGCATAGAGGATCTTCCCGAAGAGGAAATCGAAGAGCTTCGGCCGGCGGCGGCATCGGTCACCGCGGAGCCGCACGACGAACCGGTCGGCTGACGCTTGCCGCTCTCGGGAGCCGCCGCTATCGCGCGCCCCTATGTCCGTTTCCACTGAACAGGTGCGCCACATCGCGAAGCTCGCGCGGATCGCGATGAGCGACGAGGAGATCGAGCGGCTGGCCCCCGAGCTCAACAACATTCTCGGCTGGGTCGAGCAGCTGGGCGAGGTGAACACCGACGGCGTCGAGCCGCTGACCGCGGTCATTGACCAGAATCTGCGCCTCCGCGCAGACGTGGTCACCGACGGGAACATCCGCGACGAGATCCTCGCCAACGCTCCCGAGGCGCAGCACGGCTTCTTCGCGGTGCCGAAGGTGATCGAGTGAAGGTTCAATCTCGCGCAGAGACGCAGAGACGCAGAGATGCCGAGACCTGCTCCTGCGCCTCTGCGTTCTCCGCGTCTCTGCGCGACAAAAGAAAGGGTGGATTCCCGCTTTTGCGGGAATGACGAGCCAGTGTCGGAACTTACTTCAAAAACGATTGCGGAGCTGCGCGACGGATTTCGCAGCCGCCAGTTCACCGCGCGCGAGATCGCCGAGGCGTTCAACGCCGCGGTCGCGGCTGCGCGCACGCTGAACGCCTACACCGTCGAAACGCCGGGCGACGCGCTGGGAGCGGCGGATGCCGCGGACCAGGCGGGGGCGTCATCGGCCGATCTTCCGCCGCTGGCCGGCATTCCGCTCGGCATCAAGGACCTGTTCGCGACCAAGGGCGTCGAAACGACCGCGGGCAGCCGCATCCTCAAGGATTTCAAGCCGCCGTACGAGAGCACCGTGTCCGCGAACCTGCGCAAGGCCGGCGCCGGGATGCTCGGCAAGCTCAACATGGACGAGTTCGCGATGGGCTCGTCGAACGAGACCAGCGCTTACGGGCCCGTGATCAGTCCGTGGCGGCGCAAGGGCAGCAATGTCGGCCTGACTCCGGGCGGCTCTTCCGGCGGCTCGGCCGCGGCGGTCGCGGCAGATATTTCTCCGGGGGCGACGGGCACCGATACCGGCGGCTCGATCCGCCAGCCCGCGGCCTTCGCCGGGATTTGCGGGATCAAGCCGACCTACGGCCGCTGCTCGCGCTGGGGCGTCGTCTCGTTCGCGAGCTCGCTCGACCAGGCTGGCCCGATGGCCAAGAGCGTGCGCGACTGCGCGATCCTGCTCGAGGCGATGGCCGGGTTCGATCCCAAGGATTCGACTTCGCTCGATCTGCCGGTTCCCAAGTGGGAAGGGGAATTATCGAGCGATTTGAAGGGCAAGCGCGTCGGTATCCCAAAGGAATATCGGATTGACGGCGTGCCGGGCGAGATCAATGCGCTGTGGGACCGCGGGATCGAATGGCTGAAGGACGCCGGCGCGACGCCGGTCGAGATCAGCCTTCCGCACACGAAGTACGCGCTTCCGACCTATTACATCATCGCCCCTGCCGAGGCCTCGTCGA
>JAICXO010000126.1 GCA_025980335.1 Sphingomonas sp. | reverse complement strand
TACCTCCCTGGCGTCATCGTGGAGCCTGGCGCATGGTCGTTGCTCGGTGGTGGGCGTGAGCCGTGTGACCGGTCCCTCGCCGAGACGATCCAGCGGGAGCTGCGCGAGGAAGCCGGTCTCGAGGTTCCCGGCTTGGAACCGTTCGCGGTTGAGCGGGTGTCGCGCTCCATCACGGTGCAGATCTTCGCCGGCCGCTGGGACGGCGACCCGTCGACTCGCCCTTCATCAGGCTGATGGCGAGGTTCGACGGCGTGCCGCCGAACAGGTCGGTGAGGATGATCACGCCCTTGCCCTGGTCGACCTTGGCGATCGCCTTCGCGATATCCTTGCGACGCGCGTCCATGTCGTCGTCGGGGCCGATGCAGATCGACTCGATCGCCTCTTGCGGGCCGACGACATGTTCCATCGCGGTGACGAACTCGGCCGCAAGCCGGCCATGGGTCACCAGCACCAATCCAATCATCGATTCAACTCGTCCTCGCCCTCGCTTGCCGGCGCACGCCCGGGATGCCGTTCGATCGTGTCCCTCGGTGGTGAGGCGAGATCACGGTGACGCACATTCGGAGCAAATCCCGCGCCACGCAACCGCTCCGCCATTTCGACTGCGGCGGCAACCGAGCGGTGCCGGCCGCCTGTACAACCGAATGCGACGGTCACGTAACTTTTGCCCGCGGCCCAGTAGCGGGGAATCCAGTCGATGAGAAGGGATTCGATGCGCTCCATCGTCTCGCCCCACGCGGGCTCGGCGGCAAGATAGTCGCGCACCGGCCGGTCGGCGCCGGTCAGCGGACGAAGGTCCTCTTCCCAGTGGGGATTCGGAAGGAAGCGAAGGTCGAACACCAGGTCCGCTGTTCGGGAAATACCGCGCGCGAAGCCGAAGGACGCGATCGTCAGCACCGGCTGGTCCGAATCCCCGCCGTAGCGGCGCTGGAGCTCGTCGCGCAGCTCGGCAGGGCTGAGGTCAGTGGTATCGAGAACGCTGTCGGCGCCGATGCGAAGCGGCATCGTCATCTGCCGCTCGCGCGCGATTCCGTCCTCGGCAGGACGGTCCGGTGCCAAGGGGTGCCTGCGCCGGGTCTCGTCGTAACGGCGCATGAGCTCGGTGCCCGAGCAGTCGAGGTAGAGGATTTCCGGCTCGACCCCGTCGATCGAGCGGATCAGCTCCGGAAGATGCGCCGGATCGAAGCCGCGGCTTCGGGCGTCCATCGCGACCGCGACCGGTGCCGTCCGGCACTGGCCGCCGCCGTGCACGAAGTCCTGCAGGAGATCGGCAGGCAGGTTATCGACCGTATCCCAGCCCATGTCCTCGAGCGTGTCGAGCACCGTCGACTTGCCCGCGCCCGACATGCCGGTGACGAGCAGCAGCCGCGGCAGGCGCCGTTCGGAAATCATCGAAACTCGCGACCCATGCGCTCGAGCGCGAGCGCGACCTTCGACGGAGCCGAGGCGGTCATCGCATCGATCGAGACCAGTGGAAGGTTCACACCGAGGATCGGCCGCTCGCGGCTGTCGTCGGGAAGGCGCTGGATGTCGCTCGTCAGCTCGACGATCAGCGCGATTGGTGTGTCACTGACGCGCTCCATTTCGAAGATTCCGACTCCGCGGACTTCGAGCTTGCCTGCGATCGTCGCCGGCGCCGTCGCCACGAGGCGGTCGCCGTCGCGCCTGACGATCGTCTGGTCATCGCTGACCAGGGCGAATCCGCGGTCGAGCAGGCGGAGCGCGAGGTCCGACTTGCCCGCGCCGGACGGACCGGTGATCAGCACGGCGCGGCCGTCCATCGCGACCGTGCTCGCGTGGATCGTCTCCGCCGACAGGCGAGGGCTCGACCGTGGTTTGACCTGGTTCATGCGCGGTCCGCCGCCGGCAACCGGATGGTGAAACGGGCGCCGGATGGAGCGTCGTCGCGGTCGTGCACGTCAATCTCTCCGTCGTGGCCCTTGACGATCGCCTCCGCGATCGCAAGCCCGAGGCCCGAGTGCCGCCCGAAGCTCTCGCCCTCGGGCCGTACTGAGTGGAAGCGGTTGAAGATCGCTTCGCGGGCTTCGGGAGGAACGCCGGGACCTTCGTCGTCGATCCGGATGCGGACCTCGTCGCCGACTCGAGCAGCGGCGATCTCGACGAGGCCGCCGGGCGGCGAGAAGCTCACGGCATTGTCGATGATAGCGTTGATCGCCCGGGCGAGACGATCGGGTTTTCCCATCACCACGGCCGAATCCTTGCGGGGACGGGCGAAGGCGATCCGCGCGTCGCCTTTCTCGCGCCGGCTCTCCCAGGCCGAGACGATCTGCTCGATCAGCGGGCCAAGATCGACCCGCTCGAAGGTCGCGCGGTGGAGCTCGGCGTCCGTTCGCGCAGCCTCGCTGATGTCGTTGATCAGCCGGTCGAGCCTGCCGACGTCCTCGCGCGCAATGGCCATGAGCCGCCGGCGAAGCTCCGGGTCCTCGACCCGGTCGAGACCGTCGACGGCCGAACGCAGTGACGCGAGGGGGTTTTTGAGCTCATGCGTGACGTCGGCGGCGAAGGCTTCGATATTGTCGATCCGCTGTCGCAGCGACTGGCTCATGTCGGAAACCGAACGCGCCAGTAGTCCGATCTCGTCCGTCCGTCGCGGAAGCCGCGGGACCTTGACCTCGCGCGAGCGGCCGAGGCGCACCCGATGGGCCGCGATGGCCAATCTGCGCAGCGGCCGAACGATCGTCCGCGCGAGGAACATCGACAGGAGCACCGAGATCACGATCACCAGCGCCATGGCCCCGAGGATCAGCCCCCGCTGCCTGCGCACAGTGTGGGTGAAGGTTCGGTCGTTGTCCGTCGCAAGCAGCACGCCGCCGCGGAACGGCACGGCGGACGAGATCACCGGCGTCAGATCGGGCGCGTTGCGAATCTTGGTGGTGGGCCGGTGGAGGCTGTGCGCCCGCATCGCTTCCGGCCACGCCTGCATCCGGTCGACCCGCGGTTCGAGGTAGTCTTCGTATGAAGGCGCACCGACGAGCAGATTGAAACCGCGGTCGAGCGCGCGTGCGACGCCCTGAGTCCATTTCTGGTCCCTGGGATCGCGAAGCTCCCACGTCGGTCCAGTGAGCCGCCAGCTGTCGATCAGCAGCGCACCGCCGGGAGCGTAGAGACGGAAGCGGTCATCGGTGACCTGGGACGCCGTGGCGAGCAGCGCGGGCCAGTCGGCGCTCGGGACATGACTCATCGCGGCAACGGCCGTCGCCGTTTCGAGCCTCGTCTGCTGTGTCCGTTCCTTGCTCAGGCGGTGGCGGAAGACATCGAGATAGAGGGTGCTGAGCGCAACCAGCAGCACGGTCAGGATATTGAGCGCGAGAATCCGGTGAGTCAGCGTCCACCGGCCGGTCCAGCGCAGCTGGGGCTCGGCCGGATCACTGTTCGTCGAATCGGTAACCGACGCCATAAAGGGTCTCGATTGCATCGAACTCCGGGTCGACGGCGCGGAACTTGCGCCGGATCCGCTTGATGTGGCTGTCGATCGTGCGGTCGTCGACGAACACGTCGTCGCTGTAAGCGACGTCGAGCAGCTGGTTTCGGCTCTTTACCACGCCGGATCGTTGCGCGAGCGCTTCGAGGATGAGGAACTCGGTGACGGTCAGGCTGACGTCCTTGCCGGCCCAGCGGACCTTGTGGCGTGCGGGGTCCATCATCAGCCGCCCGCGCTCGAGCACCGGGACCTCTTCGTCCGCAGCGCTGTCGTCGGCACTCCCGCGCTCCAGCTCCTGCCTGCGCAGAATCGCGCGAATCCGGGCAATCAGCAGCCGCTGGGAAAAAGGCTTCGAAATGTAATCGTCCGCGCCCATTGCCAGCCCGAGCGCCTCGTCCAGCTCGTCGTCCTTCGAGGTCAGGAAAATCACCGGCATCGCGCTGAACTCGCGAACGCGCCGGAGCAGCTCCATGCCGTCGAGATTGGGCATCTTGATGTCGAACACCCCGAGGTCGGGCGGGTTGTCGTTGATCGCCTTCAGCGCCGCGAGCGGGTCCGAATAGACGCGCGCGACGAATCCCTCCGTCTGGAGCGCGATCGACACCGAGGTCAGAATGTTGCGGTCGTCATCGACCAGCGCGATCACATGGCTCATCCGCCGCCCTGTCGATGCCCCCGCCGAAAGAGGTCAGGGGATTAGACATCAGGCGGCCCTCGCACAAGCGCGCGGGCTAAATTCGGCAGCAGAATGTTAGCGTTACCGCCGGATGCGAGGTGCTTAACGGCGGTCAATCCGTTTTGACCGCGCAACCTTTTCGCGCTTATAGGCGCTTGTAACTGCATTAGGTATGCGGCGGCAGGCCAGACACCGGTCGCCGCCGCTTTTGACATGTTGGAAAGGGAAGTCGCTTCGTGACCGATCGCGTTCCGCACCGGAAACTCGATGCCGATGGCATCGCGACCGGGGCCGAGATTTTCTGGAATCTGACGACCGCTCCGCTGGTGGAGCATGCCGTCCGCCGCGGCGAGGGTCTGCTCGCCAAGGATGGCCCGCTGGCCGTCCGAACCGGCAAGCACACAGGACGAAGCGCGAAGGACAAGTACACGGTCAAGGACGCGCTGACCGAGGACGTGATCTGGTGGAACGACGGCAACAAGCCGATGGACCCGGAAGCCTTCGAGCGGCTTTACGACGATTTCCTGCTCGCGCTCGCCGACAAGGACCAGCTCTACGTCGCCGACCTCTACGGCGGGTCGCAGCCCGAGCATCGCGTGCGGGTTCGCGTCGTCAACGAGCTCGCCTGGCACAACCTTTTCATCCGCACGATGCTCGTGCGGCCCGAAGCAGACGCGCTTCCGGACTTCGATCCCGAATATCTGGTCATCGACCTGCCGAGCTTCCGCGCCGATCCCGAGCGCCACGGCACACGCAGCGAGACCGTCGTTGCGGTCAATTTTTCGAAGAAGCTGATCCTGATCGGCGGCACCAGCTATGCCGGCGAGATGAAGAAGTCCGTGTTCGGGCTCCTCAACTTCATCCTTCCGCCCCAGGGCATCATGCCGATGCACTGCTCGGCCAACATCGGCCCCAAGGGCGACACGGCGATCTTCTTCGGCCTTAGCGGCACCGGCAAGACGACCCTCTCGGCCGACCCGAACCGGATCCTGATCGGCGACGACGAGCACGGCTGGTCCGATACTGCGGTGTTCAATTTCGAAGGCGGCTGCTACGCCAAGATGATCCGGCTTTCGGCTGAATCCGAGCCCGAGATTTACGCGACCACCAAGCGCTTCGGGACGGTGCTCGAGAATGTCGTGATCGATCCCGTCACGCGCGAGCTCGACCTCGACGACCCGACTCTCGCCGAGAACAGCCGCGGCGCCTATCCGATCGATTTCATCCCCAATTCGTCGCGCGGCAACATGGGGCCGCCGCCAAAGAATGTCGTCATGCTCACGGCCGATGCATTCGGCGTGCTCCC
>JAICXO010000112.1 GCA_025980335.1 Sphingomonas sp. | reverse complement strand
CGCCTTCAGCACCGGCGCGGGCACCAGCTGGGCGATTCGCTCGCCGCGCCGTACCTCGAATGGCGCACTGCCGAGATTGGCGAGGATCACTTTGACTTCGCCGCGATAGTCGTGGTCGATGGTGCCGGGCGTGTTGAGACAGGTGATTCCATGCTTGAGCGCGAGGCCCGAACGCGGACGCACTTGCACCTCATAGCCAGCCGGAATGGCAATCGCGAAGCCTGTCGCCACCGCGTGCCGCTCGCCCGGCGCGAGGGTCAGGTCTTCCGCGGCGACGACATCGAGGCCCGCCGCGCCCTCGCTGGCATAGGCGGGCAGCGGAAGGCCGTCGCCGTGCGGCAGACGCTGGAGCTGGATCTCGATCATTTCGCCTTCTTACGCGCCGGCCTGCGGCCCTTCTTCGCGGGTGGCCCCTTGGCCGCGCGCTCATCGATCATCCGGACGGCCTCGTCGAGCGTGACGCTTTTCGGCTCCGCGCCCTTGGGCAAGGTCGCGTTGGTCGTGCCATCGGTCACATAGGGACCGTAGCGGCCGGCCATCACCTTGATGTCGCCGCCGCTTGCCGGGTGCTTCCCGAGGACGGCGATCGGCTCGCGTGATGCGCCGCGCTGGCGTCCTCCGCCGGAAGCCGCATCCGCGAGCTTCGCCACTGCGGCGTTCATGCCCGTTTCGAACACTTCGGCGGTCGAGCCGAGCTTCGCATATTTGCCGTCGTGCGCGAGGTAGGGACCATAACGCCCGATCGAAGCGGTGATCGGCTTGCCCGTTTCGGGATGCGCGCCGATCTCGCGCGGCAGGGACAGCAGCCGCTCTGCGATCTCCGCGGTCACATCGTCGACCGGCACGTCCTTCGGGATCGAGGCGCGCTTGTCGCCGCGTTCAACATAAGGTCCGAACCGCCCGGTCTTGAGCAGAATGCCCTCGCCAAGCTCCTGCGGACCGTCGCTCTGCGCCTGGTCGCCGCCCTGGCCGAACTTCTGCGTGTAGCGGCACTCCGGATAATTGGAGCAGGCGACGAAGGCGCCGAACTTGCCGCCGCGCAGCGATAGCCTGCCCTTGCCGCATTGCGGGCACAGCCGCGGGTCAGTCCCGTCCGCGCGCGGCGGATAGAGCCACGGCTCGAGGAACTCGTCGATGGCCTGCGTGATCTCGCTCGGCTTCTGGTCCATGACCTCGCCCGCCTTCGGCTTGAAGTCGCGCCAGAACGCGTCGAGCAATTTCTGCCAGTCCAGCCTGCCGCCGGAGACGTCGTCCAGCTCCTCCTCGAGCTCCGCGGTGTAGTCGTAGCTGACGTATTTCTCGAAGAAGCGCTCGAGGAACGCGGTGACGAGCCGGCCGCTCTCCTCCGGAACGAACCGGCCCTTGTCCACTCGGACGTACTCGCGATCCTTCAGCGTCTGCAGGATCGACGCATAGGTCGACGGCCTCCCGATCCCCAGCTCCTCGAGCCGCTTGACCAGGCTCGCCTCCGAATAGCGCGGCGGCGGCTGGGTGGAATGCTGCGTCGCCTCGACTCCGGTCTTCGCGGGCGCATCGCCGCGCTGGAGGTGCGGCATGCGCGCGCCCTCCTCGTCGTCCGATTTCTCGTCGCGGCCTTCCTCGTACAGTGCGAGGTAGCCGGGGAAGAGGACCACTTGCCCCGATGCGCGGAGCATCGCCCGTCCGGCACCGTCCGTCAGCTCGACCGTCGTCCGTTCGAGCCGCGCCGAGGCCATCTGGCTGGCGAGCGCGCGGTTGTAGATCAGCTCATAAAGCCGCGCATGGTCGCCGGACGCTGCGCGCGGGCGCTCGAAATCGGTCGGCCGGATCGCCTCGTGCGCTTCCTGCGCATTCTTGATCTTGCTCTGGTACTGGCGCGGCCGGTCGGGCACGAACCCGGCATCATAGCGGTTCTGGATCGCACGGCGCGCCGCACTGACCGCTTCGGGCGCCATGTCGATGCCGTCCGTCCGCATGTAGGTGATCAGCCCGTCCTCGTAGAGCGACTGCGCGACCCGCATCGTGTGGCTCGCCGAAAAGCCGAGCTTGCGCGCCGCCTCCTGCTGAAGCGTCGACGTCGTGAACGGCGGCGGCGGGTTCTTGGCGAACGGCTTGGTCTCGACCGACGAAACGGTGAACCGTCCAGCGTCGAGCACTGCCTTCGCAGCATCGGCATCCCGGCGGCTGCCGATGGTCAGCCGGTCGATCTTCTTCCCGTCGAGTTGCGCCAGACGCGCCGTGAAGCTCTGCCCGTCCTTCTCGAACGTCGCGCTGACTGCCCAATATTCCTGCGGCTTGAAGACGTCGATTTCGCGCTCGCGGTCGACGATCAGGCGAAGCGCCACCGACTGCACCCGGCCGGCCGACTTCGCGCCCGGAAGCTTGCGCCACAGGATCGGGGAAAGCGTGAAGCCGACCAGATAATCGAGCGCGCGCCGCGCCCGGTAGGCGTCGATCAAATCCTCATCGAGCCCGCGAGGCCTCTTCATGGCCTCGGTCACCGCGGAGTTGGTGATCGCGTTGAACGTCACGCGTTCCACCTTGGCCGGTAGCGCCTTTTTCTGTCGAAGCACCTCCTGGACGTGCCAGCTGATCGCTTCGCCCTCGCGATCCGGATCGGTGGCGAGGATCAGGGTATCGGCCTTCTTTGCCTCATCGGTGATCGCGCGCAGCTGCTTGGAGCGGTCGGGCGACACCTGCCACAGCATTTCGAACGCCTGGTCCGGATCGACCGACCCGTCCTTCGGTGGAAGATCGCGCACGTGCCCGAACGAGGCGAGCACGCGATGCCCGCTTCCCAGATATTTCTCGATGGTTTTCGCCTTCGCGGGCGATTCGACGACGACCAGCTTCACTCTTTTCCCTCACGCATACGCGTGAAGGTGGGAGGCCGCCTTGATGCTCGTCAAGTCATCCTGAGGCTGACCCGATTGCCTGCCTGTCGATCGAGGCGCCCGGCGAGGTCGAGCTCGAGAAGCGCCATCTGGACCGCGCCCGCAGGTGCGCCGGACAGGCGGATGATCTCGTCGACCGGAACGGCGGAAGGTCCGAGCAGCGCCTCCACCTGTGCAAGCACGTCTTCGCTATCGGCGCTCGCGTCCGAACCGTGGTCGAACGGCACCGCTGCGGCGCGCACCTGCGACTGGAACGGCCGAATCGCCTCGACCACATCGGCCGCGGTCTGGACCAGCGTCGCACCGTCGCGGATCAGCTGGTTGCAGCCTTGCGCCCGCGGGTCGAGCGGCGATCCGGGCACCGCCATCACCTCGCGCCCGGCCTCGGCCGCAAGCCGCGCGGTGATCAGCGACCCGGAACGCGGTGCCGCCTCGACCACCACCGTGCCGCTGCTCATTCCGGCGATGATCCGGTTGCGGTACGGAAAGTGCCGCGCGCGCGGCTCGGTACCCGGCGGCATTTCAGCCAGCACGAGCCCGCGCTCGTACAGCGCCTCCTGCCGCGCCTGATTTTCCGGCGGATAGAAAACGTCGATCCCGCCGGCGATGACTCCAACGGTCCCGCTCTCGAGCGCTCCGTCGTGCGCTGCGCTGTCGATTCCCCGCGCCAGCCCCGAGACAACCACCAGCCCCTCTCCTCCGAGATCATGCGCGAGGCCGCGCGCGAAACGGCACGCGGCCGCCGACGCATTGCGCGCGCCGACGATCGCCACCGCCTGCCGGTCGAGCAGGCCGAGGTTGCCCTTGGCGATGAGCAGCGGCGGCGCGTCTTCGAGCTCCGCCAGCAGCGGCGGGTACAGCCCCTGTCCGAGCGCGATGAACTTCGCGCCGAGCTTCTCCACCCGCGCGATCTCGCGCTCGGCATCGTCGCGCGTGCGCAGCGCCGGTACCTTCCCGCCGCCCCGGCGTGCGAGGTCCGGGACTGCGGCAAGCGCAGCCGCGGGCGTTCCGAAGCGAGCGATCAGCTGGCGAAAGGTGACCGGGCCGATGCCCGGCGTCCTCAGCAGCCTCAGGCGGTCGACGAGGTCTTCTTGCCTATTCGTGGCTCGGTTCCTTTCGTGAGGCGAAGGATGTTCTCGCGGTGCTTCCACAGCACCAGCAAGGCGAAACCGAGCAGCAACGGGAAGTAGGACGAACGAAGCGCCAGAGCGACGATCGGCGCGGTGACGGCGGCCGTCATTCCTGCAAGCGACGAGATTCGGAGCGTCATCAGCAGGAAGATCCACACCGCGGCATAGACCAGCGCCGCCGGCCACAGCAGCGCGATCAGGATCCCGAGCAAGGTTGCGACGCCCTTGCCGCCGCGAAACCCGAGCCACACCGGGTACAGGTGTCCGACCAACGCCCCCGCAGCCGCGAAGGCGCCCGTCTCGACACCAAACAGCAGCTGCGCCAGCACGATCGCCGCGGTTGCTTTGAGGCAATCGAGCAAGAGCGTCAGCGCAGCCAGCCACTTGCTCCCGGTGCGAAGAACGTTGGTCGCCCCGATATTGCCCGACCCGATCAAGCGCACGTCGCCCTTGCCCGCGAGCCGGGTCAGGATCAGCCCGAACGGAATCGACCCGAGCACATAGCCAAGCGCCAAAGCAAAAAGCATCTCGCGGGTCATGAAAGCGTGAGTAGCAAACCGGGGCGCCTTCGCAACACATCCTCCCCGCGATTGCGCGGGGAGGGGGACCATGCGAAGCATGGTGGAGGGGTTCTGGAATGATGGCCAATCGAGCTCGCGACCTCCGCAAGCGGATGAGTCCTACGGAAATCAGGCTTTGGCGCGTCCTCCGGCTCCGTCCTGAAGGTCTGAAGTTCCGAAAGCAGCACCCGTTCGGACCGTTCGTTCTGGACTTCTTTTGCAGGACGGCAGCGGTCGCGATCGAAGTGGATGGCTCCGCGCATGATTTCAAACCGATGGCCGACGCGGACCGTCGGAGGGACAAATGGGTACAGCAGCAGGGAGTGGAAACGCTCAGGATTCCTGCCGAGGAGGTCAGGGAAAACTTGGAAGGTGTCGTAATCCATATCGTGAATCGCTGTCTTGAAAGAGCCCCTCCACCGCACTTCGTGCGGTCCCCCTCCGCACGAAATCGTGGGGAGGATGCGTGATGGACCCGAGCGCCCCCATCCTTTTCTTCGATTCAGGCGTGGGCGGTCTGTCCGTGCTTGCACCCGCCCGCGCGCTTCTGCCGAATGCGCCGATCGTCTATGCGGCCGACAGCGCGGGCTTTCCTTACGGCAAACGAACCGAGGCCGAGATCGCGAGCCGGGTGCCGGCGCTGCTCGGGCGGCTCGTCGAGCGCTTCCATCCGCGGCTCGCGGTCATCGCCTGCAATACCGCGAGCACGATCGCGCTCGATCACGTCCGCTCGGCCCTCGATCTTCCGGTGGTCGGCACCGTGCCGGCGATCAAGCCCGCCGCCGAAATGTCCAGGAGCCGGGTGATCGGCGTGCTCGGCACCGAGGCGACGGTGCGCCAGCCGTATGTCGATGACCTCGCCGCCAGGTTCGCGGCCGACTGCACGATCGTCCGTCACGGCTCGCCCGAGCTCGTCGAGCTCGCTGAAGCCAAGCTCGCCGGCGATGAGATCAGCGTAGCGGAGGTCCGCGCAGCGGCGCAGCCGCTCTTCGACGGACCGCAGGGCGAGCGCATCGACACCGTCGTCCTTGCCTGCACCCACTTCCCCTTGCTCGAAGACGAGCTGCGGAGCGCCTTTCCGCAGGTGGATTATGTCGACGGCGGCGCCGGGATCGCCCGCCGCATCGCGTATCTCACCCGTGAGCAACCCTGGCCTTCGGAGCCGACCGAGGGCATCCTCGTCCTTACCGGCCCGCCTGCCCACCGTCCCCTCGACAGCTTTCTCGCAACGCTTGGCATTGGTCAAATCCTGACCTTGTGAGCTGTTGCGAGTCGTTCGCAATGGAATTGGGAGGGAGCGGAAGCTAAAGGCGCCCACAAGCGAGACGCAGAGCCTTGGATTACGACACCATCTTCCGGTCCGCGATCGAGCGGCTTCACGACGAGGGCCGCTATCGCGTCTTCATCGACATCCTGCGCACCAAGGGAAGCTTCCCGAACGCGCACTGCTTCGGCGGCAATGGCCCCAAGCCGATCACCGTCTGGTGCTCGAACGACTATCTTGGGATGGGCCAGCACCCCGCCGTCGTCGAGGCGATGGAGACCGCACTCCACGAGGTCGGCGCCGGCTCGGGCGGCACCCGCAACATCAGCGGCAACACACATTATCATACCGAGCTGGAAGCGGAGCTTGCCGGCCTTCACGCGAAGCAGGCCGCGCTGATCTTCACTTCAGGCTACGTCTCGAACGAGGCGGCACTCTCGACCTTGGGCAAGCTCCTGCCCGGCTGCATCATCTTTTCCGACGCACTCAACCACGCTTCGATGATCGCGGGGATCAAGAGCAGCGGGTGCGAAAAGCGCGTCTTCCGCCACAACGATCTCGATCATCTCGAGGAGTTGCTTGCGGAAGTCGAGCCGGGCACGCCCAAGCTCATTGCCTTCGAGAGCGTCTATTCGATGGACGCCGACATCGCGCCAGTCGCGGCGATCTGCGACCTCGCCGACAAATATCAGGCGCTGACCTACCTCGACGAGGTCCACGCGGTGGGAATGTACGGCGACCATGGCGGCGGCATCTCCGAGCGCGACGGAGTGGCGGAGCGGCTGACGATCATCGAAGGTACGCTCGGCAAGGCGTTCGGTGTCATGGGCGGCTATATCGCGGCCGACAAGACGATCGTCGACTGCATCCGCTCCTATGCGCCAGGCTTCATCTTCACGACGAGCCTGTCGCCGGTCCTCGTTGCCGGCGCGCTCGCAAGCGTGCGTCACTTGAAGCAGTCGGGCGAGGAGCGGCGCGCGCAGCAGGAATCGGCCGCGATGCTCAAGGCGAAATTCGCGGCGGCAGGCCTGCCAGTGATGGCCAGCGAGACCCACATCGTCCCGCTGCTGATCGGCTGCCCGATCAAGGCCAAGCGGGCGAGCGACATCCTGCTTGCCGAGTACGGACTCTACGTCCAGCCTATCAACTACCCGACCGTGCCACGCGGCACCGAGCGCCTGCGCTTCACGCCCGGCCCGACCCACACCGCCGAGATGATGGACCAGCTGACCAACGCGCTGGTCGAGATCTTCG
>JAICXO010000044.1 GCA_025980335.1 Sphingomonas sp. | reverse complement strand
TTCGACGCGCCGATGCTCTACGCTTTCGGGTTC
Organism: Sphingomonas sp.; assembly: GCA_025980335.1. Classification (GTDB taxonomy): domain Bacteria; phylum Pseudomonadota; class Alphaproteobacteria; order Sphingomonadales; family Sphingomonadaceae; genus Sphingomicrobium. The sequence continues at coordinate 19,626 of JAICXO010000044.1, read as the reverse complement.
ATCGGCCTGTTCACGATCGGCGGCCTTACCGGCCTGTTCCTTGCCGCGCTGCCGATCGACGTGCACGTCACCGACACCTACTTCGTCGTCGCCCATTTCCATTACATCATGGTTGGCGGCGCGGTGATGGGCTTCTTCGCCGGGCTTCACTACTGGTGGCCCAAGATCAGCGGCCGGCTCTACCCGGATTACTGGGCGCGGTTCGCGGCGATCCTCGCCTTCTTCGGCTTCAACCTGACCTTCTTCCCGCAGTTCATCCTCGGCTATCTCGGGATGCCGCGGCGTTACCAAACCTACCCGCCCGAGTTCCAGATCTGGCACGTCCTGTCGTCAGCCGGCGCGAGCATCCTTGCGGTCGGCTATGCGCTGCCGTTGTTCTATTTCGCCTGGTCGATCCTGCGCGGACCGCGGGCGTCGGCAAACCCGTGGGGCGCGACGGGTCTCGAATGGTCGACCCGCTCGCCCCCGCCGCCGGAGAACTTCCCCGTCACTCCGACGGTGATCCGGCCGCCGTACCAGTACGATCATGGCAAGCCATGCATGCAGGCCGGCGATGTCTGAGCGCGCGTTCGGGATCCAGTACGCGACACCCGCGCAGGAGCGCGAGGCGGTCACGCTCGGCATGTGGGCATTCCTCGCGACCGAGGTGCTGTTTTTCGGCGCGCTCGTCGCGGCCTATCTCAACTACCGCATCTGGTTCGGACACGAGTTCATCGCCGCGGCGAGCCTGACCAAGGTCGCGATGGGGACGGCGAACACCGCGGTGCTTCTGACCAGCAGCGCGTGCATGGCGATGGCGGTCACGACGTTCGATGCCGGGTCGAAACGCGCCCCGGTTCTGTGGCTGGCCGCGACCGCGCTGCTCGGCCTCGCCTTCGTTGCGATCAAGGGGACCGAGTGGTTCCTCGAATATCAGGAGCATCTCGTCCCCGCCCTCAACTTCGATTTTGCGCGATATGGCGGCGTGACCGAAATATTCTTCATGTTCTATTTCTGCGCCACCGCCCTCCACGCGCTCCACCTGCTGATCGGTATTTCGATCGTGACCTGGCTGGCGACGGCGATTCACCGCGGGCGCATCGTGCCCGGCGGTTCGACGACGCGCCTGATCGGGCTCTACTGGCACTTCGTGGACATCGTCTGGATCTTCCTCTTCCCGCTTATCTATCTCGCGGGGAGGAACGTGTGACGGCAGGGACCATCTGGAAATGCTGGCTTGCGCTGATGGTGCTGCTCGCCGCGACGACTGCAAGCGCCTTCGTTCCGCTCGGCGCGCTCAACCTCCCGATCTCGCTCGCGATCGCGGTCATGAAGGCGCTGATCGTGCTGCTCGTCTTCATGGAGCTGCGCGCGAGCCGCCCGCTGGTGCGCTCGTTCGCCGCAGCGGGCTTCTTCTGGCTGCTGATCATGATCGTTCTGACCGGCGCCGATTACTGGCACCGCACCGACGCCCTTGCGCCGATCGACATGTCGACGCGCTAGCGGGTGCTTTCGCGCTGCTTGCGGATCGGCGCATTCTTCGCTGCGGCCGCGTTCGGACCCACGGCGGCGTTTTTCGATGCGCTCTCGAGATTTTCGTGAAGCGGCCGATGCACGAACGGGACGAGAATGCCCGTGGTCACGCCCCACACGATCAGCGACAGAACGACGCCGACCGCAGCTGCACCGGCGGGCGCGCGGCCGCCGCTGAGGATCGGAAGGACCAGCACCGCGCCCGCGGCCCATAAGGCAAACCCGAACGAGGTGCCGAACAGCCAGCTCCCCCTCACCGCATTGGCGGCGCGGCCGAAGAAGCGGGCGTAAGCGGCGCCGGCGAGCGCCATCGCTACCGATCCGATCGCAAGCGTTTCCCACCGCGACATTCCGAGGATATCGGATTCGACCCTGAGCGAGCCGAACGCGACCAGCACGCCGATCGCCGGCACCGTCGCGAGGATTCCCGAGATCGCCCCCGCCAGCAGCGGCCGCTGGCTCGGGCCCGGATCGTAGCCGTGCGCATCGAGGAAGCCGTGGATCATCCCATGATCTCCTTCAGCGCCTTGCATTCGCGATATTCGGGAACGTCGCGATAAGTGTCGATCAGGTGCTTGTAGGCGAGGCCGACGATGCGCGGCTCGCGATTGAGGTCGAACAGGCCGACCGGGTAAACCAGCCCGATCGGCTCGGCGAGCGCGATGCTCCAGTCGATCTGGTCGGTAAGGCTGTACCAGGTGAACCCGACCAGCGGCACGCCCGACTTCGCCAGCAGCTGCACGTTGTGCCACTGCCGCCATAACCACCGCGGCGCGCCGTCGGCGTCCATCTTGTTGGTTTCGGTGTGCATCATCGGGCGGCGGTAGCGCCGCCAATACTGGTCGGCGATCACGTACCAGCCGAACAGCTCGCCGAGCGCACGCGCGTGTCCCTGGCGATCGATCAGGCGCTCGTTCCATTCGTAATAGTCGACCCCGAGGATCGACCGGCGCGGCACCTTGCGCTTCCCTCGTTTCTCGATGTCGTCGGGCGAAATGCCTTGCGCGCACAATAGGTCGTGCATCGGCTTGCTCAGCGGATGGGCGAAGATCAGGTCGAGCGGCAGGAAGCGGCGCTCGTTCGCGGCCCTGGCAATCTCCTGGACGTGCGGGTCGGGGCAGCACGGCTGGTAGAATTCGCTGCTTTCGCTGTTGATCAGGATGGCGTCTTTGCGCCGCTTGAGGATCGCGTCGCCCATCCGGATGCTCGCATCGGCGAGGTTCCACGCCGCGCGTGCATAGGCGCCGGGATCGTGCAGCTGCTCGTTCCAGATGCCGTCGAGCGCGCTCATCCGCGCGCAGACGTACATCTCGTTCACCGGCGTATAGAAGCGCACCCACGGGAAGCGCTCGGCAAATGCGCCGGCATATTCCTCCAGCGCCTTCGCGATGTCGGGGTTCTGGAGGTTTCCGAGCCACGCCGGAACGCCGAAGTGGCAGAGGTCGATGATCGGCTCCGGCCCCGACTCCCGAAGCACCGCCATCTGCGGGTCGATATAGTCCCAGTTGTAGCGCCCCAGCCCCTCGAAGATCAGGTGCAGCGGCGGACCGTAGCGGATGTGCGTGATCCCGATCTCCCGCGCGCGCTCGAAATCCTCCTGCCAAAGCTGGTAATGACGCGTGGAATCGAGCTCGTCGCGGCGCCAGTGCCCGTTGTCGATCGTCGGATAGCTGCACTCGATGCCGGTCGCGAACATGAAGCCGGTCGAATTCTCGTTGCGCTTGGCCGTGGAGCGGGGATTGCGCGGAAGATGCGGAGGCGCGGGTTTGCGACCGACTTCGTAGCCGACCGGCCGCCGGTACATGAGGCCGATCGTGATGCCGAACAGGGCATGGCTGACGAGCAGGCTGCCGACCGCCCACAAGCTCAGCGGCGCGAAGAAGGCTACGAAGTCGAGCCTCACCGCGTGCGCTGGGATGCGCATCAGGACGAGCTCGGGATAGACGACCAGGATCGCCAAGGTCGCCGGAAGAATTGCGAACAGCAGCCCTTGGAACACCGGCCGCAACCGAAATCGCCCCCAGAAGAAGAACGCGTAGAACACCGCCCAGCAAACCCCGATGCTGAGATGCGCGACGATGCCTGCGGCGTCGGCCACGATCGGCATGCGGTGGAACTCGATCGCATTGAGCTGCGTCACGAGGTCGACCGTGGGCAATCCGGCCTGCGCCGTGGCGACCGAGAAAACTTCCATGACCGCCGCCCCGGTGAGGCCGGCGGTGATCGCCTTCTTGAGTGCGACGACGCGGATCATGCGTGCGGCAACACGGACGGAATCACGAGATCGATTGGCATGCTATGGTTGCAACGGCAGCCGGTCAGCGCGACCGGTGCGGGTTCGCTTCGTCGGGTTGCAGGGCGGCCTTCCGAGACGCCCGCTCGGCATCCTCCTGGCCAGGGCCCCCGGCGCTCCCGGCCTGCATGCCGCCTTCGGCACCGCCCGCGAGTTCGAGTTCCTTGACCTGCTTGTCGGTCAGGTTCTTGCGCCGCTCGCCTTCGGTGCGGTCGTGCGGAAATTCCGTTTTGGTGGGCTTCATCGCTGTCGTCCGGTGATTCTCACCGAAGAACGAGCGGTCCCGAGCGCCGTTCCAGCAAGGGCAGCCGGTCAGCTCAGCGGCGTCGACGGCGGCGTACGGGCGGCGGCGAGAGGTTCGGGTTTCGGATGCACGCGTTGAACCCTGCCCAATCGATCCGCGAAGCGCTCCGGCGCGCATTCCGATTGCAAAGGTGGATGCGCCACAACGGTGGGTTCTTCGCGGCAATGAACTTGCGGGCGTCGTTCATCGCCTTGTGCTGCTGGCGTTCGCAGTGCTGCTGCCATTGGCAATTGATGCCGATGTTGAGCACCACCGGATCATAGAGCGGTGCCATGGCGCGCGCCGGCGCCGCCGACGCGGCGAGCGCGAGAACGCCGATCACGAGCTTTGCCCCCATGACGTCACAACTCGCATCCGCGGCGGCAAAGGACAAGCTGCGCAAGAGAGGGCAAAAGGCCGTTAAACCATTCTGATACATGTCCCGCAGTTAACTTGTCTTAACGATGGGTCGGGCCTACTCTGCGACGAACGGTGAGACTCTGGCGGAGCTATGTTGCTGCTGTAGCTTGATTTTTTACCGATTGCAGTCAGCATCTACTCTCCTGCCGAGTAATGGAGGGGCATGTCATGAAATCGTGGAAATTGAGCGCACTGGCAGTCGGATCGCTGCTGGGCTTCGCAGCAACCTCGTCGGCGCCCGCGTCGACGCTTCAGTTGCAGCGCTTCGGAAACGTTTATGCGCTGTCGGTCTGCGGCAACTATTCCGCGCCCGGTGCGGCGCACTGCTTCGCGAAGGTCGTCACCGACGCGCGCGGCAACATCCGCGAATCGATGGTCGGTCCGCGGCTGACGCGCAATGCGGTGCCGGCCGGCTACGGTCCGGCGGACCTGCGCAGCGCTTACGGCGTGTCGGGCAGCGGAACCTCGGGCTACACCATCGCGATCGTCGATGCCTATGGCTATCCGAACGCCGAGGCCGACCTCGCGGCGTACCGCTCGCAATATAATCTTGGCTCGTGCACCACCGCGAACGGCTGCTTCAAGAAGGTCAACCAGAACGGCGTGGCGGGCAGCTATCCGCGTACCGACACCGGCTGGGATCAGGAGCAGGCGCTCGATCTCGACATGGCGAGCGCGATGTGCCCGAGCTGTCATATCGTCCTCGTGCAGGCGTCGACGAGCTCGCTCGCGAACCTGGGCAAGGCGGTCAGTGCTGCAGTCGGGATGGGCGCCAATGCAATCTCGAACAGCTACGGCGGCAGCGAGTCCGGCACGACCAGCTATGAGAAATACTGGAACGTCCCGAACGTCGCGGTCACCGTCAGCTCCGGCGACAACGGTTACGGGGTCCAGTTCCCCGCATCGTCGCCGCACGTGACTGCAGTCGGCGGCACCAGCCTCGTTCGCGCGTCGAACGGCCGCGGTTGGGCTGAAACGGCGTGGAGCGGCGCCGGCAGCGGATGCAGCACCGTCTATGCGAAGCCGCAATGGCAGACCGACGGCAACTGCAAGCTCCGCACCGTCGCGGACGTGTCGGCGATCGCCGACCCGAACACCGGCGTTGCCGTCTACGGTCCGGTGACGTCCCGTCGTTCGGGCTGGATGGTGTTCGGTGGAACGAGCGTTGCTTCTCCGCTGATCGCCGGCATCTACGGCAACAAGGGCGGCGCCGCGAGCTACGGGTCAGACCCGTACGCTCATCTCAGCAGCCTGTTCGACGTGACCAGCGGCAGCAACGGCAGCTGCGGCGGCTCGTACCTGTGCACGGCGACCGGAGGCTATGATGGTCCAACCGGGCTTGGCACGCCGAACGGCAACACTGCCTTCTAAGCGAGTGCCGGAGTGAATGGTTGTGCGGGCGTCCGGCGGGCGCCCGCACATTCATGTTCGGGTCACGTGATTTTCCTGTAAAGTCCGGACCTTGATGGGGCGGGGAGTAGCCGTGAAGGCATTCGCGATCGTCGTTCGCGGCTGGATGCAGGCGCTCTGCGCTTTGCTGCTGCTTGCGACGCTCGGCAGCGCTGCCATCGCCGCCCAGCTGAGGCCGATGCCCGCACCGGTCGTCCTCACCGGAGTCCACTTGCTCAGCGAGAATGCGGACGAGTCCCGCTTCGAGCTCACCTTCGATCCCAAGGCAACGACCTACGCGCCAATGGCGAGCCAGCAGCCGACTCAGCCATCGATCGGCTTTGCGCTGGCCACCCGCGGACCGGGAGCCGTGCAGCCGCGCAACCTCAAGGGCCTCGTCAGAAGCATCGTGTTCGACCAGGTCGACACCCTGCTGATCGTGCGCTTCTCGACCGCTCGGCCGGCATCCGTTTCGGCGGTTCAGTCCGGCGACAGGACGGTCGAGGTCACCGTCAGCTCCGGGCGGGCGTCGAATGGGTCGGTCGACGCCGACCAGCAGCCCACCGGAGGGCTTCCGCCCGCGTATCAGCCGCCCGAGGATTATGCGCTGGTGCTGCTCAAATATGCCGACGTCTCGGAAGTCGTGGGGCTCCTCACGGACGGCCTCACCGTCAAGTCGAACGACGTATTCGTGCCGAGCGAGCCGGCGTTCGGATCGAGCAGCCTGACCGGCAACAATTACACGCCCCAGCAGGTGACTCAGGCGCCTGGAACGAGCGACGAGCCGCTCGGCCAGTCGGTCGACGCATCGATCGGCGTCGACCGGCGGCTGAACGCGATCTGGCTCAAGGGCTCGCCGGAGCAGATCGCGCAGCTGAAGGCGATGATCGCCGCGATCGACATCCCCGTCGACAGCGTCGTGCTCGAAACCCAGTTCGTGGAGCTCACGGAACAGGGGTTGAAGGCACTCGGAATCGATTTCAACAATGCGAACGGCCAGCTCGGAGTCGTCACCTTCCAGTCGGGCCAGTTCATCCCGCCGGGAGTTCCCGCAGGCGCGCACCTCAACAGCGCGCAGTTCCAGGTGGCGCTCTATGCCCAGATCCAGAAGGGCAACGGGCGCATCGTTTCGCGGCCGCGGATCTCGGCGCAGAGCGGGTCGACGGCGAAGATCATCACCGGCGATGCGCTGCCGATCCTGACCTCGATCGCGCTGTCGGGCGTCAATGGCGTCTCGCAGCAGGTGCAATACGTGAACGTCGGCGTGACTCTTCAAATCGCACCCCGGGTGAGCGGCGACGGGTTTGTATCGAGCCACATCTTCGCGGTGGTCTCGAGCGTCACGGGGACCAGCCAGGGCTATCCGACCATCAGCCAGCGCGAGGCCGAGACTTCGGCCACCGTTCGCGACGGCGACTCGTTCGTGATTGGCGGGCTTACCCAGGACGAGACGATCAGCACCAAGTCGAAGGTGCCGCTGCTCGGCGACATCCCGCTGCTCGGACAGGCGTTCCGCAATGACCGGACGACCCGCTCGAAGACCGAACTCTACATCATCGTCACGCCGCACATCGTGCACCGCGTCGGCACCCCGGCGGACGCGATCCCGCACAATGCGCCGCTCTATGCGCCTCCGGTGACGCCTGGCGCGCCTCCGCCGCCCGCGCTGCAGCCGGTCGAACCTGCCGCGGCACCGACGAACCGCTAGGCAAAGAAAGAGCGGCGGCACCCGAAGGTACCGCCGCTTCTCCCACCCGCAACCGGATGATTAGTTCAGGTTGTTCGAAACGTTGTTGAAGGTCGTGTTCAGCTTGTTGCCTATGCCCTGCATCGCGCCGATGGCGGCAACGGCGATAAGCGCGGCGATCAGGCCATATTCGATGGCCGTGGCGCCCTTCACATTTTTGATCAGCTTCACAAACTTGGCCATCTCAGGTCTCCCACATGGCTCGGAGCGAAAGGGAAAAGCTCCCCCGCCTGCGCAAAACCCAACCCGCGTAGGCTGGGCTTGAATCTGGGCCAGAGTGGTTGACGAATGCTTAAGTTCGAAGCTCCGCCAAGATGAACTTTTGCTAACTATCTCCGCGCGCTAGCGAAGATTGAATGCAGCCGATCGGCGATCTCGCGGAGCGGTTTCGTGCTGTCGCTCCACTCGGGCGGCAGCGGACTTTTGAGCTGCTGCTGACGCCGCTCTGCGAGGTCGATCTCAGGCCCTGGAGTGTGATCGACCGCCAGCGCCGAGGTCATGAAACTGCGCCAGATCTCCGCCGGAACGGTCCCGCCGCTGACCCTGCCCAAGGACTTGTTGTCGTCGCGGCCGACCCACACGCCGACGACGAGATCGCCCGCGAATCCGACGAACACGGCGTCGCGGTTCTCCTGCGTGGTGCCGGTCTTCCCGAACGTCGGGATCGCGAGCGCCGCGCGGCGTCCGGTGCCCTCGTTCGCCGCGGCGTAGAGCAGGTCGAGCATGGGCGCGCGGTCACGGCGCGGCTGGAGGAACCCGCCGCGGTGGAACAAGGCCGAAAGCCCCTCGGGCGCCTGCGCCTGGGGCAAGCCCCGCGCGACCACCGGATAACGGCCGCTCGCAACCGCTGCATAAGCCGAGGTCAGCTCAAGGAGGCTGACTCCCGACGTTCCGAGCACCAGGCTCGGATTGTCCGGCAACGGAGTCGTGATCCCGAGGTCTCGCGCGGCGCGGATCACATTGTTGCGCCCGACCTGCTCGGCGAGCCGCACGGTCGCGGCATTGCTCGACCGCTCGAATGCCTCGCGAAGGGTGATCTTGCCGCGATAGAGGCCGTCGTGGTTCTCGGGCGACCAGTTGCCGATGGTGATCGGCTTGTCCTCGATGATGCTGTCCGGCGTGTAGCCTGCCCGGAACGCCGCGAGATAGACGAAAAGCTTGAACGCGGAGCCCGGCTGGCGGCGCGCCTGGGTCGCGCGGTTGAACGGCGTTTGCGCATAGCTCTCGCCGCCCATCATCGCGACGACCCGGCCGTCGGGACGCATCGCGACCAGCGCTGCCTGTGCGCCCGGGGGCGCCTTGGCGACCGCGCGCTGGGCAATCCGCTGGAGCTTCCAGTCGAGCGTCGTCGCCACTCTGACCTCGCCGAAGTCGGGGTCCTGCGCCTGCTGCGCCGAAGGCGTGACCCAGTCGGCGAAATAGGAGCCGCTCGGAACGCTCGAGCTGCGGACGACCGGCCGCGCCGGGCGGACCGACTGCGCCCGCGATTCGCTGATGACCCCGGTATCGGCCATCGCGTGCAGCACCAGTTCGCTCCGCTTCTGAGCGGCCGCGAGATTGTGCGTCGGCGCAAGCCGCGAGGGCGCCTGGACCATGCCCGCGAGCATCGCCGACTGCGCGAGGCTGAGGTCCTCCGGATTCCGGTTGAAATAATGGTGGGCGGCCGCTCTCAGGCCATAGACTCCGTCGCCGAAGTAAACGCTCGACAGGTAGCGCGAGAGGATCTGCTGCTTGGTCAGCCACGCCTCGAGCCAGAAGGCGATGATCACTTCCTGCGCCTTGCGCTTGACGGTGCGGTCGCCGGACAGGAAGTTGGTCTTCGCCAGCTGCTGGGTGATGGTGCTGCCGCCTTCGCGGACGCCGCCGCCGCGAAGGTCGGCGACGAAGGCGCGCGCGATGCCGCGCGGGTCGATGCCCCAATGCCGGTAGAAACGGCGGTCTTCGATTGCGACGAACGCGGCCGGTGTCAGCGGGTTGAGCCTGGCGACGTCGACCGGCGCTTCCTTGATTGCCCCGCGCCGAGCGATCGCATGACCGTCATCGGAGACCAGCAGCAGCGCGGGATCCTGAAGCGGCTCGAGCGCGCGCGATAGCGGAGCAGTGAACACCAGCCAGACGAGCGTCACCAGCACGAGCGCCATGATCGAATAAAGGTAGATCACCCACGGGCGCCGCTTCCGCCGGGCGAGATCGAGCTCGAGCTGAGTTTCTTCCGGCGCCGGCGAGGGAACCGGCTCAGGCGCGAACGGGTCCGGCAATTCCTCGACCGGCACGCCGCTGCGGGTCCAGATTGCGTCCCTTTCGGCCAAGCTCACCTCACGCCAACTGCTTTAGTCCAGTAAAACAGTCGGTGCCATATATCCAGAGGCTTGCTGAATGGCCGCTTGCAGCTAAACCGCGCCGGATGCGCCGCATCCTCGCAGTGCTGATGATCGCCGGACTGCTCGGCGCCGCGAGCTGTCACAAGCAGCCCAAGGGCGCGATGTCCGTCGTCGTGATCGGCGGCGAGCCGCAGCTTCGCGATCCGGCGCTCGGGCCGCTATCGGTGCCCGACCAGGTGCTGCTCGCAAACGTCGCCCAGGGGCTCGTTCGGTTCGATCCGGCGGGCAATATCGTCAGCGGCCTGGCCGAACGGTGGACGGTAACCGACGACGGCCTCAGCTACATCTTTCGCCTCGCGTCGGCGAAGTGGCCCGACGGGAGCAAGATCACCGCTGCAGAGGTCGCTCGCGCGCTGAAACGCGACATCACCAACCGAAGCAGGAACAGCCTGAAAGACCAGCTCGGCGCGGTGGAGGACGTGGTCGCAATGACCGACCGGGTGATCGAGATCAGCCTGATCAGTCCGCGCACCGATCTGCTCTCGATCCTCGCGCAGCCGGACATGGGGATCCTTCGCGACGGCGAGGGTACCGGTCCCTTCACGCCCCAGCCCGGCCCGCAGGGCAAGATTACCCTGACGCGCGAGATCGTCTCTCCCGACGACGAGACGACGACGCGGCAGGAAGTCATGCTCGGCGGCGCGCCGGCCGGCCGCGCAGTCGCTGCTTTCGCGGCGGGGGCGGCCGATCTCGTCCTCGGCGGGACCTTCGCCGATCTTGCGGTGGCGCAGCACGCACAACTTCCGCGCGGAAGCCTGCGCTTCGATCCGGCATCGGGGCTGTTCGGGCTGGAGCCGACGCAATCCGGCGGGGCGCTGGACAAGCCGCAGGTGCGTCACTTGCTGAGCCAGGCGATCGACCGCGATGCGTTGGTCGCGGCGCTGGCCGTTCCCGGGCTTGTGCCGCGAGCGACATTGCTCGAGCCCGGACTCGACGGCGTCTCGCCCCCGATCGTCCCTGCGTGGACCGCGACGGGTTACGCGGACCGCACAGCGGCGCTTCAGGCGCAGGCGAAGAGCATCTTCGGGAGCGCGGCAAAACCGCCGATCTGGGTCGCCCTGCCGGACGGACCCGGCGCGCAATTGCTACTCCGGCTCCTCCAGCGTGACTGGGGCGCGCTCGGCTTTACCGTCGAGCGGGCGAACGATGCCAAGGTCGCCGATTTCGAGCTGATCGATCGGGTCGCGCCGTCTTCCTCCCCGGCGTGGTTCGTGCGGCAGTTCCGCTGCACTTTCGTGCCGGTCTGCGATGCGCAAGCCGATGCCTTGATGGATGGCGCGCGGCAAACGCCGGTGCCGGCCCAACGCTACGCCCTGCTCGCCCAGGCGGCGGCGCGGATCGACGATGCGCAGCTGTTCATCCCGATCGCCGCGCCGGTGCGCTGGTCGCTCGTCTCCGCACGAGTCCAGAACTTCGCAGGGAACCGTTACGCCCGCCACACGCTCACGGACCTTGAAGTAGCGTCGCCAGGAGGCGAGTGAGACGATGCGGATTGGCGAAAGAATGCCGTTCCCGACCGTCGGAACCGATCCGCAATCGGTTCGCCAGCGCGTCGAGGCGATGGAGCGGCTGCTCGAGCGGCTGGTGGTCATTCCCGGCATCAACAAGCCGGTCGGCCTCGACGTGCTGCTCGACGTCGTGCCGGTGGTCGGCGACATCGCTGCAGCGGCCCTTGGCGCCTACATCGTCTGGGAAGGCCGCAATATCGGCATGTCAAAATGGCAGCTCAGCCGGATGGCGGGCAATGTCGGCTTCGACTGGCTGCTGGGTCTGATCCCGTGGATCGGCGCGATCCCGGATTTCTTCTTCCGGTCGAACACGCGCAACCTCAAGATGATCAAGAAGCATCTCGACAAGCATCACCCGGGCACCCGCACGATCGAATCCGAGGCGACGCGCGTCTAGCGCCTAGTGCGCGACCCAGTCGTGCTCGCCTTCAACCTCGTCGGCGATCGGCCGGCCGTAGCGGTCGGTGCTCGGCCGGTAGCGGAAGCGCTCGCGGATGAGGCGGCAGGTCAGCGCGTCGAGTTCCGCAACGCCGCTCGACCGGGTCACCGTGCAGCTCGTCACCCGCCCGTCGGTGCCGACCGTGAAGACCATGCCGACACGGCCGCCGACGCCGCGTTCACGCAGGTCGCGCGGGTAATCGGACGAGGTGATTTCGCCGGCGATCTGGACGAGATCGGTTCCGCCCTCGTCATCGCCGCCATAGCCCTGCCCGCCGTTTCCGCCGCCGGCGCCGCTGCCCACAGCCGGACCTGCGCCGGTTCCACCGCCGGCGGGCGGCGCTGACGGACGAAGCGCGACCACTGGCGTCGGCGTCGGCGGCGCGTGCGAGGGCTGCGGGCCGGGGGAGCCGCCGAGCGGCTTGGCGGCGGCCTTGGGCGCAGCAGTCTTTTTGTGCTCGGCGGGGCGCAGCGGCGTCACGGGGACCACCGAGGGCCGCGGCGGCTTCGGAACGGCGATCTCGATCAGCCGCGATACGAGCTCATTGTTGCGCAGCGTGTCGACGCGCAAACCGATGAGGAGAGCGGCGCCGAGGGCGAGCTGGACGATCACGACCGCCGCGAGCGCAACCAGGCGCTCGCGGGGCCGCAGTGCTGCCGAAGCGGGCATGGTCCGCCCGCCTCAAGGGTCAGCGGACGTAATAGCAGCGATAGCGGGCGGTCATGCTGCGATCGACCGCGCCGCCGGCGACCGCGCCGCCGACCGCGCCGGCCGCCGTTCCGAGCAGCCCCCCGCCGAGCACGCTGTGCCCGACGACCGCACCGGCAACGCCGCCAACGACCGTTCCGGTAGTCGCGGGAGAGCGGCGGCAGACCTTATGCCTGTACGCGGTGCGTCCGTAATAATGGTGGCGATGGTGGTGCGTCGACGCGACCGCGGGCGCGGTTACAGGTGCGGCGGTCGCCGTCACGGCCGCTGCTGCAATGATCTTGGTAAAGGTCTTCATCATGTCCTCCGTTTCGGTCGCTAAACGACTGGCGCCCGCGCATGTTTCCAGGCGCAAGCAGGTAACGGCGGGACGTGCGGCGGCGTAGACGCGCTGCGCGGCCGGGCTTTCGCCTCAGGGGACCGGCTTCCCATCGATATTGCCGGCCGGGGAATAACGGCAGACGAGATAATCGTAGCGCGGCGTCGAGGCGAGCGCGCAGCCGATCCGCTGCGTCGCCGGCCAGATCATCTGCGTATAGTGACCGACATCGGCCCAGTTGCCGGTGCGGCTTACCGCCGGGAAGATGCCGGGCGCGAACATCCTTTTCTCCGACGCCCAGCCGCCGACCATGGCTTCGACGCTGTAGGCGCCGTGCGTTCCGTACCAGAGGTTTTCGCCAATCCCGCGTCGGCTGCTCCGGTCGGAATGCTGGAAGATGCCGGAAAAGGCCATTTGCTGCGCATAAGCGGCGGCGGCGGTGCCGAGGTCATTGTCCCAGGCGAGCAGCGGAACGCCGACGGCCGCGCGCTCGGCATTATGCGCGGCGAGGATGCGGGCCGGGAACTGGCTCGCCACGAGCGGCTGGGCACATACACTCGTCGCACCCAGTGCGGCGCTACAGGCAGCAGCAATTCCGCGAAGCATCCATCGCCTCATGGTTCGTCCCTTCCGTCACGATCCGGCAGGCCGTCGCCTTTATCAGGCGAAGCGATCCGGGTCACCAATTCACGCTAGGCTAAGGCAGCAAAATGGATTAGGGCGATCGCCGCTTTTCACGGAGAGATCGATGTCCAAGTATTTGATTGCGCTGGCGATCGCCAGCGCGATGAGCGTGCCGGCCTACGCCCAGACTGCCCCCGCAAACCCGACCGCGCCGGCCGCCAACCAGGCCCAGCAGGCCAAGCCGCAGATGGTGAAAAAGCTCGTCTGCGAGGATAACGACAATCCTTATTCGAACATCCACCGCACCTGCCGCACGGTCATGGTGCCGGTGAAGCCCGCCCCGTCGGGCGGCGCGAACCAGCAGGTCCCGGCGCCGTCGCAGCCGCAACCGCAGCTCTAGCCATCCCTCGGAATCGGCGGCTGATCAGTCGCCGCTGATCCGCGGATCGATGTCTTCCGGGTGATCGATGATCGGCGCGCCGACGTCGCCCTGCCCGACCGTGCGTCCCGCTATTTCGAGCATGCGCTCGAGCGGGACGCGTGCGCGCTCCATGACTTCAGCGCTGAGTTCGATCCGCGGCTCGAGATCGCGCAGGCTCACGTAGAGCTTCTCGAGCGTGTTCAGCGCCATGTACGGGCACATGTTGCAATTGCAGTTCCCGTCGCCGCCCGGAACCCCGATGAACCTCTTTTCCGGAGCGGCCTTTTCCATCTGGTGGATGATGTGCGGCTCCGTCGCGACGAGGATCGTGTCGGCGTCCGACGTTAGAGCAAAGTCGAGGATCGCCTTGGTCGAGCCGACGAGATCGGCATGCTCGACGATGTGCGGCGGGCATTCGGGATGCGCCGCCACGGGCGCGCCGGGATGCTCGGCCTTGAGCTTCAAAAGCTCGGTCTCGCTGAAGGCCTGGTGGACGATACAGATGCCCGGCCACAGCAGCATGTCGCGACCGGTCTTGCGTGCGAGATAGCCGCCGAGATGGCGGTCGGGCCCGAAGATGATCTTCTGTTCGGGCGGAATCTGGTCGAGGATGATCTTCGCGCTGCTGCTGGTGACGATGATGTCGCTGAGCGCTTTCACCGCGGCCGAGCAATTGATGTAGGTGAGCGCGATATGATCAGGGTGCGCGGCGCGGAACGCGGCAAACTGGTCGGGCGGGCAGCTGTCCTCGAGGCTGCAGCCGGCGTCCATGTCCGGCAGGATAACGGTCTTCTCGGGCGACAGGATCTTTGCCGTCTCGGCCATGAAGCGGACGCCGCAAAAGGCGATCACGTCCGCGTCGGTCTCGGCCGCCTTGCGCGACAGATCGAGGCTGTCGCCGACGAAATCGGCGAGGTCCTGGATTTCTGGCTTCTGGTAGTAATGGGCGAGGATCACGGCATTGCGCTCGCGCTTGAGGCGTTCGATCTCGCCGAGAAGATCGAGCCCGTGCAAACTGGTGGTTTGAACCGTCACTTCTGCCCTTCGGCCGCCCGGCGGCGCTCCGCTTCCTTGATCGCCTCTTCATATGGGGTCGAAGTGTCGATGTAGCTAGGCACATCGTTGCCGTCGGTCGGGAAGCGGGCGACGACCTTCACGTCCTTGAAGCCGGCGGCGACGAGCGGCATCGCGAAGCTGCGCTCGACCGCCGCGCGGGCGGACTGCCGTGCAAGCTGCATCGGAACGGCGGCGGTCGCCTGTTTGCGAAGGTCGGCAACGGCGCGGGCGCGGTTGTTCTGGTCGAGCTGCTGGTTGGTGTCGGTCAGCGCGGAGAGCACGCCGCCACCGCCATATTCCCGCACCGCGTTGATATCGATGTCGGGCCCGGCGACCTGAACGTCGGGCAGGCGGACGGTGAGCGTTCGGCTCGACGTGTCCCAGCTGACGTCCTTCGGCTGGAGGGTCGACATGTCGAGCTCGTAGCGGACGTCGCCGGGGAGGATAAGGGTCCGTTCGGCGCTGACGAGGCCGCCGAGGCGCTGGACTTGGCTGGTGACGACCGACACGTACCGGGCGGCGAACACGGTCAGCCGATTCTCGGCGCGCATCGACTGCAGGCTGGCGGTCGCGATGGTTTCCGGATTGGCGCCGCCGAAGATGCGGTCGACGATGCCGGTCGATACGCCGACGAGGACGCCGAGAACCAGCGCGATCATCACCATCGCGAGCACCAGCGCTTTGTTCAGGCGGCGATCCATATATCTCCCTGCTGTTCAACGAGCCCGCGCCGCTCAAGGTCCAGCAAGTGGGCGAACACCGATCCGCCCGCCGCGAGCACGAGGCGCGGGTCGAGTCCGGGATAGGCGTTGGCGACGATGTCCGGGATGGAGCGAGCCTTGTCCCGGACCAGCGACAATATCTGCTTCTCCCGCTGCATGCGGTGGCCGACGAGGTGGCGGACATATTGCTTCGGATTGGTGACCGGCGGGCCGTGCGCCGGATAATAGATGCGGTCGTCGCGCTGCCTCAGCTTCTCGAGGCTCGCCATGTACGCCGCCATGTCGCCGTCCGGAGGCACGACCACCGTGGTCGACCAGCCCATCACATGGTCGCCGGTAAAGAGCGCGTCGCCATAAGCGAAACAGAGATGGTTCGACGTGTGGCCAGGCGTCGCGACGGCGGTGACCGGCTTTCCGTCCACCTCGATCTCCTCGCCGTCGCCGAGCGCCTGGTCGGGCGCATAGTCGCCGTCGAACGAGGCATCGGCGCGCGGACCGACCGTTTCGAGCGCGAGCGGCGCACAGCCGACGATCGGCGCTCCCGTGCGCTCGGATAATGGACGCGCAGCGGGACTGTGGTCGCGATGGGTGTGCGTGCACATGATCGCGACGACCGGCCGTCCGCCGACCGCCTGCTCGATCGCATCGAGATGTTCCGGAAGGTCCGGCCCGGGATCGATGACCACGAGCTCGCGCTCGCCCGCGATGTACGTCTGCGTCCCGTAATAAGTGAAAGCGGACGGATTATGGGCGAGCAGCCGGCCAATGCCGGCTTCGACCTGTTCCAGCTGCGCATAAGGTGCGTCCACGAGCGCCGCCTTGCCACGAGCCGCGGCGTCTTGGCTAGCAAGTGAGGTTGAACGGCCCTTCGCTGGCGACTTCCTGGCCCGAGCGGAGCACCTTGAGCTCGAAGCGCCCGCCGACTGCATGGCGGCACACATCAGCCGGGACGACCAGGCGCACTGCCTTGCCCTTCTTGAGCTGCGCAAGGGCGACGTCGGCCTTGGGATCGCCGTCGCGAACGAAGCTGAGGCTGGTTCCGGCAGGAATGTCCTCCCCGGCGTGAACGGTAATCATCGTGTCGCGGGTGAAGCCGGTGCACGGGCCGTCCGTCTGGACCGAATCTTCGCAGGTGAAGCTGACTTTCAGCGGCGGCATGAGCGGGAGCACCGCGTCTGCGGCGCCGGCAAGGACGCGCGGCGCGGGCGGCGGGGCAGTCGGGAGCGGCGGAAGAGCCGCATATTCGTCACGCGGCGCGACGGGGGGAGCCTGACGCGGCGGCGGGAGAGCGGCGGTCGCCCCCGGCTTGGGTTGCGACAGCCCGGGAAGCGGCGCGAGCTCGTCGATCACGGAATTCTTCGCGGTCGACCGGCCCGGCAATAGCGGCAGCGGCTTTTGCAGGCGGTCGATCTCCGCAGTGAGCGCGGCGACGATCTGGTCGCGGATCGGCGCTTCCATGTCCTTGTTGGCATTGACCTTGTTGACCGCGTCCTTGAGCGTATCAATCCACTCGGCGTCGGTCTGGCCGTCCTTGCCGCAGAGCGTCACCTTCGACTGGCGCGGCTGCCCGTCGACGACCTCGTGGACCACCGTCTCGAACTTGTGGGCGTCGCAGTTCTGGATGATCCGCTTCGCCTGCTCAGTCGCCTTGTCGGCAGCCGGCGCGGCGTCCTTCGCGCTCGGCGGCGCGGCCGCCGCGACCGCGACGCCCGATGCCAAAGCCAAGGCTGCAAAGATGATCGGTCCCGTCACACCCATTCCTTTCCCAAGAACGGGTGAATGCCCCTTGAACCGGTCAGGCCGCAAGGGCCGCCGCGGCGGGGATCTCTCGTTTGTGCAGTGCGCGGCGCGCGAAGGCCGCGGGATAGACGCGGCCGAACAGGGCTTCCATGCTACTGTCCCAGCTGAACTGAAGGGCATGCGCGCGGGCCTGATCGGCCATTGCAGCGCGGCTGCCGTTCCACACGTCGAGGATGTTCGCAGCCATCGCCGCAGCATCGCCGACCGGCCCGAGGCGGCCGACGGAATCGGTCACCCGGTCGATCATCGCACCGGCAGCGACGCCCACGACGGGAAGGCCCGATGCCTGCGCTTCGACGATCGAGACCCCGAATGTCTCGTCCGCCATGCCCGAAACGTAGATGTCGGCGCTCGCCAGCCAGCGCGCCAGCTCGGACCTGCTCGTCATATAGCCGGGCATGACGATGCGATCGTCGCCGAGCGCAGCGATCTCCGCCTTGAGCGGCCCTTCGCCGATCAGGACGAGCCTGGCGCCGAGCGATTGGGGCAGGCGGCGGAACGCGTCGACGACGAGGTCGGGCTTTTTCTCGCCATCGAGCCTGCCGACATAGACCAGCAGCGGTTCGCCCGCGGCAACGCCCAATTTCTCGCGCAGGCGGGAATCCCGCAGCGACGCGCCGAACTCACCCACCTCCACGCCGAGCGGGACGACGTCGACGGTGCCGATGCCGAGCGAGCGCAGCTTGCCAGCGCCGCCATTCTCGCCGAGCGCGAAGACGGCGTCGAACCGGCGGTAAAGAAGCCCGCAATAGCCGTAGCAGATGCGCGCAAGGAGGCCGGCGACCGGCTTCGTCAGCACCTTCGACAGCGGCCGCTCGACATAGACCGTCGGGAAATCGGTCATGTAGGCGGCGACCAGCGTCGTATGCGGATCGCGCGTGCGATGCGCGATTGCCGCCCAGGGCAGATTGTAGGCGTCCTGGCATTCGATGAGATCAGGGCGATAATGCTCCAGCGCCGCGCGCACGGCGCGGTTGCGCAGCATCAGCCGATAGTGCGGACTGCCCGGAACCCGCGGCGAGCGGATCGTCACGGTGATCGCCCGCTCTTCCGCGATGACTTCATCGCGCTCGCCCGGAACGATCATCAAATGGCTATGCGGCGTCGCTTCGAGGATGTGGCGGCGCTTGTGAAGCAAATAGGTGCGAACGCCGCCGCCGACATCGGACCAGCTCTGCGTCAAGTCGCAGAACAGTTTCGCGCCCACGGGGCGGTGAGGTTGAGGGTTGTAGAAGTTCACTTCGGGCTCCAACCCCGCTGCGCACGCAAAGTGCCTTCACCAGTCGGTTTCACGCTCGCGCCGTATAGAGCGCCAGCGGGCCATTCAAGCGGCGTGACGATGAAGGCGTCCGCGGCTGCCTCCCAGCCGCGGACGCCTTTGCCGCGCAGGCCGAAACCTGCGCCGCTTCGAGATCGTCAGTTGCGGTCCGCGTCGATCCGCGCCTGGAGCCGGTCGAGCTCGGCGCGGGCCTTCTGCACCGATTGCTCGGCGCCGGCCACGTCCCGCGCGATCTTGCCCCGGTCGATCGTCGCCAGTGAGCGCTGGACGGACTGCAGGTCGACAGCGCGGACCGACTGCAAAGCCTTTGCCACCGTCGCCTCGATCGCGTCCGGCTGCACGCCTGCCCGTTCCATGGCGGCCCTGTTCGTCTGGATGTTTCGAAGCGCTTCCGCTGCGCTCGCCTGGCCACGAGCGACGTCGGACTGGATTTTGGCCATGTCGATCTTGTTCGGGATGCTCGCGACGTCGCGCATGATCTTGTCGCGGTCGATATGCACGTTCTGAAGCGACGCGCGGGCCTTGGCCACAGCTTCGCGGACGCGCGTTTTCTCCGCCGGCGTCAGATCCTCCCAGCGTTTGCGCTGCCCGTCGATGGTGATGAAATCGCCGCTGATGGTGAGATCGTCATGGAATTGGTTCGGCATTGCCGAAGCGGGCGTGACCGTTGCTGCAACGGGTCTTGGCGTGGCCACGGAACTCACTGCCGGCGCCGGTTGAGCGAC
>JAICXO010000018.1 GCA_025980335.1 Sphingomonas sp. | reverse complement strand
GGTTCAAATGGATGTCGCACGACATGGCGATCGATCTCGGAACCGCCAATACGCTCGTCTATGTGCGGGGCCGCGGGATCGTTTTGAACGAGCCGTCGGTGGTTGCGATCGAGACCGTCAACGGGATCAAGAAGGTCAAGGCGGTCGGCGAGGATGCCAAGCTGATGATGGGCAAGACGCCCGACCAGATCGAGGCGATCCGCCCCTTACGCGATGGTGTGATCGCGGACATCGACGTCGCCGAGCAGATGATCAAACACTTCATCCACAAAGTGCACGGCGGCAAGATGCGCGCCTGGCGCTTTCCCGAGATCGTCATCTGCGTGCCCAGCGGATCGACGTCGGTCGAGCGCCGCGCGATCCGCGACGCGGCCTCGAACGCGGGGGCAAGCGCCGTCTTCCTGATCGAGGAGCCGATGGCGGCGGCGATCGGCGCGGACATGCCCGTCACCGCCCCGATCGGATCGATGGTGGTGGACATCGGCGGGGGAACGACCGAGGTCGCGGTGCTGTCGCTCCGGGGCCTCGCCTACACGACCTCGGTGCGCGTCGGCGGCGACAAGATGGACGAAGCGATCAGCTCCTACGTCCGCCGCAACCACAATCTGCTGATCGGCGAAGCCACGGCCGAGCGGATCAAGAAGGAGGTCGGCATTGCCAAGCCGCCGGTCGACGGCATCGGCAAGACCGTGCACATCAAGGGCCGCGACCTCGTCAACGGCGTGCCCAAGGAAATCTCGATCAACCAGGGCCAGATCGCCGAAGCGCTGTCTGAGCCGGTCGGCACGATCGTGGAGGGCGTCCGGATCGCGCTCGAGAACACCGCGCCGGAGCTTGCCGCGGACATTTGCGACCAGGGCATCGTGCTCACCGGCGGCGGCGCGCTGCTCCAGGGCCTCGACGAAGTGCTCCGCGACGAGACCGGCCTCCCCGTCACCGTCGCCGACGATCCGCTGACCTGCGTCGCGCTCGGCACCGGCCGCGCGCTCGAGGAAGAGCAGTTCCGCGGCGTCCTCCAGACGGCCTAGCGGAGTCCTGAAACGTGGCGACCGCGCGCCCCGGCTGGTCGCGTCGAGCGCAATACGGGCTGTTCTTCAGCTTCCTGGCGGTGATCGCCGGGATCATCGTCGGACTCATCCTGCTCGCGATCTCGCTGGTCGCGCCGCAGGATTTCGCCAATCTCCGCGGCGCAGCGCTGGACGTGACCGGCCCGGTCGCGAGCAGTCTTCATGAAGTCACCGCGACCGCCGAAGGGCTGGTCACCGGCGCGGACAACTACTGGGACGCAGTGCGCCAGAACGCCGAGCTCAAGCGCGAGCGCAAGGCGATGCTCCAGCGGATGGTCGAGGCCAAGGCGATCAACCAGGAGAATATCCAGCTGAAGGCCACCCTCCAGCTGCGGCAACACGAACAGAACACGATTGCGGTCGGCCGGATCGTCGGCTCCTCCTTCAACAGCCCGCGCCGCTTCGCCATCCTCTCTGCCGGCGCAAAGGACGGGATCCGCGAGGGCATGCCGGTCCGCTCGGCGAGCGGGCTGGTCGGGCGGATCATCGACGTCGGCGCCCTCGCCTCGCGCGTGCTGCTGGTTTCCGACCGGACGAGCATCGTTCCCGCGCGCCTGCTTCGAAGCAACATCCCGGTGATCGCGCAGGGCCGCGGCGACGGCACGGTCGAGGTCCGCCCGCTCGAGGTCGGCCGCAATCCGTTTCGCCCGGGCGACCTGATCATCACCTCGGGCACCGGCGGGCTCTACCCGCCGCTGGTGCCGGTCGCGCGCGTGATCCGGTTAAAGGACGATGGCGCGATCGCGATTCCCCTCGCCGATCCCGCGACCACCAGCTTCGCGATCGTCGAGCCGCCGTACGAACCTGCTGCAATCGCCGCCGAGAACGAGCCGGCGGCGGCAGCGCCCTGAGGCGAGGCACCGATGGTCCGCGCCGCCCTTTCGCCGCCCAAGCGCTTCGGCAACCAGCCGAGCCGCTACGCCTTGTTCGTGCCCGCGGCGACGGTGCTGTTCGCGTCGCTTCTTTCGGCGCTTCCGATCGTCTCTACGAGCGGCTGGTTTCCCGACTTCGGCTATCTCGCGCTGATCAGCTGGAGGCTCCTGCGGGCCGATCCGTGGCCGGCCTGGTGGGCGGCCCCGCTGGGCTTCGTCAACGACCTGTTCACCGGATATCCGATAGGCTTTTCAATAGCTTTGTGGAGTGCGACCATGCTGGCGCTCGATCTGATCGACCGTCGCACGATGTGGCGCGACTACTGGATCGAATGGATGGTGGCGACGGTGCTGATCGCGCTCGACGAATGGCTTCACTGGCGAGTCGCACGGCTGACCGGCGCCGACATCGCCTTCACCATGATGCTCCCCCAGCTGCTGATCTCGATCTGCGCCTTCCCCTTGAGCGCCTGGGCGGTTTCGCGCGTTGATGCGTGGAGACTTGGTCGCCGATGAAGCCGATCCGCATCACCACCACGCACCAGTCGATCACCTTCTCGCGCCGGATGCTCGTGCTCGGCGGCGCGCAGGCGGCAGTCGGCGGCTTGCTCGTCGGGCGGCTCGGCTGGCTGGCGATCGTCGAGAACGAGAAATACCAGCTGCTGAGCGAGAGCAACCGGGTCCAGCTGATTCCCGTGCCGCCGCGGCGCGGGTGGATCATCGATCGTTACGGGAAGCCGATCGCGATCAACAAGGCGAGCTTCCGCGTCGACATCATCCCGCAGCAGCTGGAAAAGGGCCGCGACATCCTCCCCGAGGTCACGAAGCTACTCGCGCTCGACGAGGACGACGTCGAACGGGTCAGGAGCGACCTTGCGCAATCGCACGGATTTCGCCCTGTGTCCGTCGCTGACAACGTGCCGTACGAGCAATATGCCGCGATCACCGTCCGCCTTCCCGACCTTCCCGGCGTCGCGGCGTCGCAAGGCTTCACGCGCTATTACCCGGGCGGCTCGACCGTCGGGCAGCTCGTCGGCTACGTCGGCCCGGCCTCCGCAGAGGAATATGAAAAGGAGGACAAGAACCCGCTGCTGCTCGTCCCCGGCGTGAAGATCGGCAAAGAGGGCCTCGAAAAGACTCTCGAGCAGACTCTGCGCGGCCAGCCCGGCGGACAACGGGTCGAGGTCACCGCCCGCGGCAAGCTGGTCAAGGAGCTCGATCCCAAGCCCGACATCAGCGGCGGCACCGTCCAGCTGACGATCGATTCCGACCTCCACCAATATGCGGCGCGACGCATCGGCGATCAGTCCGCGGCCGTGGTCGTGATCGACGTGACCACCGGCGACATCCTGGCGATGCCGTCGATGCCGTCGTTCGATCCCAACACCTTCTCCGACGGGATCAGCCAGGCCGAGTGGAAGATGCTGTCCGAGGACGACCACCATCCGTTGGTTAGCAAGGTGACGGAAAGCCTTTATCCGTCCGGCTCGACGATCAAGCCATCGATGGCGCTCGCTCTCCTCAACGCCGGGATCGATCGCAAGCAGATCGTCAATTGCCCCGGCTGGTTCCGGCTCGGCAACCATGTCTTTCACTGCGACCGACGGCACGGGCCGCTCGATATGGACGGCGCGGTCGTCCACAGTTGCGACGTCTATTTCTACACGATGTGCCTCAGGGTCGGCGCCGAGAAGCTGGCGCCGATGGTCCGCTCGATGGGCTTCGGCGAGAAGTTCGACCTGCCGTTTGCAACGCAGCGCTACGGCACCGTGCCGGACCCGCAATGGATGATGCGCAAATATCATCGCGAGTGGCAGGGATACGATACGGTCAACATGTCGATCGGCCAGGGCATGGTGCTGATCAACCCGCTGCAGCTCGCGGTGATGGCGACCCGGCTCGCGACCGGGAAACAGGTCATTCCACGGCTGCTCAAGAGCAAGCCGATCGCGCCGCAGACCGAGCTTGCGGTCGGCCAGGACCATCTCGAGTTCATTCGCAAGGCGATGTGGGGTGTGGTCGATCACGGCACCGCGGCTGCCGCCAAATTTCCCATTCCCGGCATCGAGATGGCGGGGAAGACCGGGACCGCTCAGACGCACAACCTGAGCGCCGGCGAACGCGGCAATTACACGGCATCCAACTGGAAGCTGCGCGACCACTCGCTGTTCATGGCCTTCCTGCCGTTCGACAATCCCCGCTACGCATGCGGAACGATCGTTGAACATGGCGGCTTCGGCGCCGCGGTGGCAGCGCCGCTGGTTCGCGACACGCTCACCTTCCTTTACGACAAGCAGAAAGCGCTCGCGGCTCTCGACACGTTCGAACAGAGCATCGGCGGCCCCCTCGACGAGCGGATCGCGCGCAAGACCGCCGCGTGGCGCCAGGCGAACGGCTACCCGCCGCTTCCTCCCGCCAAGCTTGCATGATCACCTCGGCGATCATTCCACGGCCGCTCGCGCGGCTGCCCTGGCGCTTGATCTTCCTGGTCGCCGCAATCGCGATGTTCGGGCTGGTCGTGCTCTATTCGGCCGCAGGCGGGTCGGCGGAGCCCTGGGCGGTGAAGCAGGGCATCATCTTCCTCTTCTTCCTCGCGGTCGCGGTCGGCATGTCGTGGATGAGCGAGGCGACGATCAAATCGATCGCTTTCCCGCTCTATGGCGCGACTCTGGTGATGCTCGTCGGCGTCGAGGCGCTCGGTTTCGTCAGTAAGGGCGCCCAGCGCTGGCTCGACCTCGGGCCGGTGCGGCTTCAGCCGTCGGAGTTCATGAAACCGGCGATCGTGCTGACCCTCGCCCGCTTTTACGAGCTCGTTCCGCCGGCGGAAATCCGCAAGCCGCGGGCGATCTGGCCCGCCGCGGTGCTCCTCGGGGTTCCGGCCATCCTGATCCTCGTCCAGCCGGACCTCGGCACCTGCATCATGGTCGTGCTGTGCGGGATCACGGTGATGTTCCTCGCCGGACTGCCGCTGTGGATCTTCGTCGTTCCGCTGGTGGCGGCGGCCGGCGCGGCGCCCGTGGTCTATCACCTGATGCACGGCTATCAGCGCAAGCGGATCGACGTCTTCCTCAATCCCGAAAGCGACCCCCTCGGCGCCGGCTATCACATCGCCCAGTCGAAGATTGCAATCGGCTCGGGCGGAATCTGGGGCAAGGGGTTCCTCCACGGCAGCCAGAGCCACCTCGACTACCTGCCCGAAGGCCACACCGACTTCGTGTTCGCGACCATGGCCGAGGAATGGGGCCTTGTCGGCGGCGTGCTCCTCATCCTGGCGTTCGGAATGGTCATCCGCTGGGGGATGAAGGTCAGCGCCAATTCCAAAACCCGCTTCGGCCAGCTTGCCGCGGCCGGATTGTCGGGGACGATCTTCTTCTACGTCTCGATCAACCTGATGATGGTGATGGGCCTGGCGCCGGTCGTCGGCGTGCCGCTTCCGCTGGTCAGCTTCGGCGGATCGGCGGTGATGACGGTGATGCTGTGCCTCGGGCTGCTGATGGCGCTCGAGCGGCAGCAGCGCACCGGCTCACGCTTGGCTTGAACTGGAGCGGTTGCGCACCATCCGAGCCCATGCTACCGGCGCGCCGCTCAAGCACGGCGAGCCAGCCGCCGCATCCGAGACAAGTGGACGCATAGCTCAGTTGGTAGAGCAGCTGACTCTTAATCAGCGGGTCCTAGGTTCGAGCCCTAGTGCGTCCACCATTCTCGTCACGGCCTCCGAAGAGCCGGTCGCGGCCTTAGGGCTTCCCAAGCGAGGAGCGCGGCTTGGCGCGTGCCAAATGCGTCGGCGAGGGTGCGGATGTCGCGTGCGATTCCTCCAACGTCCCCGCGCTTGGCCTTCCGCCATGCCGATAGCCTCAGCGCATAGGCGAGGCCCGGGCGGTAGGCTGCCGTGGCGAGATATTCGGGATGGCGGCGGACGAGCTCGACATTGGCCGCGATCATGTTGTCCTGCGCCGAAATCGCGTTCGCGTCCCAATATTTGACCCACAGGACGTGCTCGGTCGATGCGCAGTTCGCGAACTCCGATACGCGGATTAGGAAGTCGAAATCCTGGAGGCGCCGGAGAGTTTCGTCGAACAGCCCCGCTTTCAGGGCGACTTCGCGTCTGACGGTGATCGCCGGCGTGGCCTTCCACAATTGGCGCGTGAAAAGCGCCGTGCGGAATGTCTCGCGATCGTTGATCACGGGGTTGCGGCGGACGACCTCGGCTTTGCGCGAGCCCGGCGGCTGGACCTTGATGAAGCTGTCGACGAGCAGGTCGAGCTCGGGGGAGCGGTCGAACTCGGCGCTGACCCGGGCGAGCTTGTCGGGCAGATAGCGGTCGTCGCTGTCGAGGAAGGCGATGAGCGGCGCTTTCGCCGCGCGGATGCCGGCGTTTCGCGCGACATTTCCGCCGCGATTCTGATCCAGTCCCAGCAAGGTGATCCGCGGGTCGTCGAACGATTTGGCGACTTCGACACTGCCGTCTGTCGAGCCGTCGTCGACGACGATCAGCTCCCAATCGCGCAGCTCCTGCTCCAGCAGGCTGCCGATCGCGCGCGGCAGGACGTCGGCGCGATTGTGCACCGGGAGGATGACCGAGACTTTCGGAGTCGCGCCTATGCTCGTCACCGCCGCGCGAGCGGGGGGCCCGCTGTCTTGGTTCTGGCCTCGTTAGAAAAGCGGGGTTCCCGCTTTCGCGGGAATGGCGATCGGGAGGGCTCTGCGCGCTGCTGGGCCCACCAGCAGCTGAACATGGCGATCGCGTAGAGGATTCGTCCGTGGTCTGCGGCGCCGCGGCGCTGCTCGTCGAACAGCTGCTCTATGCCTCGCGGATCGAGAAGCCCGAGGCTGTCGAGTCCCGACGATCGCCACGCCTCGCGCGCGAAGTCGCTGAAGCCGCCCATGAACCAATCGGCAAAGGGCAGCTGGAAGCCGATCTTGCGCTGCGATAGCGCGCCCTGCGGCAACCACGGCTCGACGGCGCGGCGGAGCACATGTTTGCCGGTGCTGCCCTTGAGCTTGAGGTCCGCCGGGATCGTCAGCGCCCATTCGACGAAGCGGTGAGAGAGGAACGGCACCCGCGCCTCCAGCGAATGCGCCATGCTCGACCGGTCGAGCCGCTGGCACAGCGAGGCAGGCAGGTGGACCGTGAGGTCGCCGAGCTCGAACTCTTCCAAATCGGAAAGCGCCGGCCGATGGACGAGCGGGAAATGGTCGCTCGCGCGGCGCTCGAACGTGTCCCGCGTCTGCTGGCTGCGGAAGAAATCCGGATCGTAGATGCGCTCGCGAATTGCGGGCGTGGTAATCGATACCGCAGCGAAGAAGCGCTCGTAGCCGTCGCCGAGCCGCGCACCCTCGACGAACTGGCGCGCAAGCTGCCGCCCGTAATTCCATTTGCGCCACGGGAGTTCGGGCAAGGTCCCGACGAGCCCGCCTGCCCCGACGGCTTCGATCAGCGGCTTCCACCGCGCCATCCGCTGCGCCCAGCGCTGGCGGTTGTAGCCGAGGAAGACCTCGTCGCCGCCCTCGCCGCAAAGCACCACCTTCACGTGCTCGGCGGCGGTTCGCGACAGGTACCACAAGGGGACCGCGGAGGTCGCGGCGGAGGGCTCGTCGAACGCAGCCTGGACGGCCGGGAGCACCTCGGCAGCGTCCTGCGGCTGCATCGGCAAGACGACATGCTCGATGCCGAGATGGCGGGCGATCCGAGCGGCTGGATCAGTTTCGTCGCGCGGAGAGCCGGGGAAGCCGATCGTGAACGCCTTGAAGTTGGTTCTCGAGGTTCGCGCCATCGCGGCCGCCACCGCAGATGAATCGACTCCGCCCGAAAGGAATGCGCCGACCGGCACGTCGGACAGCATGTGCTTGCCGACTGTGTCGAGAACCCGCGCGCGCGTCTCTTCCACCCAGTCGGCTTCGGAAACGCCGGTGCGGACCTGAATGCGCGGCTGCCAGAACCGGCGGACCTCCGCCGTTCCTTTCGCGCCGATCCGTAGCAGCCGTCCCGGCTCGAGCGGCCGCACCGCCTTGAAGATCGTCCGCGGAGGGAGGCTGTGGCCGAAGCAGAAGAAATCGTCGACGCCGTCGGGGTCGATCTCGAATACATGGTCCGGAAGTGCCCGGAGCGCAGTGATCTCGGAGGCGAAGGCGATCCCGCCGTTCTGCTCGGTCACGAACAGCGGCTTGATCCCGATCGGGTCGCGCGCGAGGACCAGGCTTTTGTCGAGCTTGTCCCAGATCGCCACTGCATACATGCCCTCGAGGCGGGACCAGGCATCGTCTCCCCAGCGCAGGTAAGCGGCGAGGATAGTCTCGGTGTCGCTATGGTCGGTCTGGAAGACGTAGCTGCCCTCGAGCTCGCGCCGAAGCTCGGGATGATTGAAGATTTCGCCGTTGAACACGATCGCGTGGCGGCTGTCGGGACTGAAGATCGGCTGGTGCCCGCCGGCGACGTCGATGATGCTCAGCCGGCGCATGCCGAAGCCGAAATCGCCGTCGGTCAGGTAGCCGGCATCGTCGGGACCGCGGTGGCGCATGCGGTCGCAGGCGGCAGCGAGCGCAGCCTGCGGCACCGGCTTGCCGCCGCGCCTGTACCATCCCGCAATTCCACACATTGGTTTTTGCCGCCTTCGCCGCTTAATGGCGGCGGTGGGCATGAACGACAAGTCAGAGCGGCAGATGCGGGTCTGGGCGCTGCTCGGGCCGCATCGCGGGGACAACAACCAGGTACTTGCGCTCGCGGAAGCCATCGGGCTGCCGTTCGAGGAGAAATGGCTGCGCTACAATCAGCTGCGGCGGCTTCAGCCCAAGCTGCTCGGCGCAACGCTGAAGAGCGTGGCCGCCGATTCACGAGCGCAGCTCGAAGGCGAGCCGCCGGACCTGACGATCTCGACGGGGCACAGAAGCGTTCCGATCGTCCGCGCGCTTCGAAAACGCTCCGGCGGCAAGATGCATGCGGTCCACCTCGGTTATCCGCGCATTTCCCCGAAGCATTTCGATTTGGTCGTGCCGACGCCCGAATATCCGGTGCCGGATGCACCGAACGTGGTCCGAATCCCGTTCGCTTTGAGCCCGCTCACGAATGAGCGCGTGGACGAGGGCCAGCTCGCCGCACTGACGGCCCTTCCCCGCCCCCGCCGCTTGTTCGTACTCGGCGGACCGACGCTCTACTGGGAATTGCCGGTGGCGCAGATGCTCGGCGCGCTTCGCCGGCTGATCGAAATCGCCGAACGCGGCGGCGGGTCGGTGCTTGCGATCGGAAGCCCCAGGACGCCGCAGCCGCTGCTGAACGCCGTTGCCACAGAGCTCGGGCGAGCCAAGGTCCCGACCTTCATCGCGCCGCGCGAGGGCGCGCCGTCGTATCGCGCGATGATCGAAGCCGCCGACCAGATTCACGTCACCGCAGACAGCGTCGCGATGGTCGCGGATGCCGTGAACACGCGAAAGCCGGTCGGAATCGTGCCGATCGCGAAGAGCCGTCTCGGCCGCGCGGTCATGGCTGCATCCGACCGCCTCCGCCGCGGCAAGCGCCTGTTTCCGCGCGACCTGCGCTTCTTTTGGGCCTCGCTCGACGAACATGGCTTCGGCGGCACCATCGAGGTGCCGCTCGCCAGCGATCCGCCCGATTTCACCGCGGAGATCGCCGAGCGCGTCAGGCGGCTCTTGAAGCTTCCTCCGCGGCCGGCCACAGCTGACCGCGATAGCGATCGATGAGCGCCTGCGAATCCCGCCGGACGTGCCCCAGCCGCACTTCCTTTTCGACCTGCCCGGGCGTCAGGGCGCCGCTGTCGAGCGCATCGGCGAGCAGTGCGTAGAAATAGGCCTCCTGCCGCTGATCAGGGTGGCGGGTGTAGTTGGGCGCGAGCTTGCGGACGATCGGAAGCGCGAAATTGAGCAGCCCGCGCTCCTTGAAGGTGAAGTCGATCGGAAGGCCGGTCTTCCACGGCTGCGTTCTGCGCTTGGTGTTGTGCAGGAGCTTCGTCGCGGGTGTCAGCCGGTCGAAATCGTTCCACTCCGGTTCGAGAAGCGCGATCGAGTCGAGGCTTTCGAGCCGTAGGTTGATCCAGTCGAGATAGTCGATCTCGTGCGTCCAAAGCTTCTGCAGCTGCTCGGCAAACCGCCAGTGCTCGAGCTTCGCATTGTCGAGCAGCATGACCGAGGTCGCCAGAGGGTCGGTGATCTTGCGGTAGCCCGGCCGCGGCGTGCACCAGATCGCCTTGCCCTGCGAGCCGCGGCCGAACAGCTCGGCGACGTCGCCGACCGCGAACACGTCGGGGTCGGTGACCAGTGCGAGGCCTTCGAACCCGAGCAGTTCGGGGACGGCGAAGCGCACCGGCGTGAAGGATTGCAGGTCGTCCGGGTCCCACGCGCGGACATGCCCGCCACGCAGCAGCGAATGCCCGCGCTCCCGAAGCGCCGGGAATTCACGGACATTGACGATCCGGACGTCAAACGCGTCCGGCCTACGGCTGTTTCGGCGGAAGCTGTGCGCCGAGACCAGCGCGCCAAGCATCTGCTTGTCATTGGTATGGATGACGACCGTGGGCTTCATCGCCGCCTATCTAGGCACCGAATGGGGCAGCGCAAAGGCCGTAGACAGCGGCACCGCCTCGTCTAATCTCCCGCGGTCCACACCGGGCGGGGAGCCGGAATGAGCCTTTCGACGATCGACCTCATTGTCGTGATCGCCTACGCGATCGGCATCTTCAGCCTCGCGCAATGGGTGTCGCGCGAGCGAGCGGGCCACCAGAAGGACACGTCCGACTATTTCCTCGCGTCGAAGAACCTGCCGTGGTGGGCGATCGGGTCGTCGCTGATCGCCGCAAACATCTCGGCCGAGCAGATCGTCGGCATGTCGGGGTCCGGCTATGCGATCGGCCTCGCCATCGCATCGTACGAGTGGATGGCGGCGGCGACGTTGCTGATCGTCGGCAAGTTCTTCCTGCCGATCTTCCTCAAGAACCACATCTACACGATGCCGCAGTTCCTGCAGGAGCGGTACGGCGACCGAATCCGCATCCTGATGACGCTGTTCTGGCTCGCGCTCTACATCTTCGTGAACCTGACCTCGATCGTGTGGCTGGGCTCGATCGCGGTGACGAAAGTCGCCGGAGTCGACCAGACCTACGCGCTGATCGGGCTCGGCGTGTTCGCCCTCGCCTACCAGCTGTACGGCGGGCTCAAGGCGATTGCGCTGACCGATATCGTCCAGGTCGCGCTTCTGGTGTTCGGCGGGCTCATCGTCACCTTCCTGACCTTGACCCAGATCGGCGCCGGGCACGGCATGGTTGCGGGCTTCGAGACGCTCGTCGCGAAGGCGCCCGATCATTTCCACATGATCCTGCATCAGACGGGCAACGCTGCCTACGACAAGCAGCGATACGACAATCTCCCCGGCCTTAGCGTCCTGATCGGCGGGATGTGGATCGCGAACCTCAGCTACTGGGGGTTCAACCAGTACATCATTCAGCGCGCACTCGCGGCCAAGAGCGTCGCCGAAGCGCAGAAGGGCGTCACCTTCGCGGCTTATCTGAAGCTGCTCACCCCAGTAATCATCGTCATTCCCGGAATCGCCGCGGTGCTTCTCGCGCCCAACCTCGCCAAGCCCGACGAGGCCTATCCGGCGATGCTTCGGCTGCTTCCGCCTGGATTGCTCGGTCTCGTCTTCTCGGCGCTCGTCGCGGCGATCGTCGCCTCGATGGCCTCGAAGATCAATTCGATCGCGACGATCTTCACGCTCGACCTCTATGCCAAGACCAAGCACGTGCAGACCCGTGCCGAGGACGGCCGCGATCCCGACGGCAAGCGGATGGAGAAGCATCTCGTGTTCGTCGGCCGAACGGTCGCAGTGACGTCCATCGTCATCGCGCTGATCGTCGTCCGGCCGCTGCTCGGACAATCGCAGCAGGCGTTCCAGTACATCCAGGAGTTCACCGGTTTTTTCACGCCGGGGATCACGGTGATGTTCCTGCTCGGGCTGTTCTGGAAGCGCGCCAACGAAGCCGGCGCGATCGTCGCCGCTGTGGTGTCGGTGTTGCTGAGCTTCGTCTTCTGGTTTCCGGCGGATTACGGCGGAAGCGCCGTCTTGAACGCGGTGCCGTTCATGCACCGGATGGAAATCGCGTTCCTCGCCTCGCTTGCGCTCGCCGTCGCAGTCTCGCTGCTGTGGCCGACGCGCGCCGAAAGCAACCGGGTCACGATGGAAGGCGTCACCTTCAAAAGCGGCCCGGTGTTCAACATCGGCGCGCTCGGCGTGATCCTGATCCTGATCGCGCTCTACGCCAGCTGGTGGTGACTTAAGCGACGCTGGGCGCGCGGGCGGTCGTCCGGCTTGCAGGTTCTGCTGCCCCCGAATAACCGCGGCGTTCATCGAAGGGATTGTTTCGGGGTCGCAATGCGCCCTATTCGTCGGCGAGGATTGCCCGTTCGTCGAAGGTCGGGGCTACGAACACGATTGTTAATCTACCGGCGCGCCAATTGTCATGTTCGTTCCCCAATTGCGCATTCCCACTTGCATTCCGCGGCGACAGGGGAAAAGGCGCCCAATCGTGAAGCCCGCTTCGTTGATCGGACTGGCGCTGCTGCTTGCGGCGTGCAGCGGCGGGCAGAACGCCGACTCGCCGCATGGCCGCGGCGCCGGGAGAGGCGGCCCGACGACGGTCGGCTACGTGGTCGTCCAGCAAGGGAGCGCTCCGATCGAGCAGCAGCTCCCCGGCCGCATCGCCGCCTACCAGATTTCCGATGTCCGCCCGCAGGTCAGCGGAGTGATCCGCCAGCGGCTGTTCACCGAAGGCTCGGTCGTCCACCAGGGGCAGACGCTCTACCAGATCGACCCGAGCATCTATAACGCGCAGGCGGCGCAGGCTCGGGCGAACCTGCAGGCCGCTCAAGCGCAGGCGGAAGCCGCGCGAACTCTTGCGGCCCGTTACAAGCCGCTGGTCGAGCAGCAGGCGATCTCCAAGCAGGACTATACCAACGCGGTCGCTCAGGCGCGCCAAGCCGATGCGTCGGTCGCGCAGAACGCAGCAGCGCTTCGGACGGCGCAGATCAATCAGCGATTCACTCGGGTGCCGGCGCCGATCTCCGGCCGCGTAGGCGCCTCGAACTTCACCGAAGGCGCGCTCGTCACCGCCGATCAGGCAAATGCGCTGACCACGATTACCCGCCTCGATCCGGTCTATGTGGACATCCAGCAGTCGGCCTCCGACCTCCTCGCGCTGCGCCGAGCGCTGAGCCAGGGCGGAGTCGTTCCTGCGTCCGCGCAGGTGCGGCTGAAGCTTCCCGACGGAAGCGATTACGGGTTCACCGGTACGGTCGAGTTCAGCGAAGTGATCGTCGACCAGAACACCGGCACCGTCACCCTTCGAGCCCGCTTCCCGAATCCGCAGGCTATCCTGCTTCCGGGCATGTTCGTGACTGCGCAGTTCGCGCAAGCGATAGACACTTCGGCGTTCCTGATTCCGCAGCAGGCGATCACGCGCGACCCGCAAGGCAATGCGACCCTGTTCGTCGTCGGCCCGGGCAATCACGCGGTCCAGCGGACCGTCGTCGCCGAGCGCACGATGGGTCCCTATTGGGTGGTCACGCAGGGCGTGGCCGCCGGCGAGAAGGTGATCACCCAGGGGACAGGCACCCTTCGCGACGGCGCGCCGATCAAGCCGGTGCCGGCGAGCGCTCCCCAGAAGGTCCAGGCACCCCCGCCCGGCGCGATGAAGGCGGCAAAGAAGCGTGGCGGCTAGACCCTAGGCATGTCGCGGATCTTCATCGAACGGCCGATTTTCGCCTGGGTTCTCGCGATTATCATCATGCTCGGCGGAATCGGCGCGATCTTCACGCTTCCGGTCGCGCAATATCCGGACGTCGCACCAACCCAGATCAACGTCCGGGCGACTTATCCCGGAGCTTCGGCCGAAACGCTCGAGAGCAGCGTCACGCAGGTGATCGAGGAGACGCTGACCGGGCTCGACGGTCTTCTCTATTTCAGCTCGTCATCGAGCTCGCGCGGGCAGGTGTCGATCTCAGCCGTGTTCGACAAGAGCATCGATCCCGACATCGCGCAGGTCCAGGTCCAGAACAAGGTCCAGTCGGCGATCGCGCGGTTGCCGCAGGAGGTGCAGCAACAGGGCGTCACCGTGACCAAGGGGTCACCGGACTTCCTGATGATCGTCGGCGTCTACGATTCCACAGACAAGAGCACCAACGTCGACGTGTCCGACTGGTTGGCGACCAACATCCAGGACGACCTCTCGCGCATCCAGGGCGTCGGTGACGTGAACGTCTTCGGGTCCAAATATGCGATGCGCATCTGGCTCGATCCGAACAAGCTGCAGAGCTATCAGCTGATGCCGAGCGACGTCGTCAACGCGATCCAGAACCAGAACGTCGAGGTCGCGGCGGGCGAGATTGGCGGAATGCCGCAGCCTCAGGGACAGATGCTCGACGCGACGGTCACTGCCCAGTCGCGGCTGCAAACGCCCGAGCAGTTCCGCAACATCATCCTCAAGGCCGATCCGACCGGCGCGAGCGTGCATCTTTCGGATGTCGCGCGGGTCGAGCTCGGAGCGGAGAATTACTCCGCGACCATCCGCATCGACGGACATCCGGGTTCGGGCATCGGCATCTATCTCGAGCCTGGAGCGAACGCACTCTCGACCTCGAAGCTCGTCAAGGCGGAAATGGTGAAGATCGCGCCGCGCCTTCCGCCGGGGTACAAGGTGGCTTACGCGAACGACAGCTCCGACTTCATCAGGCTGTCGGTCACCGAAGTCGTGAAGACGCTCGCCGAGGCGATGGCGCTCGTCATCCTGGTGATGTTCGTCTTCCTGCAGAGCTGGCGGGCGACGCTGATCCCTGGCATCGCCATCCCGGTCGTGCTGCTCGGCACGTTCGGGATGCTCTACATCCTCGGCTTCTCGATCAACACGCTCACGCTTTTCGGACTCGTTCTCGCGGTCGGGCTGCTGGTCGACGACGCGATTGTGGTC
The DNA here is from genome assembly GCA_025980335.1 of Sphingomonas sp. GTDB lineage: Bacteria > Pseudomonadota > Alphaproteobacteria > Sphingomonadales > Sphingomonadaceae > Sphingomicrobium. The sequence goes on along the minus strand of JAICXO010000018.1, from coordinate 15,984 downwards.
GTCGAGAACGTCGAGCGAATCCTTCACGAGCAGCCCGAGCTGACGGTCAAGGAAGCGACGATCATCTCGATGCAGCAGATCCAGATGGCACTCGTGGCGATCGCGCTCGTGCTCTCCGCGGTGTTCCTTCCGATGGTTTTCTTCGGCGGCTCGACCGGAGTCATCTATCGCCAGTTTTCGGCGACCATCGTTTCCGCGATGGCGCTGTCGGTCTTGCTTGCAATCACATTCAGCCCGTCGCTCGCTGCCAACGTGCTTCGGCGCCAGCATGGCAGCGTCGAAGAGGGATGGTTCGGCAAGCGCGCGCCAAGGGTTGCGCATGGAATCGAAAGAGCCCGCCAGACCTTCAACGATCGCTTCCAGCGCACCATCGACTGGTACGTCGGCAATGTCGGCAAGGTCGTCGAGCGCAAATGGCTGTTCCTCGCGATCTATCTCGGCGTTTGCGCGCTCCTGCTGATCCTGCTGTGGAGACTCCCGACGGGCTTCATCCCCAGCGAAGACCAGGGCAACGCGTCGGTGCAGGTTCGCCTCCCGGCCGGCGCAACGTTCGAGCGCACCCAGGCGGTCGAGCTGGCGGTCGAGAAATACTTTTTGCACGGACCCGACAGCAAGAACGTGCATACGGTCTTCGCAGTGACCGGCGGAGGCGGCGGAGCCTCCGGGCAGAACAGCGGCCAGGCCTACATCAATCTCGCCCCGTTCGATCAGCGCAAGGGCGCGAAGAACAGCGCCGAAGCGGTCGTCGACCGGGCCTCCCAGGCTTTCCGCGGCCTTCGCGACGCACAGGTGTTCGCGCTCGTACCGGGCGCCATCCGCGGCTTGGGCCAGGCGGCGGGTTTCACGATGGAGCTCCAGAACACGAGCGGAATGAGCCGCGAGCAATTCGCTGCAGCGCGCGACCGGCTGCTCAATGAAGCATCGGCAGATCCGGCTCTTCAGCAGGTCCGCTTGAGCGAGCTCCCCGACGTCGCGAGCCTGAAGGTCAATATCGATGTGCCGCGCCTGACCGCGTTCGGGCTTACTCCCGGCGATGTGAATTCGACGCTGTCGACCGCGTGGGGCGGCCGGTACGTCAACGACTTCATCGATCGCGGCCGCGTGAAGCGGGTATTCGTCCAGGGCGATGCCCCGTTCCGCTCGGAACCGTCGGACATCGGCAATTGGTACGTCCGCAACAACCAGGGATCGATGGTGCCATTCTCGTCGTTTGCGACGACGGGTTGGACCGTCGCGCCGGTGACGCTCGATCGCTTCGAAGGCTACCCCGCCTATGAGCTCAACGGGCAGCCCGTCGCGGGGAAGAGCTCCGGCGACGCCATGGCAGAGATTGCCAAACTCGCTGCGCAGATTCCGGGCGTAAGCGTCGCATGGTCGGGCGCTTCATACCAGGAGCGGCTCGCCACCGGACAAGCGCCGCTCCTCTACGGCATTTCGCTGATCGTCATTTTCCTCTGCCTTGCCGCGCTTTACGAGAGCTGGTCGATCCCCCTCGCAGTCCTGCTGGTCGTCCCGCTCGGGCTCGTCGGAGCCATTTTGTTCGTTACCTTGCGCGGGCTGCAGAACGACGTGTTCCTCCAGATCGGCCTTCTCACCACGATGGGCCTCACGTCGAAGAACGCGATCCTGATGAACGAATTCGCCGAGCGCGCCGAAAAGGAGGGCAAGCGGGTGCTCGACGCGGCAATCGAGGCGGCGCGAATCCGGCTTCGGCCGATCCTGATGACGAGCTTCGCCTTCATCTTCGGCGTGTTCCCGCTCGCCGTCGCGACCGGTCCCGGAGCGAACGGACGGATCGAGATCGGAACGGCAGTGATCGGCGGAATGTTCACCGCAACCATTCTCGCGGTCTTCTACATTCCCTTCTTTTACGTGCTGGTGCGCCGCGGCGTGCGCGACGGGATGGTGATCATCCGCGATCGCATCCGCGGCCGCCGCCGGGCGGAGGCGCAGGAGTGAAGCGTGTTGCCGCCCTGCTCGCGCTGCTCGCCGCCGGCTGCACGTCGATGGAGCCGAAATACGTGCAGCCCGACGCGTCCATCCCGGCGTCCTGGCCTGTCGGCGACCCCTATTTCCTCGCAACGGAAGCGGGCCTTCCGGCGCTCACCTACAAGCAGGTGTTCACCGATGCGCGGCTTCAAACGCTGATCGCCGAGGCGCTGGTCAACAATCGCAACCTGCGCGCTACTGCGGCGAACATCGCGGCAGCGCGTGAGCAGTACCGGATTCAGCGCGCGAACCAATTCCCCACGGTGAACGCCACCGGCGGCACAACGATCAGCGGCAGCCGTGGCGGCAGCAGCTCCAGATCGAGTTCCGGCGGCAGCGGGAGCGGCAGTGGGAGCGGGAGCGGAGGAAGTAGCGGCTCCGGCTCGGGAATCTCTGCGCAGTACCAGGCCGGCATCAGCGTTCCGAATTACGAGATCGACCTGTTCGGCCGTCTTCGCTCGCTCACCGACGTCCAGCTCAACCGCTATTTCGCGACGGAAGCCGGCGCCCGTGCGACGCGACTGACGCTCGTCGGAAACGTCGTCGCCGCCTGGCTCAACCATGCGGCCGACTCGAGCCTCCTCCGGATCGACGAAGAGACCGCGACAAGCGCCCAGAAGAGCGTCCGGCTGACGCGAATCCGCCTCGAAGGCGGGATCGCGCCGCGCACCGACCTCGATCAGGCGCAGCAGATCTACGACACCGCCGAGGCCGACCTCGCGCGGCAGCGGACCGCCGTCGCGCAGGACGTCAACGCGCTGCGCCTGCTGGTCGGCGGCGATGTCGACCCGGCGCTGCTTTCGGGGTCGATCGACGAAGCATTCGGCTCGATTGCGCCGATGCCGACCGGACTCGACTCCTATGTGCTGCTTCGCCGGCCCGACGTGGTCCAGGCCGAATATGACCTGAAGGCGGCCAATGCGAACATCGGCGCGGCCCGCGCAGCGCTGTTCCCGCGGATCACGCTGACGGGCCTCCTCGGTTTCGCCAGCTCCGCCTTGCTCAAGCTGTTCACCGGCGGCGCATTCGGGTGGAGCGGCGGCGCGAATGTCGATTACACGATTTTCCAGGCAGGCGCGGGCCACGCCAACGTCCGCCTGACTCAAGCCCAGGAGCGCGCCGCCGTCGCCACATACCAGGGCGCAATCCAGACCGCGTTCCGCGATGTTTCGGACGCGCTCGCGCGCCGCGGCACCATCAACGACGAGATCGCTGCCCGCCAGCGCCAGCAGGCGGAGACCGGCGACGCCTATCTGCTGACCGAAGCACGCTACAACGCCGGGATCGACCCGTTCCTCAACGTGCTGGATGCCCAGCGGTCCTACTATGCGGCGCAGCAGACATTGGTCTCGACCAAGCTCGCGGCCGCGCAGAACATCGTCGATACGTATCAGGCCATTGGCGGCGATACGTTGCTGGAGGGAACGCCGATCTGCCAAAAGCTGCCCGGCGATACCGGACAGGCGAACGCCGCGCTCGGGCAGGAATGCCTGCCCGACTGATTACGCCGTCTCGACCGCGTAATCGTCGCCGTAGAATTTGCTCGTCGTTCGGGTGTGGAAGGCGATCGCCTTGACGGGCTCGTATCGAGGTTCGCCGAGATCGGGAAGCACCTCGAGCATTTCGTCTTCCCACAGATAGACCGCGATCGGGAACGAGACTCTCGCGCGAGTCCGCTGCGACGCGTCGCTCGGCTTTCCGACCCGGTGCGTGGTGGACGGAAGCCGATCGTTGGAAATGCGCTGCATGTAATCGCCGGTATTGATGATGATCGATCCCGGCGGCGCCTTCATCCGCACCCACTTGCCGCTGCGGTGGTTCCACACCTGCAACCCGTCGGTGCGGGACGCAGGGAGGATCGTGAACAGGTCCACGTCCTCGTGCCCGAGCAGCCGCGCTGCGCCGGAATCGTCCTGCTCGGCCGTCATCGGCGGATAATAGTTGAACCGCAGCCCGAAGTTGGTCCGCGTCAGCCTTTCATCGAGCAGATGCGGGTCGCAACCGAGCCCCTGCAGCATCGCCTGGGCGATGGGTTGAAATAGCTGCTCGTGGGCGAGGACCAGGCGACGGGCTTTTCGCTCGTACTCCGCGCTCGGCCAGAATGCCTTCGGGTGGAACGGCTCATCGCGGTCCTGCGCAATGTCGAACGCGCGCCTGCACCAGACCCAGCCTTCGACCAGGTCGGGGTGGATATCGCTGGTCTGCTCGATCGGGAAATAGCCCTGGTTGACCGAGCCATGGCGCGCTGCCCGGAAGCGCATTTTCTCGGACAGCGGGGTCGTCGTGAACAGCTGATGCGTGAGCTCTTCCATCTCGTCGTAGAGCGTCGGATCGACGCCGTGGCCGACGAGCACGGCAAAGCCGATGTCCTGAAGCGCGGCGGCGAACTCTTCCGCAAAGCGGGCCTTCTCCGCCTCGCTCCCGTCGAGGAACCGTCCCAAGTCGAGCGTGGCGATCTCGTAATCCTCGTCGAACTCGTCGCCCGGATGTTCCGCGAGCCGGTAGGTGTGAGCCTTGCGGACCTGATCGTAGCGGATGAATTGCTGGTTGACGGAGTCGATGTCGGCCATGGCGCCGGTTTAATCCTTGGCCGCGAGCAAGGCCAGCAAGGCGAAGCTCGCGAGCCAATGCTCGCCCATATAGTCGCCGGCAAGGTGCGGGAGCGCGGAGGCGAGATGCTCGTCGGCAGCGGCTTGCGCCACGGATGCCACGTCCGGCGCCAATATCGGCGCGATGCTGCGCCAGCACCAGGCACGGCTGAGGTTCAACCCATCGAGATGCGCGATCTTGCCGTCGCTTCGGTCGCTCACGATCGCAGGCTCGAACAGGGTTGCGGGCTGGCGCCGTCCGACACCGGGAAGGAAATGGCCGAACCACGCGGAGAACTCCGCAGGATGCGTCCGCGCCATGCACAGCGCCTCGATGAGTGAAGGCGAGAGGAATTCGTCGCCGCCGGGTTCCCACGCCTGGCAGTCGCGGTCGGCGCCGAACCAGCGAAGAGAGCGGGTGCGGATCGCGTCGGCGAGCTCCGGATCGAACTGATCGGCCCACTCCAGTCCAAGCACCAGCGCGAACGCCGTGTTGAAGTGGGTGCCGACGCGGATCGGATAGGTGAGGACCTGGAGATAATCGCGCAGGCGCTGTGCGAAAGAGCGCGCGAGCGGCTCCAGCTCCACCGCCCAGTCATCGGCATGGCGGGTCGCTTCGCGGTGAAGGTAGAGCAGCCATCCCCAGCCGTAGGGCCGCTCGAACCCGCGGCTAAGCGGCCGCTCCAGATAGGCGAGCTCGCCGCTGACGTTCTCGCGCGTGAAGCTGTCGTTCGCGAGGTCCGCGATCGCGCTCGCCTCGGGAATTGCGGGGAACAACCGCTTCAGCGTCAGCAGCGTCCACCAGCCGTGGACGCAGCTGTGCCAATCCAAACTTCCGTAGAAGATCGGGTGGAGCACGCGCGGCGGTAGCGCGTCCGCATCGCTCAGCAGCATCTGGTCGAGCTTGTGCGGATATTCCTTGCGCACGTGGCCCAGCGCGATGCTCGCCATGTGCGAGGCAAGATCAGCGTCAAGGTCAATCATGCCAGCTGTCCGTCATTGCGAGCGCAGCGAAGCAATCCAGATGCCGCGCCGCTGGATTGCTTCGTCGCTGACGCTCCTCGCAATGACATCACAGTTTGAACCCCGCCACATAGAGGATGACGATGTTGGCGATCAGCAGCGGGACCGCCGTCGCGATCTGCATTTTGATCACCCCATATTGGTTCTTGAGCTCGAGCAGCGCGGCGGGGACGATGTTGAAGTTCGCCGCCATGGGGGTCATCAGGGTCCCGCAATAGCCGGCGAGCATCCCGACGGCGCCGATCACGGCAGCCCTGCCGCCGTCCTGGTGAATGAGGATCGGCACGCCGATCGCCGCAATCATCACCGGAAACGCCGCGAACGCATTGCCCATGATTACGGTGAACACGACCATTCCGAGGGCATAGAGGAGCACCGCGAGGAAGATGCTTCCCTGAGGGATGATCGCACCCGCGATCGCACCGATCGTCGTGCCGACGCCTGCCGCGGCGAAGACTGCCCCGAGCGCGGCCAGCATCTGCGGAAGCACCAGCGCCCAACCGATCGCATCGGCAAGGCGGCCGCCCTCGTCGACGGGCGCCATCGGCGGCGGCTTGAGCCAGGCGAAGCAGACGATCAGCGCGACGATCACGCCGACGCCGAGCAGCACGAGCGTGACCGCCTTCGCATCAATGAGGCCGCTGCTCTTGAGCGGCGTGTAGTCGAACAGCAACGTGCCGACGAACGCTGCGAAAGGGATGATCAGGGCGGGCACGAACAATTTGTTGCCGTAGCGCTCGGCAAAGCGGTGACGCTCCTCGGTCGTGGTGGATTCGCCTGCGCTTCGGCCGAGCAAATGGAATCCGGCGATCGCCACCAGCGCGAGGACCAGCACGCCATTGCCAACGTCGCCCAGAAGGTCGCCGAACCAGAAACTGGCCGCCAGTAGCGACCAGAAGATGCAGTTGCCCCAGCGCTTCGGGTTCGCCCGGTCGCGGACGCTTGCGATCGCGAAGGTTGCGAAGACGGCGCCCGCGAAGACGTAGAGCCACTGGATCGTGATCACTGATCATCCTCCCCTCGATTTCGAGGGGAGGGGGACCGCACGAAGTGCGGTGGAGGGGTATTCCTTTCGCGGTGCAAGACCCCTCCACCATCCTTCGGATGGTCCCCCTCCCCGCCAAATGCCGGGGAGGATGATTTCAACTGTCGATCCAGCCACAGCAGTCGCGCGCTCTGGATCAGAAACGCGCAGATCGCCGTGGGGATCGCCCACACCGACAGCTCGAACGGCGTGAGCTCGATTCCGAAGGCCTTGAGCGCGCCCTGGATGAGGAGGATCGAGGACACCGCGATGAAGATGTCCTCGCCGAAGAACACGCCGACATTGTCGGTCGCTGCCGACATCGCCTTCACCCGTTCGGCCGTGTCTTCGTCGAGCTGCCCATGCTCCTTCTCGGCTGCCGCGAGCGCCATCGGCGCGACGAGCGGCCTGACCGTCTGCGCGTGCCCGGCAACCGACGTCAGCCCCAGCGCCGCAAAGATTTGGCGGAACGCGAGATAGACGACGAGCAGCCTGCCCGTAGTCGCGCCACGCATTCCGCTGATCAGCCTGCGCGCCTGCTGCTGCAGGCCGAAGCGCTCGAGCAGCCCGATGACAGGAAGCACGATGTAGATGATCGTGACGTTCCGGTTCTCGTTGAACCCGTGGCCGAGCGCCGCAAGCACCTTGAGGAACGGCATGCCCCCAAGCAGTCCGGTCGCGATCGCGGCGACGGCGACGACGAGCAGCGGATTGAACCGAAGCGCGAAGCCGAGGACGACCAGCGCGATTCCGAGGAGCGGCCAATAATCGATCACCCCCGACTCCTCCCGAATCCGCCGCCGCCGGGCGTCTCGATGACGAAGCGATCGCCCGGCTGAACGTCCGCCGAAGCGGTTGCGCTGAGCATCTCGACGCTGCCGTCGGTCCGCTCGATCCAGTTGCGACCCGGCTGAGCGTCCGAGCCGCCATCGATTCCGCGCGGCGGGACCCGCCGGCGGTTCGCGAGGATGTTGGCGCGCATCGGCTCGAGGAAGGTGATCGCCCGGACGACACCATCGCCGCCCTTGTGCGCGCCCGCTCCGCCGGAGCCGCGACGGATCGCGAACCGGTCGAGCCTGACGGGGAGCCGCGTTTCCAGGATCTCCGGGTCGGTCAGGCGGCTGTTGGTCATGTGCGTCTGGACCGCGCTCGTGCCGTCGAACTCGGGCCCGGCGCCCGAGCCTCCTGCGATGGTCTCGTAATATTGGTAACGCTCGTTGCCGAACGTGAAGTTGTTCATCGTGCCCTGGCTCGGCGCGAGGCGCCCGGTCGCAGCGAACAGCGCATCGGTGACCACCTGGCTCGTCTCGACATTGCCCGCCACGACGGCGCCGGGATAGCGCGGGTTGAGCATCGATCCGTCCGGCACCACCAGCGTGATCGGCCGCAAGCACCCGTCGTTCATCGGGATCGCGTCATCGATCAGCGTCCGAACGACGTAGAGCGAGGCGGCCCGCACGATCGAATATGGAGCGTTGAAATTGTCGGGCAGCTGCGGGCTCGTGCCGGTGAAGTCGAACGTCGCCGAGCGCGCCTGCTTGTCGATTTGGATCCGCACCCGGACATGCGCGCCATTGTCCATCTCGTAATCAAACGCGCCGTCATCCAGTCGTCCCAGCAATCGCCGAACCGACTCCTCCGCATTCGCGAGCACGTGCCGCATGTAGGCGGCGACCACGTCCGCGCCATAGTCGCGCGCCGTTTGCGCGAGCACTTCGGCGCCGCGCGTGCAGGCGGCGAGCTGCGCCTTGAGGTCGGAGATGTTGCGGTCGGGGTTGCGCGCGGGCCACGCACCGCTTGCGAGCAGCGCGCGCATCTCCGCCTCGCGAAAGCGCCCTTCGTCAACGAGCAGGAAATTGTCGATGAGCACGCCTTCTTCGTCGATGGTGCAGCTGTCGGGCGGCATCGACCCGGGCGCAATCCCGCCGACGTCTGCGTGGTGGCCGCGAGCCGCGACGAACGCCGACGGTTCTGCTTCGTCCCCGTAGAACACCGGAACGATCACCGTGATGTCGGGCAGGTGCGTGCCGCCGCGATAGGGATCGTTCAGCACATAGGCGTCGCCGCGCCGGATCCCGCGTCCGTCCCGCCCCTCCCCGCGCGTGTCGATGATCCGCCGGATGCTTTCGCCCATCGATCCGAGGTGGACCGGGATGTGCGGGGCATTGGCGATCAGCGCGCCCTCGGCATCGAAGATCGCGCAGGAGAAATCGAGCCGCTCCTTGATGTTGACGCTGGTCGCGGTGGCCTGGAGAGCAACCCCCATCTCCTCGGCGATGGCCATGAACAGGTTGTTGAAGATCTCGAGCTGCACCGGGTCGACGTCGGTGCCGATCGCCTTGGCGCGCTCGAGCGGCGCGGCGCGGGTCAGAACGAGCGTGCCGTCGCTTACGCGCTCCGCACGCCAGCCGCATTCGACGACGATGGTCGAGGTCGGGTCGAAGATGAGCGCGGGGCCGAATAGTTCCTCCCCGGAACGGGGAGGGGAACCGTCCTGAGCCAAAGGCGAAGGATGGTGGAGGGGGCCCACGTCGTCGCCCGTTCCACGGTGGGCCCCCTCCACCGTCCGCTGCGCGGCCGGTCCCCCTCCCCGTTCCGGGGAGGATTTGCCGACCGCCTCGACCACCAGCGCGTCGACGATCAGCTCGGCGGCTTCGTCCACGTAGCCGAATCGCTGCCGGTGGAGCTGCTCGAATTCGGCGCGCATCTCCTCCGCCGGTGCGACCGCAATCTCAAGCGTCGTATCGCTGCCGGTCGTTCGCAATCTCGCTCGCCGGTTCAGCTCGATGCCGGAATGGTGGACGCCCTGCTCGATCAGTGTTTCGCGTGCACGCTGCTCCAGCTCGGTGAGAGCTTCGGAGAAGTCCTCGGCAACTGGCCGCAGCACGCTTGCGTCGCGGATCGCCTTCACGTCGGCGATTCCGATGCCATAGGCCGACAGCACGCCGGCAAGCCGGTGAACGAGGATGCGCTCGATGCCGAGCGCGTCGGCGACCCTGCACGCGTGCTGCCCGCCCGCGCCGCCGAAGCAGGCCAGCGTGTACCGGCTGACGTCATGACCTCGCGCGATCGAGATCTTGCGGATCGCCGCGGCCATGTTGTCCACCGCGATGGCGATGAATCCCTCGGCGATCTCCTCGAGGCTCTTGGTGCCGCCAAGCTGATCCGCGACTTCCTGTAGCCGGGCAGCCGAAGCTTCGCGGTCGAGCGGCTGGTCGCCGCTTGGGCCGAACACGGCCGGAAATTGCGCCGGATCGATCCGCCCCAGGAACAGGTTGCAGTCAGTGACCGTCAGCGGGCCGCCGTTGCGATAGCAGGCGGGTCCGGGGTTCGCGCCGGCGCTCTCGGGTCCGACACGGAAGCGCATCCCGTCGAACCGGCAGATCGACCCGCCGCCGGCAGCGACGGTGTTGATCTGCATCATCGGCGCGCGGATGCGCACGCCCGCGACCACGCTTTCGTCGGTGAGCTCGAACGTGCCGGCGTAATGCGAGACATCGGTCGAGGTCCCGCCCATGTCGAACCCGATCAGGCGCAATGGTTCTTCGGCGGTGCAGTGCGGCGCGCTCGCGGCGACCATTCCCACGACGCCGCCCGCCGGGCCCGAGAGGATCGCGTCTTTGCCCCGGAACGCGCTCGCTTCGGCAAGCCCGCCGTTCGATTGCATGAAGTGGAGGTCGGTGCCGGGCGGCAATCCCGCCGCAACCCGGTCGACGTAGCGCCGCAGCACCGGCGAGAGATAGGCGTCGACCACCGTCGTATCGCCGCGCCCAATCAGCTTGATCAGGGGCGCGACGGCGTGGCTGACGGACACTTGCGCCAAACCAATTTCGCGCGCGATCTCTGCCAGCCGCGCCTCGTGCGCGCTGTGCCGCCAGCCGTGCATCAGGATGATCGCGAGCGCGTCGATGCCGCTGCGGCGAACAGCTTCGAGCGCGGCTCGCGCCGCGGCCTCGTCGAGCGGCGCGAGCACTTCGCCGCCGACGCCTACGCGCTCGTCGATCTCGACCACGCGCTCGTAGAGCATGGTCGGAAGCACGATGTGCCGCGCGAAGATATCGGGACGCGCCTGATAGCCGATCCTCAGCGCGTCCCCGAAACCGCGCGTGATCGCCAAAGCGACACGTTCGCCCTTGCGCTCGAGCAACGCGTTCGTCGCGACTGTCGTGCCCATCCGCACCTCGTCGACCGTCCCGCCTTTTTCGGTGAGCACGCGGCCGATCGCCTCGAGCGCGGCGTCCTCATACTGCCCGGGACTCTCCGACAGCAGCTTCTCGACGCGGACCTCCCCGCCAGACGAGCGGGCGACCACGTCGGTGAACGTGCCCCCGCGGTCGATGGCGAAGCTCCACGAATGATTCACGGGCGCCGCTCTAGGGCCTTTGCGCTCCCGACTGCACCCCCTAAGAACCTGCCATGGCTGTTCTGGTCACCGGGGCTGCGGGGTTCATCGGATCCACCACCGCACGCGCGCTGCTCGAGCGCGGCGACGAGGTCGTCGGCATCGACAACCTCAACGATTATTACGATCCCTCGCTGAAGCAGGCGCGCCTGTCGAACCTCGCCCGACGCTTCGACAACCGCTTCCGCTTCGAACGCGTCGATTTCGCCGATGCGCAGGCGCTGCAACGTGTGGCGGACACGATCGAGATCGACTCGATCGTCCACCTCGGCGCACAGGCGGGCGTCCGCTACAGCCTGGAAAATCCGGGCGCCTACGTTCAGTCGAACCTGGTCGGCCACGCGAACATGCTGGAGCTCGCGCGCCATCGTCAGCCGCGCCACATGGTCTATGCCTCATCCTCGTCCGTCTATGGCGGCAACAAGAGCCTGCCGTTCCGAGTCGAAGACCGCGTCGACCATCCGCTGTCGCTCTACGCCGCGACGAAGAAAGCCGACGAGCTGCTGAGCGAAAGCTATTCGAGCCTGTATCGCATCCCGCTCACCGGACTACGCTTCTTCACCGTCTACGGCCCGTGGGGACGGCCCGACATGGCGATGTGGATCTTCACCAAGGCGCTCTATGCCGGCGAGCCGCTCCCGTTGTTCAACCGCGGGGAGATGCGGCGTGATTTCACCTACATCGACGACATCGTGCGTGGCGTGATCGCCTGCCTCGACGGCCCACCGCTCGACAATGGCGAGGTGAAGGCGGGCGGAAGCACCAGCCCGCATGCGCTCTACAACATCGGCAACAGCCGCAGCGAGGACCTGATGCGTGTCGTCGAGTTGCTCGAGCAAGAGACCGGCCGCACGGCAACCGGCAACCTGATGCCGATGCAGATCGGCGACGTGAAGGAAACCTTCGCCGACATCAGCGCGATCGAGCGCGATCACGGGTTCGAGCCGAGGACGACGATCGACGAAGGGGTGCCGCGCTTCGTTTCCTGGTACCGCGAGTACCACGGGATTTGACGCTCCCGCCGCTTTTCGATGGCTTGCGAATCCCGGTCATCGGCGCGCCGATGTTCATCGTCTCGAACCCGAAGCTGGTCATCGCGCAGTGCACGAGCGGGATCGTCGGCAGCTTCCCCGCGCTGAACGCGCGACCCGCATCGCAGCTCGACGAATGGCTGCACGAGATCAAGGAGGCGCTCGCAGATTGGGATCGTGATCACCCCAAGCGCCGCGCAGCACCGTTTGCCGTCAATCAGATCGTTCACCGCTCAAACGACCGGCTCGAGCACGACATGCAGGTCTGCGCCAAATGGAAGGTGCCGATCGTCATCAGCTCCCTCGGCGCGCGCCCCGAGCTCAACGATGCCGTCCACGCGTGGGGCGGGATCACGCTCCATGACGTGATCGACGATCGCTTCGCGCGCAAAGCGATCGAGAAAGGCGCGGACGGGGTGATCGCCGTCGCGGCGGGAGCGGGAGGCCACGCCGGCCGCTGGTCGCCGTTCGCGCTCCTGCAGGAAATCCGCGCCTGGTTCGACGGGCCGCTGATCCTGTCCGGCGCAATCGCCAACGGCGGCTCGGTGCTGGCGGCGCAGGCCGCGGGCGCAGACCTCGCCTACATCGGCTCGCCATTCATTGCGACGGAGGAGGCCAACGCGCCCAACTCCTACAAACAGGCGATCGCCGAGAGCGGCGCGGCCGACATCGTCTACACCGACCTCTTCACCGGCGTTCACGGCAACTACCTGCGCTCCTCGATCGTCAATTCCGGCCTCGATCCCGACAAGCTCTCGGACCTTGATTCCACGGCAATGAAGTTCGGATCGGAAGGATCGGCCAAGGCCAAGGCGTGGCGCGACATCTGGGGCTCGGGCCAAGGGATCGGCGCGATCGACCGAGTCCGGCCCGCAGCCGAGTTCATCGACCTTCTCGCCGATCAATATGCCGCGGCGAGGGCGCGGCTTTGCGGCTGACTAGAGCGACCCGCCTCCGCTGAGTCCGCGCTCCAGGCGCCCCATCAGCGCCCGCGCCGGGCTTTGCGGGATCTCGGTTTCGATTCCGCCTTCGTCGAGCCGCTTCACCCGCGCGTAAAGATCGGCGCTCGAATTGATCAGCTTCTGCGCGGACTCCGGGAGCTGCACCACGACCGCGGAGTCGCTGTCCTGGGCATTGCCGAGCCGCCGTTCCGGCCGTCGCCCGTCGCGGTTCGGAATCTCGCCCGATTCGATCGCCCGCTGCGTCAGCAACCACGCGACTATGTGCATGATCCGCGTGGTGACTTTCAGCGACTCGCAGGCGAAGCCGACCCGCGCGAAGGGTTCGAGCGTCGTGCGGTCGTCCCGCCCGGCATCGTCGAAATAGGACCGCGCCTCGTCGGCGAGCAGCATCGCCTCGGTGTAAAGCGAGTCGATCAGGCGCGACGTGATCCGCACTTGCGGTCCGGGCAGGTCCGATTCGTCCATGTTGGCGAGACTGCCATTGTTGAGCGCTGTGGGAAACGCCCGATCTTCCCTCCCGGCGCCGATTGGCGGCCGCTGTCCCCCTCCGGCACAACGGATGCTCAGGCGATAATGTCGGGCGTGCTCGAATCCATAAGTCGCTGGATCCGGTCCTTCAGCATCAGCTTGCGGCGCTTCAGCCGGGCGATCTCGAGCTGGTCGCCGGTGGGCTCGGAAAGGAGCTCGCGGATGCGCTCGTCGAGGTCGCGATGCTCAGCCTTCAGCGTCTCCAGGTCAGTAACGGGATTATCGTTGCTCATCCCGTCTTGGCCCTACTCCATCGCGCTCTTCGCGACCACTCGCGCGCACTCCCCGACCAGCCGTGCGATCAATCAAGACAAAAGACACGAATCGTGATTTATTGCGTTGCCGTCACACTGGCTTTGCTGAAAGGATAGGCACCAATGGACAAGGCAATCGTCGACGAACTGGAATCGAAGCACGCAGCTCTCCACGCCCTGATCGACGAAGAAGAGCACCGAACCCACCCCGACGAAGACCTTCTCCACCGCCTCAAGAAAGAAAAGCTCAAGCTCAAGGACGAACTGGCGGGCCACCTCACACACTGAGGCGGCCTTTTTTGTGCGCGGCGATTGAGGCGCGCGGTCAGTCCGGCGGACTGCCGGGCACGACGATGTCGCCGCGTAAATTCAGCTAGTCGTCGCGCGAAACGCGTTCGATCCGCTCGTGGCGCTCCTGGGCTTCGAGCGTCATGGTCGCGATCGGACGCGCTTCGAGCCGACCGAGCGAAATCGGTTCGCCGGTCACTTCGCAATAGCCGTATTCGCCCTCGTAGAGCCGGCGGATCGCGCAATCGATCTTGGCGATCAGCTTGCGCTGCCGGTCGCGGGTGCGGAGCTCGATCCCCCAATCCGTCTCGCTCGACGCGCGGTCGGCAAGGTCGGGCTCGCGCATCGAATCGATCTGGAGCTGCGCCATGGTCGCGCGCGACTCCTCGACGATGCCCTCTTTCCAGGCTTTCAGCTTTCTGAGGAAATATGCGCGGTGCTTGCCGCACATGAACTCTTCGTCTTCCGAAGGCCGGTAGCCCTCGGCAAGGATGATCCGGTCGAACGGTTCGAAATCGTCGCCGCCGTACAGATCGACTAGAGCAGTCGCCATTATTACCCTCCCCCGCACGGGAAATTCCGAGCCCCCTCGGAATTTCCAAACGCCGCCGCCTGCTGCGGCCGGGCCACCGGTGCAGCCGGAGGCAATAATTGCTGACTTTCCCGGGACTTATCCGGTCAAGTCGGCATCCCCAACCGGGCGCTATAGTTGCGCCGCGGGCGCTTCACAAGAAGCGACACGAACGCCGTGAAGAAATCGCCAAGCTGTTGCTATTATGGCGCATTTTCGTGCGCCCGCGGTTCGCGGTTGCAGCATGTGACCGCCTCCCGCATAGGCTCCCGAGCATGCGCATCCTCATCACCAACGACGACGGCGTGAACGCGCGCGGCCTCAAGCTGCTCGAGTCGGTGGCGCGCAAGTTCAGCGGCGACATCTGGATCGTCGCGCCGACGGAGGAGCAGTCCGGTGCGGGCCATTCGCTGACGCTGACCACGCCCGTCCGGCTGCGCCGCCACGACGACCGGCGCTTTTCCGTGACCGGCACGCCGACGGACGCGGTGATGCTGGCGCTCGCCCACATCATGAAGGACTCGCCGCCCGACGTGGTGCTGTCGGGAATCAACCGCGGAGCGAACCTGGCCGAGGACGTAACCTATTCAGGAACGGTCTCGGCGGCGATGGAAGGCGCGCTCGCGGGCGTTCGTTCGATCGCGCTCAGCCAGGCCTATTCGCGCGAAGGCATGGGCGACACGGTGCCGTTCGCCGCGGCCGAGGCATGGGCGGAGCGGGTTCTCGGCCCCCTGCTCGACCTCGGCAGCGAGCCCGGCACGCTCGTGAACGTGAATTTCCCGGCGCTGCCACCCGACGAGGTCAAAGGCATCCGCACCTGCCGACAGGGGCTGCGCGACTATGGCCGGCTGCGCATCGTCCAGCGCACGGACCCCCGCGGTTACGATTATTATTGGTTCGGCCTCGGCCCGATGGTCCAGACTCCCGGTCATTCGACCGACCTGGAAGCGATTGCCGACGGCTATATTTCGGTCAGTCCGCTGCACCTCGACCTCACGCACGAGCCTTCGCTCGACGCGCTTCACAAAAAATTCGCGGCCGCGCCCTAGGGACGCAGCCGCGACAAGATCCGGCACTCTGATTCTTTGAGCTTAGCGGCCGCGCTCGCCCCTCTCGCCTTGCGCAGGCGGCGGGTTGGTCGACGAGGCGAGCCAAGTCTCGCTTGCCCCGCAGGAGCTGGTCAAGGTCAATGGCTGGCCAGCCTGGAACGGGCTCGCGTACGGAACGCACTCCTGAGGTCCGCCGGCGCTGATGCATAGCTGCCCATTGGCGGCGGTCCAGCTGCCGGGCACGGTGTTCCCGCCGGGCGTCATGATCCGAAGCT
>JAICXO010000132.1 GCA_025980335.1 Sphingomonas sp. | reverse complement strand
GAGTCGTTCCATTCCAGGGCGACGTCGATGCCGATTCCGTCGCGCACCGCGGAGATGGCGATGGGCTCCGGGAACAGCGCGCTCTTGGCGCGGTCGAGCCATTTGACGAATGCCGCGATCCCGCCTTCGTAATAAAGCTCGTGCTCGATCCGCTCGTCATGGCGGGCATCGGCGAGGACGAGCCGAACGCCCGAGTTCAGGAATGCAAGCTCGCGGTAGCGATGCTCGAGCTGCTCGAAATCGAAGTCGGTGATCTTGAACGTGTCTGGGCTCGGCAGGAAGGTAACCCGAGTCCCTTTCTTGCCGTCGGGCGCCGGGCCGACGACCTTGAGCGGCGCTTCGGCCTCGCCGTGGCGGAAGCGCATGAAATGCTCCTCGCCGTCGCGCCAGATGGTGAGGTCGAGCCATTCTGAGAGCGCGTTGACGACGCTGACGCCGACGCCGTGGAGGCCGCCGGAGACCTTGTAGGCATTGTCGTCGGAAGTGTTCTCGAATTTCCCGCCGGCGTGCAGCTGGGTCATGATGACCTCGGCAGCCGAGATGCCTTCGCCGGCATGAATTCCTGTCGGGATTCCGCGCCCGTTGTCCTCTACCGTGACCGATCCGTCCGGATTGAGCTGGATGAGGATGCGATCGCAATGGCCCGCCAGCGCCTCGTCGATCGCATTGTCGCTGACTTCGAACACCATGTGGTGAAGGCCCGAGCCATCGTCGGTGTCGCCGATGTACATGCCGGGCCGCTTGCGCACCGCGTCGAGGCCCTTGAGGACCTTGATGGAGTCAGCGCCGTAGGAATTCGAATTGGGGTCGGTTGCCATGGTCCAGATATAGGGATTTCCGGCAGGAAGTCACGCGCGCACGCGCATGCGCGCACGCGTGAGTCGGGGCTGCAAGCTTTGCTAAGTTTGCTGCCCAACGCACGCGCGACTCTCTTGATGTCCGCTGGGTTCCCGCTTTCGCGGGAATGACGAACTAGCGGCTCGCCGCTAGGCCGCGCGTGAGCCGCCGGGGCGCCGCGGGCGACCGTGGAACTTGCGCCTGGGCTGATCGCCATTGGAGCGATAGCCGCCGCCTCCTTCGCTCGGCTGCGATTGCCGCTGGCCGCCTTCCGGGCGACGCTCGGGCTGCGCCGGGCGATAGGCTTCCGGCCGGTATGAGGACCGCCCACCGTCGCCCCGCTGATCGTCTCGGCGCTGACCATTGTGGTCCTGCGCTCCCGAACGATGCGCCGGATGGCCTTGGCCGCGCTGCGGGTGGCGTTGCGAGCGCTCGTTGCGGTCCTGGCGGTGCTGACCTTCGCTGCGCCGGTGCGCCTTGGTCGAACCGCGGTGCGCGGTCTCGGCTTTCGCGGGAGCCGCCGGCTTCAGGCGCTTGAGCGCTTCAGCCGATTGGGCGAAGCCTGCCGGCAGCGGCGTAACGTCGATCTTTTGCCGCGTCGTGCGCTCGATGTCGCGAAGGTTGCCGCGCTCCTCGTGGCTGCAGAAGGCGACGGCGATGCCGCTTGCGCCCGCCCGCGCGGTGCGGCCGATGCGGTGGACATATTGCTCCGGGACGTCGGGCAGGTCGAAATTGATGACGTGACTGACGCCCGGGACATCGATCCCGCGCGCGGCGATGTCGGTCGCAATGAGCACTTTGGCGTGACCGGACTTGAATGCGGCGAGCGCTCGCTCGCGCTGCGCCTGGCTCTTGTTGCCGTGGATCGCATGGGCCGCGATTCCGGCGGCTTCCAGCTGGCGAACGATCTTGTCGGCGCCGTGCTTGGTGCGGCTGAAGACCAGGGCCCGCTCGATCGGATTGGACTGGAGAAACAGCGTCAGAAGCGCCGTCTTCTCGGCCTGATTGACCATCGTCACGCTCTGCTCGACGCGCTCAACCGTCGTCGCGGCCGGAGCGACCGACACCTCGGCCGGGTTGGTCAGATATTTGTCGGCCAGTTCCTTGATCGCCCGCGGCATGGTCGCCGAGAAGAACAGGGTCTGCCGCTTCTGCGGAACGAGCGCGACGATGCGCTTCAGCGCATGGATGAAGCCGAGGTCGAGCATCTGGTCGGCTTCGTCGAGGACGAGAATTTCCAGCTCGCGAAGGCTGAGCACACGCTGGTCGATGAGGTCGAGCAGCCGGCCCGGGGTGGCGACCAGAACGTCGAGGCCGCGGGCGACGGTGCGCACGCTCTTCGAATTGGGCACGCCGCCGAAGACGACTCCGACGGACAGGCGCATGAACTTGCCGTAGGCCTCGGCACTGGCGGCGATCTGCGCGGCGAGCTCGCGTGTCGGTGCGAGCACGAGCATCCGGGCGTGGCCGGGCTTCGGGATTTGCCGGGCGGCCGCAAGCCGGTCGAGCGAGGGCAGCATGAAGGCCGCGGTCTTGCCGGTGCCGGTCTGGGCGATGCCCAGGAGGTCGCGGCCGCTGAGGACCGTGGGAATGGCTTTAAGCTGGATCGGCGTCGCCTGTGAATAATCTTTCGCGGCGAGCGCATCGAGCAGGGGCTTCGAGAGCCCCAAAGAATGAAATGACATTAAGAAAACTTCCACAACAAAGCTGGCCAGGCGCGACAAATGCGCTCGGCGAGCGGGAAACAAGAACCCCGCGTGATGTGGAGAACTTCAGACAATCGAGGCGCGGGCCGGTTACCGCCGAAGCGTTGAGCCGATCACGCCGCTTGTTAAAAAGCGCCTCGTGTTGCGGTGCAATATAGAACAAGTGTGAAGAAAGTCCACCCTCGTTACGATTGCGCAACTTCCCCGGGGCGCACGTGGAAGCGGGAGGCCTCATCAATGCCGTCGAACAGTGCGGCCTCGGTCGCCGTCATCCACACCTGCCCGCGGCCTTCAAGGCGCGCGAACAACGCGGCTCGACGCTTCGGGTCGAGATGGGCCGCGACCTCGTCGAGGAGCAGAATCGGCGGTTCCCCTCGTATCTCGGCCACCAGCTCCGCGTGAGCGAGGACGAGGCCGAGAAGCAGCGCCTTCTGCTCCCCGGTCGACGACTGAGCGGCGGGCATCTGCTTGGCGCGGTGCATCACTGCGAGGTGATGACGATGGGGACCTTCGATCGCTCGCCCGGCTGCGGCGTCGCGAGAGCGGTTCGCGTTCAGCGTCGATGCGAGGTCAGCGTCGGACCAGCCCTCGAGGCTTATCGCAGCGCGCGCGAACTCATCCTGAGGGGCGTCGGCGAGGCGTTCCTCGAGCGCATTCGTGGTTCGCTCGCGCGCGGCGGCGAGTTCGGCGCCATGCTCCGCCATCGCCGCCTCCAGCGAAGCGAGCCAGGCATCGTCACGACTTTCGTCGGCGAGCAGCTTGTTGCGCGCGCGCATCGCCGCTTCGTAGCGGCTGGCGTGATGCGCGTGGGCGGGCTCGAGCGCGAGCACCAGCCGGTCGAGGAATCGCCTCCGCTCGCCGGCGCTGCCCGTGAACAGCCGGTCCATGGCCGGAGTCAGCCACAGGACGGATAGCCATTCGGCGAGCGAGTTCACCGACGCCGGGGCGCTGTTGATCCGCACCTGCCGCCGCTCGGGCGCAGTTGCGACGGTCCCAGTACCGATGTCGATCTCTCCGACCTTTGCCGCCACCGCCCATGCGTCGCTTCCGCCCTGGCGCGCAATCTCCGAGAGCGCGGCGCCGCGCAGCCCCCGTCCGGGTGTGAGCATCGACACGGCTTCGAGGAGGTTGGTCTTTCCGGCGCCGTTCTCGCCGAACAGCAGCACGAAGCCGGGTCCTGGCTCGATCGTCCCCGACTCATAAGAGCGGAAGTCTGTGAGGGTGAGGCGCGAAACGGCGGCCATTGGCCGCGAACTAGCAGTTCGCCCCGGCGGTTAAACCCTCATCGGCATGAGCACGTAGAGCGCGTTGGACTTGTCGCTCTCGCGGAGCAGGGTCGGAGCAGCGGCGTCGGCGAGGTGGACCTCGACGGTGTCGCCGTCGATCTCGCCGAGGATGTCGAGCAGGTAACGCGAGTTGAACCCGATCTCGAGCCCGTCGGAGCCATAATCGGCGGGCACCTCCTCGGTGGCGACGCCATTCTCCGGCGAAGTGACCGACAGGGTGACCTTGTCGCGGTCAACGCTCATCTTGACCGCGCGAGTCTTCTCGGATGCGATGGTCGAAACGCGATCCACGCCAGCCGAGAAGCTCTTCGGATCGAGCTTCAGCAGCTTGTCGTTCCCGGTCGGGATCACGCGATTGTAATCGGGGAAGGTGCCGTCGATCAGCTTGCTGGTGAGGATCGCGCTGCCCAGACCGAAGCGAATCTTCGTCGGCGACAGCGAGATCTCGACCGTACCCTCGAGCTCTTCGAGCAGACGATAAAGCTCCGTCACCGCTTTGCGCGGCACGATCACGTCGGGCATGCCCTCGGCACCGTCGGGCCGCGGGACGGTCACGCGTGCGAGGCGGTGCCCGTCGGTTGCGGCAGCGCGCATCTGGTCGTCCACGACGTGGAGGAAGATGCCCATCAGGTAGTAACGCGTCTCCTCGCTCGAGATGGCGAAGCGCGTCTTCTCGATGATCTGGCGCAGAGTCGCCGCGGGAAGCTCGAACCGGGTCGGGAGGTCGCCCTCGGCGATGACCGGGAAATCGTCGCGCGGCAGAGTCGAGAGATTGAACCGCGAGCGGCCGGCGACGACCTGCATCTTGCCTTCGGCGGCGGTCAGCTCGACCTGGCTGCCCTCCGGAAGCTTGCGGACGATGTCGAAGAAGGTGTGCGCGGAAACGGTCGTCGCTCCGGGCTGGGACACATTGGCCGGAACGCTTTCATCGACCTGCAGATCGAGGTCGGTGGCCATGAGGCGGAGCGAGCCGTCCTCGCGCGCTTCGAGCAGCACGTTGGACAGGATGGG
>JAICXO010000070.1 GCA_025980335.1 Sphingomonas sp. | reverse complement strand
GGTGCCTTCGGCCATGTCACGGATGGCGGGGAGCATCCGGTCGATCAGCTCACCGAGGTTCACGCGGCCGCGTGTGCCTCCTGCCGACGAATGGACCTTGGCGGCAAAGTCGAGGTCGTCGATCGCCGTCAGCAACAGCCGTGCCTGGCGCACGATTTCCTGCGCACGCTCGCGATAGCGGCGGTCCGCCGGACCCAGATATTGCCCTTCGATGATCTCCGCGAACCCGATGATCGCATTCAGCGGCGTCTTGATCTCGTGGACCAGCTCGCGCAGCGAATCCGGATCGGCGAGCGCTTCGGCCATCTCCTCCGCTGCCGGCCGGTCCTCCTGCTCGCGAAGAGCAACTCCGCGATAGCCGCGGAAGCGGCCGTCGGCCGGATCGAACGCCGGCACCCCGCTGATCTTCCATTCGCCCGAGACCAGGCCATCGCCCGCGACCGTCAGTGCCGCATCGCGGAACGGCGCGCGGACGGTGAAGGCGCGCACGACCTCCTGGCCGACTCCCCCGTCGCCGTTGCGGACGCGCGAAATCGAGCGGCCGATCAGCGCACCGCGCGGTGCTCCGTCGACCCAGGCAATGTCGCCGCCCGGTCCGCATTCCCAGCGGAACAGCGATGGCGACGCCTGCGGGACCGGCGCGAGCGCGCCGCCGCGGCGCATGCTCGAACGGATTCGCCGCCGCCGTTCGATCCGCTCCACCACTTCGTGAAGCGACGGGCTCGCCGGAGCCGCTTCAGGCGGAGTCTCCGGCGGCGTCTCGGGCGGAGCTTCGACCAGCGTGTCCGTCAGATCTGCGGCCCGTTCGTGACCGATCTCGGGATGAAGAGTCTCGATGAACCGCCGGGTCTCCGCATCGGCGACGCGCAACACCGCCTGCCATTCCGCCGGTTCGAGGCTCGCCGCCGCAAGCACCGGGGCCGAGACGGCAAGCCGGTCCGACGCGAAATATTCGAGAAGTCCGAGCGGAAGCGGCAACGCAGCAACTGCCCTGGCCGCAGCGGCGCGCAGGCTCTCGTCGACCTGTTGCGCGTCGGAGCGGATCGACTGCAGTGCCTGGCCGACCGTCGGGCTCGCCGCGTTGGACCCGGCGCGCGCGACAAGGTCCACCAGCTGCCGCCAGCGCACCGCGATATCGCGGCGGTCGCCGGCCGGCTGGTTGAGGACGGTCAACAAGCGATCGTCGAAACGCACCGGAGATTCCATGTCCTTAAAGACGCACCGTCCAAAGTGTGTAAGCGAGCCTTCAATCGCCGCTAAGGAGGAAGCTGTTAATCGTGCCGAAACGGCACAGCGCCGCAACCCTCAGGAGCAGGGCGCAAAAGAAAAAGGCGCCGGCAATGCCGACGCCTTTCCTCGAGCTCGAACGGGCCGGTGCTCAGGCGTGCTGCTGGACGTACAGCAGCCAGTATTTCGCGATGCCGGCGCGCGGGCCTGTCACCGCGTTGAGTGCGGCGGTCGCACCCGCTTTGTCCCCAGCGCGGGCCAGCGCCATGCCGAGGTGGATGTTGGCAACGTCCTTGTCCGCGTCGGGCTTCGCCAGCACCTGCCGATAGACGTCGGCCGCCTTGGCGTAGTCGCCCATGCCATAAAAGCGGTCGCCGATGTGCAGCAGGTTGACCGTGCTCGGCGACATCTTGATCGCCGCCTCGAGGTCCGCGGCACTCGCCTTCTGCTTGCCTTTGAGGCCGCTGACAATGTCGCGGAACTGGGCGCTCGACGGGTCGACGACGTGCGCGGCGATGCCGGCATCGATCACCGACTGCGCCTCATTGTAGTTCGACTGGTCCGCCGCGGATTCGGCGTAAAGCGCATAATCGCCGGGCGCAGTCATTGCGCCCAGCGCCTGCTCGAGCCGCAGCAGGTCGAGCGTGCCTTCGACGTCGGGGTGATTGTAGTTGCGGTAGATCGCGATCGCATTGCGCCAGGTTTCCGGCGTCGGATAGGCCGCAGCCAGTTCCCGGCCGAGGTCGGCCGCGAGCGGCGAGCGCGCATCATAGGCGACGCTGACGGCGCGCTTCAGCAGATTCTCGTCGGGCTTCTGGCCGCTCGCCTTCGCCAGCTGGACGGCGCGCTGGAAATCGCTCGCAGCCTCCGCTTTCTGCCCCTGCGCGAACTTGGCTTCGCCGAGCAGGCTGTAAACCTCGGCATTGTTTGGGTCGACGGTCACGGCCTTCTGGAATGCGGCCGTCGCCTGCGGATAATCCTTGTTGTTGTAGAAAGTCGTGCCGAGGCTCGCATAGAGCTTGGAGCTGGTCGCTGCATCGACGAACCCTGAACCCGCGATGGCGTCGGCGGCGGCAACCATTCCGGCGTTGTTCTTGCTCCCGATCGCAGCCTTCAGCTGGAGCTCGCCGATCGCATATTTGTCGTCGGGCGTGCTTGCGACCGCCTGCGCCGCGGCGAGCTTGGCGGGGACATTTGCGTAATCGGCCTTGTTGACGGCGGTCTGGAGGTCGAGGATCGCCTTCTGCGCATGGCTCGACAGCTTGATCGGCTTCTGCTGCGGCTGCTGCTGGGCCGGTTGCGCGGGCTGCGCCGCCGCAGGCGCCGAAACGGCGAGCAATGCGAGTGCGGCGGTGGTGATCATGAGCTTCATCGAGATTTCTCCTATGGCGGGCGAAGGCCCTGCCCGCATCGAATGACTGCGGCGACTTAAACCCGTAACTTTCGGTTGTCCAAGCAGCTTAGAGACAAGCCCCTGAACCCATTTTGAACCCACTGATTTCACGCGATAATCGCGCTCTCGGTCGAGATATCTCTCGCGCGCGCGTACGCGCGGGGTGGCGAACAGGGGTACAATGCACTAGGTTGTTCGACGGGGGCGCGGCTTTGCTGCAACCCTCGTGTCACATCCCTAATCGCAGGAATTTTTCTTGGCCACCCAGCCGCCGGTCGACGACCGCAACGACAGCCCAAGCCCGCCTTCCGGTGGCGACAAAGACATCGCGCCGATCTCGATCGTCGAGGAGATGAAGACCAGCTATCTCGATTACGCGATGAGCGTGATCGTGAGCCGGGCCTTGCCCGACGTGCGCGACGGCCTCAAGCCGGTCCACCGCCGAATCCTCTACGCCTGTCAGGAAGCCGGCTATGTCGCCGGTCGGCCCTACCGTAAGTCGAGCCGCATCGTCGGCGACGTCATGGGTAAATATCACCCCCACGGCGACCAGGCGATCTACGACGCGCTCGCGCGAATGACGCAGGACTGGTCGATGCGGGTCGAGCTGATCGACGGCCAGGGAAATTTCGGCTCGGTCGACCCCGACCCGCCCGCCGCGATGCGCTACACCGAGGCGCGCCTCGCCAAGGTCGCGAACTTCCTCCTCGGCGACATCGACAAGGATACGGTCGACTTCACGCCAAACTACGACGCGTCCGAGCGCGAGCCGCAGGTCCTCCCGGCGCGCTTCCCGAACCTGCTCGTCAACGGCGCCGGCGGCATCGCCGTCGGCATGGCCACCAACATCCCGCCGCACAATCTCGGCGAAGTGCTCGCCGCCTGCCGCGCCTATATCGACGACCCGGCGATCAGCTCCGAAGCACTGATGGAGCATGTGAAGGGACCGGACTTCCCGACCGGCGGCCTGGTCCTCGGCCAGTCCGGGATCCGCAGCGCCTACACGACCGGCCGCGGCTCGATCCTGATGCGCAGCCGGGCGCATGTCGAGGAAGGCCGCGGCGACCGCCGTTCGATCGTGCTCACCGAAATTCCCTACCAGGTCGGCAAGAACGGCCTTGTCGAGAAGATCGCCGAAGCGGCCAAGGACAAGCGCGTCGAGGGTGTGTCCGACATCCGCGACGAGTCGAACCGCGAGGGCGTGCGCATCGTCATCGACCTGAAGCGCGACGCCACCCCCGACGTCGTGCTCAATCAGCTGTGGCGGCACACACCCGCGCAGACCAGCTTCCCCGCGAACATGCTGGCGATCCGCAGCGGACGGCCGGAAACACTGACGCTTCGCGACTTCATCGACGCGTTCGTGAAGTTCCGTGAGGAAGTGATCACGCGCCGCTCGAAGTTCGAGCTTCTGAAGGCGCGCGAGCGGGCCCACATTTTGCTCGGGCTCGTCGTCGCCGTCACCAACCTCGACGAGGTGGTGAAGCTGATCCGGGGATCGGCATCCCCGGCCCAGGCACGTGAGAAGCTGCTCGAGCGCGAGTGGGATGGCGACCAGATCCGCCAGTACATCGCCCTGGTCGAAGCGGTCGAGCCGCAAGCCAAGAGCGAAAAGTACAAGCTTTCCGAAGCGCAGGTGAAGGCGATCCTAGATCTTCGCCTCCACCGCCTGACGGCGCTCGGCCGCGACGAGATCGGCAACGAGCTCAAGGGCCTTGCCGAATCGATTGGCGAGCTGCTCGAAATCCTCGCCAATCGGGCGCGCCTGTACGAGGTGATGCGCGACGAGTTCGACGAGGTCGAAACCGAGTTCGCGACCCCGCGCCTCAGCGAGCTCGCCGCCGCTGCCGACGGGATCGAGGACGAGGACCTGATCGAGCGCGAGGACATGGTCGTGACGGTGACCATGACCGGCTACATCAAGCGCACGCCGCTTTCGATCTTCCGCGAGCAGAAGCGCGGCGGCAAGGGCCGCGCCGGCATGGCGACCAAGGAAGAGGATGCGGTCACCAACCTCTTCGTGACCTCGACCCACAATCCCGTGCTGTTCTTCTCCAACCTCGGGCGCGTCTATCGCCTCAAGGTGTGGCGGCTGCCCGAGGGCGGTCCCAACACCAAGGGTCGACCGATGGTCAACCTGCTGCCGCTGGCGGACGGCGAGATCATTTCGACCGTGCTTCCGCTTCCCGAGGACGAGACCGAGTGGGGCGGGCTGCACATCATGTTCGCGACCGCCCACGGGACCGTGCGCCGCAACAGCATGGCGGCGTTCACCAACATCCCGTCGAACGGCAAGATTGCCATGCGTTTCGGCGCTGGCACCTCCGATGATGCGGAGAGCGGCGACGAGAGCGAAGAGCAAGCGGATTTCACCGATCGGTTGATCGGAGTCGAGCTCCTGACCGAGGGGGACGACGTCCTTCTGGCCACGCGCAACGGCAAGGCGATCCGGTTCAAGGCCACCGACGTCCGCGAGTTCCAGTCGCGAACCTCGATGGGCGTTCGGGGCATCCGCCTGATCGGCGATGATCAGGTGATCTCAATGTCGATCCTCGGCCGCGTCGGGACCACGCAGGAGGAGCGTGAGGCCTATCTCAAATGCCCGGCATGGCGCGACCGCGACGATGTCGAGTGCACGCTCTCGCCGGAGCGCTACGCCGAGCTGGTGGAGAAGGAGCAGTTCATCCTGACCGTGACCGAGAACGGCTACGGCAAACGCTCGTCGGCCTACGAATACCGCCGCACCAACCGCGGCGGCCAGGGCATCACCAATATCGACACCTCCGAGCGCAACGGCTCGGTCATCGCCTCATTCCCGGCCCACCAGGGCGAAGCGCTGATGCTCATCACCGATCAGGGCAAGATGATCCGCACCACCGTCGGCGACATCCGCGTCATGGGTCGCAACACCCAGGGCGTCACGATCTTCCGGGTGGCCGAAGGCGAGCATGTCGTCAGCGTCGCCAAGATCGAGGAAAGCGAAGAGGAAGAGATCGCGCTCGAGCCCGGCGACGAAATCGCACCCGAAGAAGGCGCGACCGTCGGGGAAAGCGAGCTCGACAAGCCCGCCGATCCGGAGGTGGGGGAATAGCAAACGCGTCATCCCGGCCTCGAGCCGGGATCTGCCTTCATTTGCTAATGACCTTGGGAAAGAAAGGCGGGTGCCGGATCAAGTCCGGCATGACGCTCGAGTGCGACGACCCGTAGCAACCCCCGCAACCTGTCGGCGTTTCGTCTCTATCTACAGGAGGAAACGTCGATGCCCCTTCCCCACAACGCGCTCGTGCTCGTCGCCGATGGCCGCAAGATGCTGTTCTTCCGGAATCATGGCGATGAAGACCATATCGACCTCAGGACCGAGGCGCACGAGGCGCGGACCGAGCGCAAGGACAGCGAGATCAAGACCGACGCGCCGGGAGTCATGCAGCAAAGCGTCGCCTACGGCCGCTCGACTTACGAAGAGACCGACTTCCATCAGCAGGAAGAGGACCGCTGGATCAAGGAAGCCGCCGACGAGCTGAAGGACCGCGCGCTTCGCAACGACTTCGACGCGCTCGCGATCGTCGCACCGCCGAAGGCGCTCGGAGTTCTCCGCAAGTGCCTCCACAAGGAGGTCGAGAAGCGGCTTCTGTGCACTATCAACAAGGAGATGAGCGGGCGCCCCGTACCCGACATCGAGGCGCTGCTGGTCGGCGAAACGCAGGTGGAGCTGCCCAACGGCTGACGCGCTCCCCATCTTCACGATCGGCCACTCGACCCGGACGATCGCCGAGTTCGCCGACATCCTCCAGCGCGCCGGCGTCCAGTTCGTCGCCGACGTGCGCAGCGTGCCGCGCTCGCGAACCAACCCGCAGTACAATTTCGACGTGCTTCCGGGAGAGCTCGCGCCATTCCAAATCGGGTACGACCGAATTGCCGACCTCGGCGGCCTCCGCGGGCGGTCAAAGGACGTTCCGCCCGAGATCAACGATTACTGGGACAACCAGAGCTTCCACAATTACGCCGATTACGCGCTCTCCGACGCGTTCGAGCGCGGACTCGACGCGCTGACCCGCCTCGCCGATCAGCGCCCGACCGCAATCATGTGCGCCGAGGCGGTGTGGTGGCGCTGCCATCGCCGGATCATCGCCGATTATCTGCTGGCGCGGGGACGGACCGTCATCCACCTGATGGGCGAAGGCCGCACCGAGCCGGCGAAGCTCACACCCGCCGCCCGGGAACGGGACGGACATCTCGTCTATCCCGCTCCGGAGATTGCAGAGGCCTAGCCGCGCTCGCCGCGTTCGCCGGGCGTCGGCGCTGCCATCGGCGGCGGAGGTGGAGGGGGTGGCGGCGGTGCGGCCTGGAGCGCCTGCGCCATCGCCAAATGCTTCTGCATCACCGGGATCGCGCCCGACGCGACCGTCCGCAGCGCGGGAACGTCGCCGTTCGCCGCGTAATTCTGCATCATCGCGATCGCCTGCTGATGCGCCATCACCTGCTGTTGCAGATAGGCCATGTCGAAGCTCGGCCCGGTGCCCGATGCTCGGAGCTGGTCGATCATCGACTGTTCCGCGGGCAGAAGCGTCGGCGGCGGCGGAGTCAGCCCAGCCGATGTCGCTGCGGCCGCGACCTGCTGACCGAGCGCCGTGTGGTCGGCGATGATTACGTTCGCGAGGTTGCGCACGCCCGGGCTGGCCGACGCCTGAAGCGCGAGCTGGGCAGCCTGGATCTCGTAATTGTTCGCGCTGCCGGCATGGGCGAGGAAGCCGGGCGCAAGCAGCAGGTTGTTCATGTCGATCGGCGCAGGTGGCGCGACCGGCCTCGTCGAGCAGGCGGCGAGCGCAATCGCTCCGCCGAGCAGAATCGCCAGTTTCCTCATCAACCCTTCTCCCTTCTCTGCGGATTGTTCCGGCAGAGAAACTGGCCAGCGCGCGCTCGGGTTCCTACAGTTAATTCGAGGCAAGCTCAGGGGTAGAGATCGACCACCTCGGCGTCAGGCGCGACCGCCCGGAGAAGCAGGGTTCGATGGCAATGCGCAGGCTCGCGTTCCATGCACAAGAGCGCGCTCGGCTTCTCGCGCGCGAGCTCGATCATTTGCGCGGATTGAGCCATCGCCTCGGGAAGCTCGAGCTGTCCGGCATAGATGCGCTCGAGATCGGCGTGCCGCCCCGCGCGCGCCGCAGCCCTGCCGTCGGCCGGCGTGCCGAGTGCCTTGAGATGCACATATTCGATCCCGGCCTCTTCGAGCGCGCTGCGCAGCGGAGTCTTCGAAAAGCCGGGACGCCGCGAGAGCGGCAGCGCGCGGACGTCGATCACCCGCTCGACCTCTGCCTTCCTGAGAGCGTCGATCAGCTCCGGCACCGTCGTCGCTTCGTAGCCGATGGTGAAAATGCGCACGCGGCGGCTCATTGTGCCGGCGCTGCGGGCTTGGGATCGGGCATTTCCCAGACGCGCACGTAATCGACGACGAAATCCTGCGGAAGCGCACCGTCGTCGATCCCCTTTGCCGCCGCCCAGCCCCCGCCCATGGCGAGGTTGAGGATCAGGTAGAAGGGACTGTCGAACGGCCACGCGCCCGCACCGCCCGGTTGATCGTTCCTGACCCGCATGTACGCGTGGTCGTCGACTCCCATCGTGATCGAATCGAGTGTCCAGGCGAGCTGATAGCGATGGAAGGCGCTGCATGCGGTCGGCACCGCGAGTTCGGCGCCGCGCCCGTTCTGGCGCGTGTGGTTGAACAGTGCCGTATGCAGCGTTGCATGCGCGACGTTCGGCTGCGATCCCACCTGTTCGAGAATGTCGATCTCGCCGCCTTCCGGCCACGGCGCGTCGCCCTGCGGCATCATCCAGATCGCCGGCCAAGTGCCGCGCGCGCACGGCAGCTTCGCCGAAACCTCGATGAAGCCCGTCTTGAAGGCGACCTTGTCCTTGGTGACGATCTTCGCCGAGCTATATTGCTGCTTGCCCCAGTCCGCGAGCTTGCGCAGCGCTTTCGGGTCCTTGCGCAGCTCGATGATCAGGTGCCCATCCTTCACGCGCAAATTCTGCGGCCGGTCCGCCGCATAATATTGCAGCTCGCCATTGTACCACCCGATCTTGTTGCGCGACGTGTCGTAGCTCCACTTTGCCGTGTCGAGCGACGTGCCGTCGAACTCGTCGGACCACAGCAGATTGTCGGAATGGGCCGGCATCGGTTCGTCGACGCTGTAATTGTTCGCGGACAGGCTCTGCGCGGCGGCGGCGAGGAAAACAGCAGTGAGCATGAGTGCTGGATAGCGCGCGTGCGGCGGACTAACAGCCCCCGATGTCCTTCGACATCCAGATCGTCGGCGGCGGCCTCGCCGGTTCGGAAGCTGCATGGCAGCTGGCCGAGGCCGGTTATCACGTCCGCCTGAGCGAAATGCGCGGCGGCGGCGACAGCACGCCGGCGCACGAGACGGACCGCCTGGCGGAGATGGTGTGCTCGAACAGCTTCCGCTCGGACGACGCGGAGCACAATGCAGTCGGGCTTCTCCATCAGGAGATGCGCGCACTGGATTCGCTGATCATGCGCGCTGCCGACAAGCATCGCGTGCCCGCGGGCTCCGCGCTGGCCGTCGATCGCGAAGCCTTCGCCGCCGAAGTCACCCGCGCGATCGAGCTGCACCCCAAGATCAGCATCGTGCGCGAGCGGGTCGACGTCTTGCCGGATGACCCGGCGATCATCGCCACCGGGCCGCTCACCGGCTCCGCGCTCGCCGAGGCTATTTCCGAGCAAACCGGCGAAGGCGCCCTCGCCTTCTTCGACGCGATTGCTCCGATCGTCCACCGCGACAGCATCGATATGGACGTCGCCTGGATGGCCGCCCGTTGGGACAAGGGTGGCAAGGACTACATCAACTGCCCGCTCGACAAGCTGCAGTACGAGGATTTCGTGGCGGCGCTGGTGGCGGGCGAGAAGATGCCGTTCCACGAGTGGGAGAAGGACACCCCCTATTTCGAGGGCTGCATGCCGATCGAGGTGATGGCCGAGCGCGGCCCCGAGACCCTGCGCTACGGGCCGATGAAGGGCGTCGGCCTCGACGATCCACGCACCGGCCGTTGGCCCTACGCGGTCGTCCAGCTCCGGCAGGACAATGCACTCGGCACCTTGTGGAACATGGTCGGGTTCCAGACCAAGCTGAAGCATGGCGAGCAGGTCCGCATCTTCCGCACCATAGCGGGTCTCGAGAAAGCCGAGTTCGCGCGGCTCGGCGGCATCCACCGCAACAGTTTCATCAATTCTCCCAGGCTCTTGGACAAGGAACTTCGCCTTCGACCGAAGCCGAACGTCCGTTTCGCCGGACAGATCACCGGCTGCGAAGGCTACGTCGAAAGCGCCGCCGTCGGGCTGCTCGCCGCCAGGTTCGCCGCCGCGGAGCTCGGCGGGGAGCCCATAGCCGCACCGCCGCCGGAAACCGCCGTCGGCGCGCTCCTCGCGCACATCACCGGTGGCGCCGACGCCGAGACGTTCCAGCCGATGAACGTCAACTTCGGCCTGATGCCGCCCCCTCCCGACCGCACCCGAAAGGCCGACCGCAAGAAAGCCTACACCGACAGGGCCCGGGCGGCGTTGGCGGGGTGGCTCTCGACCATCCGTCACCCCGGACCTGATCCGGGGCCTGCCTTTTCTTTCACTCGCGCGGAAGAGAAGGCGGGTGCCGGGTCGAGCCCGGCATGACGATCTAGTCACCACTGTCGACGCTCGCCGCATAGTTCCGTCCGCAGCTGCAGGTCTTGTGCTTGGGCGGCGGCGGGGCGGTGGTGGCGAGCTCGGCGAGGTTCAGCCAGCCCTTGCGCCCCTTGTCCGCCGTATTGAACTTCTCGATCCCCTTGATCGCATATTCCTGGAACGACAGCGCGCCGTTGTGATCGGCGTCGAGCTTGTCGAAGTTGCGCCGGCGCGCCGCGAGATATTCGGCGGCCTGCACCTTGCCGTCCTTGTCGCGGTCGTAGCGGCTGAATCGCTTCTCGTCGCGGCTCTCGCTGCTCGCTTCCGGCGCCTGCAGCGGCTTTCCCCCACCCCCGAAGAACGAGGTGCTCGCAGGCCGTCCCGGGGGCGCGTCGGGAAGAGCGGTCGGCTCGGCGGCATGCGACTGCCAGATGAGGAAAGCGCCGGTCAGCAGCAGGAAACAGGCGGCAGCGCCGGCGAGAAATCGCAGCATGCAAATCTCCCTCGAAAAGGAGGAGATTCGGCACCTGTCATGCTCCGTATGGGAGCGGCTTATGTCAACTGTAGCGCGGAAGACGCCCGCCGAGCCGGTGGCGAAGCATCGCCGCTGCGCGTGCCGGCGTCCCTTCGGCCTCGAACGGCGCGCCGGTCCGGCAGTCGCGCACCGCAAGCGCTGCAAGCATCGACAGCGGCCGAAGCCGCGCCGGGAAGCGCGCTCCGGCGAGCGCTTTCGCGAAGCCGCGAGCCTGGCTGAGCAGCATGTCGCGCGATCCGGCATCGGTGCAGTGGCGCGCGATGTCGGCCAGTGCCCAGAGGCCCCCTGCCGCCTGGATCTCGTCAGTTCGTTCCCCGAGCACCCGCGCGCCCAGGCCGAACAGCAGATTGCCGCGGAGCCAGATCGCTTCGCTGGTCTCGATTCCCCACGGAAACGGATCGAACAGCCTCAGCCAGCCCGGCTCCAGGCCGGCGAGGTCGTGCCCGCTGAGCCCGCGGGGGATGAGTTCGCGCTCCACTTGCTGGAGCCTCGGCTCCGCAGGCGCGCCTGGCTTTTCGTCGAGCTCCTCGAGCCGCTCGCGCCACCAAGCGAGCCGGATCGGACCCAGCATCGGCTCGCGCGTGGTGCGCACGACCTCGCCCATCGCGCCGTCGATCAGGAACACTGCAGCGATGCCAGGACGAGCAGCAGCGGGAACATAGCTGAGCACGAGCGCGCGATCGGGTCCGAGCGCCGTCCGAAGCCCGTCAGCGATAGCAGACGGCCTTCACCGCCTGGACCACTTCCGACGCCTTGATCAGCGCCATCTTCTCGAGGTTGGCGGCATAGGGCAGCGGCACGTCGGCGTCGGTCACGCGAAGCACCGGCGCATCGAGGTCGTCGAAGCCTTCGGTCATCGCGATGGCGATGATCTCCGAAGCGATCGAGCATTCGGGCCAGCCTTCCTCGACCACGACCATGCGATTGGTACGCTTGAGGCTGTCGAGGACGGTCTTCTTGTCGAGCGGGCGGAGCGTGCGGAGGTCGATCACCTCGGCGTTGATCCCCTGCCCCATCAGCTCCTGCGCGGCTTCGAGCGCGACTCCGACGCCGATCGAATAACTGACGACGGTCACGTCCTTGCCCGGCCGGACGATCCGCGCCTTGCCGATCGGAAGCACGTAATCGTCGAGCTGCGGAACGTCGAAATGCTGCCCGTAAAGCAGCTCGTTTTCGAGGAACACGACCGGGTCGGGGCTGCGGATTGCCGCCTTGAGCAGCCCCTTCGCATCCGCCGCGCTATACGGGCAGATCACCACCAGCCCCGGCACATGCGCGTACCAGCTGCCGTAATTCTGACTGTGCTGGGCAGCGACCCGCGCCGCCGCGCCGTTCGGTCCGCGGAACACGACCGGGCAGCGCATCTGACCGCCCGACATGTAATTGGTCTTCGCGGCGGAATTGATGATGTGATCGATCGCCTGCATCGCGAAGTTGAAGGTCATGAACTCGACGATCGGCCGAAGGCCGCCCATCGCCGCTCCGGTGCCGAGGCCGGCGAACCCATATTCGGTGATCGGCGTGTCGACGACGCGCTTCGCCCCGAACTCCTCCAGCAGCCCCTGGGTGACCTTGTAGGCGCCCTGGTATTCGGCGACCTCCTCGCCCATCACGAACACGCGGCTGTCGGCCCGCATTTCCTCGGCCATCGCGTCGCGAAGCGCCTCGCGCACCGTCATGCTGACCAGCGGCGTCCCTTCGGGGACCTCGGGGTCGTCATGGGTCGCTGCGACGTCCGCGACGAGGTCGCGCGCCGCCGTCTCGAAGACGTGCGGAGTAGGCTCCTCGATCGGGTGTTCGAGAGTCTTCTGATCCGACGGCTTCGGGATCGCCTGGTCCGGCCCCTGCACCGCCTCCTTGTGGTCGACCGGAACGGCCGCGGGCGTGGATTCGGCGCCCTCGCCGTCGAGGATGGCGATCGGCTGACCGACCTTCACCCCGTCCGTGCCCTCCGGCACCAGGATCTTGGTGATCTTTCCCTCGTCGACCGCCTCGAACTCCATCGTCGCCTTGTCGGTCTCGATCTCCGCGAGAATGTCGCCGGATTTCACCTCGTCGCCTTCCTTGACCAGCCACTTGGCGAGAGTCCCCTCCTCCATCGTCGGGGACAGAGCCGGCATCTTGAGCTCGAGCGCCATCAGTAGCTCCCCGCCAGAACGTCGGTGTAGAGCTCGGACGCAGGCGGCTCGGGCGCCTCTTCAGCAAACTTGGCCGCGCCGACGACGATCTCCTTGATTTCCTTGTCGATCGCCTTCAGCTCTTCCTCCTTCACGCCCATTGCTTCGAGGTCGCGCTCGGCATGGCTGATCGGGTCGCGATGCTCGCGCACGCCCTGCACTTCCTCGCGCGTGCGGTACTTTGCCGGGTCCGACATCGAGTGGCCGCGATAGCGATAGGTGAGGAACTCGACGATGATCGGGCCCTTGCCGCCGCGCACCCACTGCAGCGCGACGTCGGCGGCGCCGCGGACCGCGAGCACGTCCATCCCGTCGACCTGGATGCCCGGGATGCGGTGGCTTTCGCCGCGGCGGTAGAGCAACGGCTCCGACGACGAGCGCTTGATGCTCGTCCCCATCGCGTATTGGTTGTTCTCGATCGCGTAGATGACCGGCAGGTCCCACAGCTTGGCCATGTTGAAGGCCTC
>JAICXO010000113.1 GCA_025980335.1 Sphingomonas sp. | reverse complement strand
TAGTGAAGGGCACGCCGCAGCAGCGACCCCGCGGCAAGCGCGCGCTCGATTCGCTCAACGACTATCTCGGCTGGGCAATCGGCAAGCGCTACGCCGCCAAATATTTCCCGCCCGCGTACAAAGCCGACATCGACGGCATGGTGACCAACATCAAGGCCGCGCTCGAGCGGAAGATCGACGCGCTGACCTGGATGGCTGCGCCGACCAAGGCGCAGGCGAAGAAGAAGGTCGCGACCATGATCGTCGGGATCGGCTATCCGGACAAATGGCGCGACTATTCATCGCTCGAGGTCCGCGCCGACGATGCCTACGGCAATCTCGATCGCGCGCGCCTGGCGAATTACGAATACCAGCTGTCGAAGATCGGGAAACCGGTCGACAAATCCGAATGGTGGATGACTCCGCAGACGGTCAATGCGGTCAACCTGCCGCTCCAGAATGCGCTCAACTTCCCGGCGGCGATCCTCGATGAGGGGTTCTATGACCCGAACGCCGATGCCGCGGCCAAGTATGGCGCGATCGGGTCGGTGATCGGGCATGAGATCAGCCACAGCTTCGACAATCTCGGCGCCACTGTCGACGCCACCGGCAAGCTCAGGAACTGGTGGACCCCGACCGATCTGGCGCATTTCAAGAAAGCCGGAAGCGCCCTTGCCGCGCAGTACAGCAGCTACATCGCGCTGCCGGGCCTTCACCTCAATGGCGAGCAGGAGCTCGGCGAGAACATTGCCGACCTCGTCGGCCTCTCCGCTGCCTACGACGCGTGGAAGAGCTCGCTCAAGGGCAAGGCATCGCCGATGATCGACGGATTCACCGGCGACCAGCGCTTCTTCCTCGCCTATGCGCAGTCGCACCGGGGCAAGTTGCGCGATGCGGCGCTGCGCGCCCGCGTGGCGACCGACGTGCATGCGCCGGGACCGTGGCGCGTGCTGACGGTGCGCAACCTCGATCCGTGGTATCCAGCCTTCGACGTGAAGCCCGCGCAGAAACTCTACCTGGTTCCCGATCGGCGCGTGAAGATCTGGGGCTAGTCGGCCGGCAGTTCCGCACGCGCCTTCAGATAGGCATAGACCGCGTCCCGTTCGTGCGGGGTGAAGTGCGGAAAGCGCTCCCTCGCCACGTCGCCCATGAGCTTCAACTTCCTTCCGCCAACCGGAACGCCGGTGGTCATCAGCCGCTCGAAATCCGGGCGCGAGTAGCCGCCGGCGACGATCAGGTTCGGCGTGTTCAGGCCGGGCTCCAGATCCTTCACTCCGGTCAGATCCGAGCCGTGGCATTCGGCACAGGTCACCGAGGTGAGATAGCGGCCGAACGCGTATTTCGGGCCAAGGTCGACGGACGGTTTCGAACGATATTGGCTCACGAGCTCCGCGACCGGATGAAGTTTTCCTGATGAGATGAACTTCATCCCGAGCTTGGTGAATCTGGGCGGCGGCGTCGGAGATCCCGCGGGATGCAGCGACCGAAGATAGGCAAGCAGCGAACTCATGTCCGTCGGACTGAGATTCTGGAACACTTCGGATGGCATGACCCACAATTGCTTGCGGTCCGGATGCACTCCACGCCGCAGAATCTGCTCGAGTTGGGCATCAGTGTCGTGCCGGACGACCTGCGTCAGGTTCGACGCATAGACCGCGCCGAACTGCGGCATGTCGTCGAGCAGGTTCGCTCCGGTCAGCGCGGGCGTGTGGCAACCCTTGCAGCCGAGCACCTGCGTCAGCCGATTGCCGTGCGCGATCAGGGCCGATGCGTTGGTGACCTCGGCACCGTCGAAGGTGATTTCCGCCGGCTTCGCTGCGGATGCTTTCTCGGGAACTTTCGAACAGGCTGCGGTCGCGAGCAGCAACGCGAGTGTCCATGCGCGCATGTGCTTTCCCCCGGCGCAGAATAGCGCGGAAGGGCAGGGCTAGCGAGCGCTAAAGACCGATCACCTCGCGGCCGATCAGCATCCGCCTGATCTCGTTGGTGCCGGCGCCGATGTCGAGCAGCTTGGCATCGCGGTAATAGCGCTCGACCGGCCAATCCTTGGTGTAGCCGGCGCCGCCGAGCGCCTGCACCGCCTGGTCCGCGACCTTCACCGCATTCTCCGACGCGTAGAGAATGGCGCCCGCCGCATCGAAGCGCGTCGTCTTGCCCGCGTCGCACGCCTTCGCGACATTGTAGACGTAGGCGCGCGCGCTGTTGAGCGCGACATACATGTCGGCGACCTTTGCCTGCATCAGCTGGAAGCTGCCGATCGCTTTTCCGAACTGTTTCCGCTCCCGGACGTAGGGCAACACCGTGTCGAGGCAGGCCTGCATGATGCCGAGCTGGATTCCGGCGAGCACCGTGCGCTCGTAATCCAGGCCGCTCATCAGCACGGCGACGCCCTGATTTTCTTCGCCAAGGACATTTTCGGGCGGCACGAAGCAGTCGTCGAACACCAGCTCGTTGGTCGGCGAGCCGCGCATCCCGAGCTTGTCCATCTTCTGGCCGGACGAGAAGCCTTCCATGTCCTTTTCGATCAGGAACGCAGTGATGCCCCGGCTCCCCGCTTCCGGATCGGTCTTAGCATAGACGACCAGCGTGTCCGCACAGGCGCCGTTGGTGATCCAGAATTTGGTGCCGTTGAGGCGGTAGCCGTTGCCGCTCTTTTCGGCCTTGAGCTTCATGCTGACGACGTCGCTGCCTGCGCCCGCCTCGCTCATCGCCAGCGCGCCGACATGCTCGCCACTGATCAGCTTCGGGAGGTAGCGGCGCTTCTGCTCGTCATTGCCCCACCGGCGGATCTGGTTGACGCAGAGGTTCGAATGGGCGCCGTAGCTGAGTCCGACCGAGGCGGATGCGCGCGCGACCTCCTCCTGCGCAATGACATGCTCGAGATAGCCGAGGCCGAGGCCGCCATATTCCTCCTCGACGGTCACCCCGAGGATTCCGAGCTCGCCCATCTGCGGCCACAGGAAGCGCGGGAACTCGTCCTTCTCGTCGATCTCGGCGGCGATCGGGGCGATCTTGTCGCGCGCGAACCGCTCGGTGCTCTCCCGGATCGTGTCCGCCATCTCGCCGAGCTGAAAATCGAGTCCGCTGTCGGACATGGAAGCTCTCCTTCGCAAGGCGCGCTAGCACCCGTGTCCGCGTTTGAACAAGCGAGGCCGCGTGACTATGTGCAGCGCACAACGACCAACCATTCCCGCTCATCCTGAGTAGGGACTGAGCGAAGTCGAAGGCCCGTATCGAAGGACCGTCCTTCGATACGCCGTTTCGGCAGGCTCAACGGCTACTCAGGATGAGCGGAAGAAGGAG
The DNA here is from genome assembly GCA_025980335.1 of Sphingomonas sp. Classification (GTDB taxonomy): domain Bacteria; phylum Pseudomonadota; class Alphaproteobacteria; order Sphingomonadales; family Sphingomonadaceae; genus Sphingomicrobium. Next base: position 3,281 of record JAICXO010000113.1, on the reverse strand, counting down.
CCAATATGGCAACCGATTCCGACCCGATCGTCATCCTCTCCTACGCCCGCACGCCGATGGGCAGCTTCCAGGGCGCGCTGTCGGGTGCCAGCGCGACCGAGCTCGGCGCAACCGCGGTGAAAGCCGCGGTCGAGCGCGCCGGTATTTCGGGCGACCAGGTCGACAAGGTGTTCATGGGCAACGTGCTCTCGGCCGGGCTCGGCCAGGCTCCGGCGCGCCAGGCGGCGATCGGCGCGGGCCTGCCCAAGTCGGCCGAGGCGGTCACCGTCAACAAGGTCTGCGGCTCCGGCATGCAGGCGGCGATCTTCGCGACCGACATGCTGAAGGCCGGCTCGGCCGACGTGATCGTCGCCGGCGGCATGGAGAGCATGTCGAACGCGCCGTACCTGTCGAAGAAGTACCGCGCGGGCGCGCGCATCGGGCACGACACGGTTTACGACCACATGATGCTCGACGGGCTCGAGGACGCCTACGACAAGGGCCGCGCGATGGGCACCTTCGCCGAGGACGCGGCGCGCGAATATCAGTTCACGCGGGCCGACCAGGACGAATTTGCGATCGAGAGCCTCCGCCGCGCGAACGCGGCCATCGAAGAGGGCAAGTTCGACAAGGAGATCACGCCCGTCACCGTCGCAACGCGCAAGGGCGAGGTGACGGTCGAACGCGACGAGCAGCCGGGCAAGGGCAATCCCGAGAAGATCCCGCAGCTCAAGGCCGCCTTCGCCAAGGACGGTACGATCACCGCGGCCACCTCGTCGTCGATCAGCGACGGTGCTGCAGCACTGGTGCTCACGCGGCAGAGCATCGCCGACAAGCTCGGCAAGAAGCCGATCGCGCGCATCGTCGCGCATGCGGCCGCGGCTCAGGAGCCGGCGAAGTTCACCTCGGCGCCGGTCCCAGCAATCCACAAGGTGCTCGAAAAGGCCGGCTGGAGCGTCGACGACGTCGACCTGTGGGAGGTCAATGAGGCGTTCGCCTGCGTCGCCATGATTGCCATGCGCGACATCGGAATCCCGCATGACAGGATCAACGTCAACGGCGGCGCCACCGCCCTCGGCCACCCGATCGGCGCGAGCGGCGCGCGCATCACGACGACGTTGATTGCCGCGCTCCAGGACCGCGGGCTCAAGCGCGGCGTTGCGAGCCTGTGCATCGGCGGCGGCGAAGCAACCGCAATCGCGGTAGAGCTGGTTTAATTAGCGGACTCGCGGCAGCGGTTTGCAAGTGGTAAATGCGGCACCCCTGAACGGGGAGAAAGCCGATGCGTCTCACCATCTTCACAGCCGCCGCGATCGCTCTTTGCGCCAGCTCGTCGCCGGCCGCGGCCAAGAAGGCGCCAAAGCCACCCGCTTTCGAGCTGAATGGGACGACCTGGACCTTCATGGATCCCAAGCAGGGGATCGTCGAGCAGTCGATCGATCCGCAAGGCAAGTACATTTCGCAGACGATCGATGGAAAGCACCTCGACCACGGGACGGCGGTGGTGAAGAACGGCAAGGCCTGCTTCACCAGCGCGATGACCAAGGACGGCGAAATCTGCTGGACGACGAAGCCCGTGAACGTCGGCGAATCGATGGTCACCACCAGCAACAAGGGCCAGACGCTCCAGGAGACGCGGGTCGCCTACATCCAGCTGTCGATGCCCAAGTGAGGGCGGGCAGAGGCTATTTCGGCCCGGCGTAGGCCTGGCATTCGATCTCGAGAAGCGCCCCGAGCGCGAGCCCGTTCGCGCCGAACGCGCTGCGCGCGGGCATCTTCCCCGCGGGGAAGTAGGGCACATAGACTTTGTTGAACGCCGGCCAGTCCTTCATGTCGGCGAGGAATGCGGTGCAGTGGAACACGTCGGCATAATCGAGACCCGCGCGCTTCAGAACCGCGCCGATATTGTCCATGGCCTGCCTGGTTTGGGCTTCGATACCGTCCGGCAGCTTGCCGTCCGGCCCAATTCCGATCTGGCCTGACAGGTACAGCACATCCCCAACCCGCACCGCGTCGGAGAAGGGAAGCGGCTGCCCGTTGAGCGTCGGCTTTCCAAAATGCTCGACGGCGGGGCGGCTTTGCGCGTTTGCGGACGTCATCATCATCACGGCTCCGGTTGCGATTGCGAGAAGTCCCATCGGTGCTGCCCCCACTCGTCATCCCGGCCTTGAGCCGGGACCTGCCTGATTATCAGAGCTAAAAGTAGAGGCGGGTCCCGGGTCAAGCCCGGCATGGCGGATGTGGATTAATCCACCACCTCGTCCTGGCCCACGCCCCACAGGTCCGACGCGCGGATGTAGCCTTCCTTCTTGCCGATCTCGATGCGGCACCAGCCGCTGCCCTTGCATTTGTCGATTCGCCCGACGACGCCTTGCTCGGCCATGTAGCGGATTCTCGCGTCGTCGCTCGGGGCGGTGCGGACAGGCCTCGGCGCGCCCGGTTTGACGATCGCGGTGCGACGGTCGCTGAGCATTGTTACGAGCATCCAGCCCTTCGCCCCGTCGGGATCCTGGATCAGCCGCCAGGTCTGGTACTTCTTCACCACCCGCACCGGAAGGTCGCGGCGCTGGTACAGCCAGACGTTCGGGTAATTTCGCCCCGGGCCGGTGTGAGTCATCGCCTCACCTGAAGCGATCGAAGCCCAGTACGGCGGCTGCTTGTCCTGCGCGAGCGCGGGCGACGCCACCACCAACATCGTCATTCCCGCGAAAGCGGGAATCCCGCTGGGCTTGAACCACGAAAGGAGCGGAATCCCCGCTTTCGCGAGGATGACGAACTTTCGCACTACGCCCCCGTCCGGATCCGATCGACGAGCTGCTTCACCGTCGGGACGAATCCGTTCGAATAGAAGGGGTCGCTCTTGAACCGGAAGGCGGCGTGTCCCGCAAACATCAAATTCTGCTCGACAGGTCCGCCGTGGGCGATGTCCTGGAGCGTCTTCTGGATGCAGAAGCTGCGCGGGTCCGCGAGGCGCCCCGTCGAGTTCTTCTCGTTATCCGCCCATGACGAAAAGGCGCACTGGCTGAGGCAGCCCATGCACTCGGCCTGGTCCTTGCGGATCTGCTTCTCCTCATCGGGCGCGACGAAGATCAACGTGTCGTCCGGAGTCTTCATCGCATTGGTGAAACCGCGTGCATACCATTCGCGTGCGCGGATCAGGTCGCCCTTGGTGACCCAGTAATTCTTCTTGGTGCCGATGCCGACGTCGAGCTCGAAATGGTGATCGCCGATCGGCTCCTTGGTGTAGGCGATCTGGCGCTCGCTGCGCGCTTCTAGGTTGCGAAGGAAGGGATTGCGCACGG
>JAICXO010000051.1 GCA_025980335.1 Sphingomonas sp. | reverse complement strand
GCGCTTCGCGAGCAGGAGGACCGGCCGGCAGCGGAGGAGATGGCCGAAGCGCTCGCCGATCCGGATTCGCTGCGCGAGCTGGTCCACGAGATCAAGACGCCGCTGAATGCGATCATCGGCTTCGCGGAGATCATCGAAGGGCAATATCTGGGTCCGGCGGACCGCCGCTATCGCGAGCGTGCGCAGGAAATCGTGCGCCAGGCGCGGCTGTTGCTGACGGCGATCGACGACCTCGACTTCGCCGCAAAGGTCCATTCGTCGGCGGGCAGCGCGCGCGGTCGCGTGAACCTCGGTGAGCTGATCGACCGGATGCTCCCAGCCTTCCGCGACATGGCCGAAGGCACCGGCGTCTGGATCGAGGCGCAGCGCATCGTCCGCGATGCGACGGCGGCGACCGAACCGGAGCTTGCCGACCGCCTCATTTTCCGAATGTGCAACGCATTGATCGAGCAGGCGCAAGCCGGCGAAGCGCTGCGGCTGGGCCTCGAGCGGAGCGGCGACCGTTGGCGGGTATCCATGACTCGCCCGGCGCGCTTGGCCGGGGTGAGCGAAGCCGAACTGCTCGGCGGCGAGGGCGGATTCGAGCAGGGCTTTTCGCTCCGGCTCGTGCAGGGGCTGGCCCGGATCGCAGGCGCGGAGCTCGTTGCGCCCGGCGGCTCGATTTCGCTGCTGTTCCCGCGGGCCTGAAGCGCTGAACGAGCTTGGCGCGGCCGCGCGCGCCGTCTAATCCGCGACTGCCGGGGAGGGCCTGTAGCTCAACGGTAGAGCCGGCCGCTCATAACGGCTAGGTTGCAGGTTCGAATCCTGCCGGGCCCACCGGCGTTGCGCGCTGACGAAACGAATCCTCCACTTCGGCCGGACTGCGAAGAATCAGGAACACCGCGATGGTCGTCAGGCCGGCCGCATAACCGATCCACGGAGAAAGCCACGCCAGAATGGCGCAGGCAAAATCGCCGGCGATGAGACAGGCAGCCATCATCATCCGCACCTGTTTCCAGCGGCGCATCTCGGCCACATCGTCGATCGTCGAGTGCGACGCCAGGCGCATCGCCAGGAATGACATCACGTAAGCGCCGCAACTGAACGCGATCAGACTTGCGCCGAGCGGTTCGAGCGGCCCGTCGGCGGCATTTTCCGCCGCGAACGGCAGGAGCGTCACCCAGAATAGCGCCAGCAGATTGAGCAGGAGGGCGCGGTACGGGATACGATCGACCCGCGCGAGCGCGCCGTGATGCGCCATCCACAGAACGCCGACGAGGAAGAAGCTCGCCGCATGAACCAGTAAGGCGGGCGCGACCTCGCGCAAGCTCCCGAGGCCATGGGCGATCGGCACCTTGAGATTGAGAACAAGCAGGGTCAGGACGATGGCGAACACGCCGTCGCTGAAAAGTTCGACCCGCGCCTTGTTCATGTGCGCCCCCATGCGTTCAAGTGGTGGTCGGGGAGACAGGATTCGAACCTGCGACCCTCTGCTCCCAAAGCAGATGCGCTACCAGACTGCGCTACTCCCCGCCGCCGCCGCGTTAGCAGCGCCCGAACCCTGGTCCAACTATTGCTTGTTCTCGGTCGCGTTGGCCTGCGTGTTCGTGCTGCTGTTGCCGTTGTCGCGGCCGACCTTGTTCTGGATCTTGTCGCCGGTGTTCTGAACGTCGTTGCCGATATCCCCGGCGATGTTCTGCGCGGTGTTGCCGATGTCGCTCGCCGTATTCTCGGCGGTGTTCTGGTCGTATTGCACGGTGACGGCATTGCCCTGCTTGCTGACGTTGCACGCGCCGAGCGCGAGCAGTGCGGGAAGAGCGATCAGAATGCGCATGGGATCCTCCTTTTGCGAGCCCCAACGCGGCACGGCCGTTCCGGCTCCGAATTAAAGGAGGCGCATCTGGTCGCCTTCGGGCGGGCGAAAGAGGTCGGTGCGAAGCGGGAACTTCGCTTGCCTGAGGCCATATTTCTTCGCCGCGATTTCGAACCGGGTCTTGAGCAGGTCGGCCCACGGGCCGCTCCCGCGCATTCGGCTGAAGAAATCGGGATCGTTGTCGCGGCCGCCGCGGATGGAGCGGATCGTGGCCATGACCTTCGCCGCGCGGTCGGGATAATGCTCGTCGAGCCAGGCGCGGAACAAGGGCGCGACCTCGTGCGGCAGGCGGACCGGAAGATAGAAGCCGCCCGGCGCGCCCGCTTCGACCGCCGCTTCGATGATATGCTCGAGCTCATGGTCGGTGATCTGCGGGACCACTGGCGCGATCGCGACATAGCAGGGCACGCCGGCGTCGTTTAGGGCCTTGACCGCGGCGAGGCGCTTGCGCGGCTGTGGCGCGCGGGGCTCGAGCGTGCGCGCGACCTTCGGGTCGAGCGAGGTGACCGAGAGCGCGACCGACGCAATGCGCAGGTCCGCAGCCTGCTTCAGCAGGTCGAGATCGCGAAGCACCCGGTCCGACTTGGTGGTAATGGTGAACGGATGGCGCGTTTCGAGCAGCAGCTCGACGACGGAGCGCGTGATGCGCCATCGTTCCTCGATCGGCTGATAGGGATCGGTGTTGGTGCCCATCGCGATCGGACGGCATTCGTAGCCCGGCCGCGACAGCGCCGCGTGAAGCAGCTGGGCCGCGCTCGGCTTCACGAACAGCCGGGATTCGAAGTCCACGCCCGGCGAGAGGTCGTGATAGGCGTGGGTCGGCCGCGCGAAGCAATAGATGCAGCCGTGCTCGCAGCCGCGGTACGCGTTGACGGAGCGGTCGAAGCCGATATCGGGCGAGCTGTTGCGGGTGAGGATCGATTTGGGCCGCTCGATGGTGACGGTGGTCCGGCGCTTCGCAACTCCGTCGAGCGCCTCTACCTGATCGAGCCATTCGCCGTCGTCCGCGCGTTCCTTGAGGTTGAAGCGCGTCGGTGTCGGATTGCGCGTGGCTCCGCGCCCGTTGCTCGACTCGACCGGCATGCCGCGAGTCTATGCCGATCATGAGAACAGAACAAGAACATATGCGCAGGACGCACTGGCCCCGGTTCTACTTCTCGCCTGCCTGAGCACCGAGCGGGGCTGCCGTGCGCTCGCTGCTGAACCTCGGCGCGTTTGCGGGAAACGCCGGCCAATGGTGCTCGGCCATGGCTTTCAGCGTCGGCGTGTCCTCGTGGTCGAGCCCCTGGTACACCCACATGTTCCGCATCACCGACGGAACGTAGTAGCGCGTCTCCCAATAGGGGATGGATTCGATCCACAAGGTCGGATCGCCCTTGTCATTGATGCCCGCCCACCTGGCGACGGGGAGCGGGCCCGCGTTGTAGGAAGCGATGATCCGGGGCAGCTGGCCGCCGGTCGCCGAATCGCCGCGCATCCGCTCGATGAAACTCTGGCCGAACTCGAGATTGTACCTCGGATCGGTGAGGCTTGCGCGGCTGTAGGCGAGGCCCTGGCTGTTCGCCTCCATCTGCGCCGTTACGGGGAGCACCTGCATCAGGCCGACGGCCCCGGCGGTGCTCACCGCAGCGCGGCGGAACGCAGATTCCTGCACGATGTGGCCGAAGGCGAGCGCCGGATCCACCCGCCAGCCGTTGACCGGGCTCCAGTGCGGGTTCGGATAGCGGTCGGTCGCGTCGGCGCGCGCGCCATATTGTCCGTATTTCGCAAGCCATAGCTGGGCCGCCGGCAGGTCGAGCCGCTTGGCGAGCTGAATCAGCGCATGGTGCTCGGAAGGAGCGCCGATCAGCGCCTGATGGCGGATCATCTGCTCGGCGAGGCCCGGTTCGCCGATCTTGACCAGTTCGATCGCGCGCTGGACGTTCGGATATTGGTCGACCGGCGGATCGTAAGCGGTGAGCGGGTCGGAGCCGAGCTTGGTCGAGAGGCCGAGAGTCTCGCGAGCGATCAGCCCATAGAAGCTCTCGGGCGCTTCCGCGCTCGTCGCAGCGGCCTTGAGCAGCCGCTCGACCGCAGCCGGCCGCCCGGCCGCTTGCTCGGACCGCGCCGCCCAATAAAACCCGCCGGCGCGGAGCTCGCGCTGGTCGGCATATTGCGCCGTCTGCTGGAAATCGGCCGAGGCGCTGTTGTAGTCGCCCAACCGCCATGAGGCGAGGCCGGACACCCACGCCGCCTGCGCCGCCCATTCGCCCGTCGCTCCCTGGCGCCAGGTGTCGGCGACGCGGCGCGCGTCCATGTCGAGCCCGAGCACGTAATAAATAAAGGCGACGCGAGTGCCTGCCTCGGCCCGCGCTTCGGCGGAGAGGGCAGGGCCCTGCGTCGTCAGCAGGGCTTCGGCATTGGTCGCGTCGTCGGCCTTGATCAGCGGGTCGAGCGCGGAGCGGAGCTGGTCGGCTGCGGGCTCTCCCTGGACCGGGTGCGCGCGATAGCGGACCGGGGCCGAGCCGAGCACGACCGTGTCCTTTTCGGGAATCACCATCGGCGTCATTGTCGCGCCGCGCTTCAGTGCCATGAGCCCGAGCTGGTTCGCTTCGGGAAGCTCCGGCGCCTGGGCGATCAGCGCTTGCAGCGAAGCGAGGTCGACGACTGGCGATCCCTTGGCCGTGTAGAGCTCGGCCTTGGCCACCGGCGTGAGCACGCTCGGCGGAAGCGCCGCGATCCCGGCCGCGGCGGAGGCCCAGTTGCCGGCGTCGATTGCGTCGAACACGCCGCGCCAGTCTCTCGGCGCGGGCACTGAGGGAGCGGCCGGTTGCGCAGGCGCCGGAGCGATCTGCTGTGTCGAAGGCGTGAGCGGGGCGAGCGGATCGCGGGCGGGCTGCGCCATCAGCGGCGTGGCGCAGACGAGGGTCCCGAACGCGAGCAGTCCAGCCTTCAAGACTCGTCCTCCATCAGGAGCAGAAGATCCCGCCATGCCAATGATTTGTCTAATGGGCGCTTAATCAGGTGGCGCGGATGGAAGGTGGCGACGGTGCGCACGCCTTCGATCTTGTGCACGTGGCCGCGTGCCTGCGCGACCGGTTTGCCGAGCAGCGCTTGCGAGGCGGCGTCGCCGAACAACAGCAGCCGTTTCGGACTGGCGAGCTGAATGTGCCGGCGGGCGATTGCGGCATAATCGTCGCGATCGGAGCCGGTCAGGCGCGTGCCGGGCGCGTGGATCGGGGACAGCGAGGCGCTGTAGGCTTCCTCGGGGCTGATCCCGATCGCTGCGAGCATCCGCTTCGTCAGCTCCCACGCGTCGCCACCGATCGGCTGCCTCGCGGCATAATCTTCGAGCGCCGGCGCATCGCTCAGCAGCATGATCGCGGCATTCGCCGGCCCGTGCGGGAGGATTCGCCGGGCGGCCGCCGAAGCGAGCGGGAGGTGCACGCTGGTCGCGAGCCAGTCCTGGAGCTCGGCGAGCGTTTCGTGAGTTGGCGGCCTGACGTTCGGCGGCTCGGGCACGGACGGTCCCTCGCGAGGGACCGTCGGCCGCGCCGCTCGCGGCTTCAGCCAGTTGCGCGGCTCCTCCTGGATCGCGACGTCGACGCCCGCCTGCAGCCACCAGGCGAGCGCACTCCGCGCCTCGGCCTGAGACAGATCTGCGCCGATTGAATCCACTTCCCCACCCACGGTGCCACCCTCGCCCGCCATTGACGCCGCGGTCAAGGAATGGGCAGGGCAGACGAGTCGAATTGTGTGGACGACGCGACGAGACGCGGCGAATTCGGCGTGGGCGGCCCACTTGAGAGGAGCGGATGAGCGAGCGCGAATCCATGACTTATGACGTGGTGATCGTCGGTGCGGGGCCAGCCGGCTTGAGCGCCGCGATCCGCCTGAAGCAGCTCGCGAACGCGGCGAACCGCGAGCTGTCGGTGTGCATCCTCGAGAAGGGGAGCGAAGTCGGCGCGCACATCCTGTCGGGCGCAGTCATCGACCCGATCGCGCTCGATGAGCTGATCCCCGACTGGAAGGACAAGGGGTCGCCGCTCACCGTTCCCGTCACGGACAACCATCACTGGGTGTTGAGCGAGCGGACGAAGCGCGAGTTTCCGCATTTCCTGATGCCGCCGTTCATGAACAACAAGGGGACGTACACGCTGAGCCTCGGCAATTTCTGCCGCTGGCTTGCGGTTCAGGCTGAAGAGCTCGGAGTCGAGATTTTCCCGGGATTTCCTGCGGCCGAGATCCTGTTCAACGACGACGGCTCGGTGAAGGGCGTCGCGACCGGCGAGGTCGGAATCGCACGCGACGGTTCGCTCCGGCGCGATTACCAGCCGGGGATGGAGCTTCACGCGCGCTATACCTTCCTGGCGGAGGGCGCGCGCGGAAATTTGACCAAGCGGCTGACCGAGTTGTTCGCTCTGCGCGACGACAGCGGACCGCAGGTTTACGGCTTGGGAATCAAGGAATTGTGGGACATTCCTCCCGAGAAACATAAGCCCGGGCGAGTGATCCACACGCAAGGATGGCCGCTGGATGAGGCCTGGGGCGGCGGGTTCCTCTACCACCAGGAGAACAACCAGGTCGCGCTCGGGTTCGTCGTGTCGCTCGACTACGCCAACCCGTACCTGTCGCCTTTCGAGGAAATGCAGCGCTGGAAGACCCATCCGGCGATCCGCGCTGAGATCGAGGGCGGCCGCCGGGTGTCGTACGGGGCACGCGCGATCAACGAGGGCGGCTGGCAGGCCATCCCGCGGCTGGTGTTCCCCGGCGGCGCGCTGATCGGCTGTTCGGCCGGGTTCGTGAACGTGCCGCGGATCAAGGGCACGCACACGGCGATGAAGTCGGCAATGATTGCGGCGGAAGCGGCGTTCCAGGCGATCGTCGACGGCCGTTCGAGCGACGTGCTCGAAGCCTACCCGCCCGCGCTTCACAAGAGCTGGGTCGCGCAGGAGCTGCACAAGGTCCGCAATGCGCAGCCGGCCGTGGCGCATTGGGGTGCGACCGCGGGGACGCTCTACGCCGGGCTCGACCTATGGCTCAACCAGCTGGGGATCGGAGTGCCCTGGACCCTGAAGCTCAGGCCGGATCACACCAGCCTTCGCGAGAAGGGTCAGGTGCGCCCGATCGACTACCCGAAGCCCGACGGAGTCCTCACGTTCGACCGGCTTTCGTCCGTGTTCGTGTCGAACACCAATCACGAGGAAGACCAGCCGGTTCATCTGACGCTCAAGGACGCGGACATACCCACCGCCATCAACCTGCCGGTCTATGCCGGTCCCGAGCAGCGCTACTGCCCGGCAGGCGTCTATGAATTCGTCGAGAGCGAGAGTGGTGAACCGAGGCTCCAGATCAACGCCCAGAACTGCGTCCATTGCAAAACGTGCGACATCAAGGACCCGACCCAGAACATCAATTGGGTCACTCCCGAAGGCGGCGGAGGCCCCAATTATCCGAACATGTAAGCTTCTTGCCGGTGCCGCCCTCGCAGCGCTGGCGCTGGCCCCGCTTCCGGCTTTCGCAGCGCGACTGTCCACGGGCGACGAGGCGCTGACCTATGTCGAGGCGCGCGCCGCGGCGATCAACGGGGAGCATGCGCGTGCCGCCGAGCTGCTGGCGACCCTTGCCGACGCGCAACCCGACCAGATCCAGTTCGCTCAGCAGGCGCTGACGGAGGCGATCGGGGCCGGGCGGATGGACCTGGCGCTGAGCCTCACCGGCAAGATCCCGACGGCGAAGCTATCGACCGACGCGCGGCTGCTGCTCGTGACCGAGAACGTCAAGCAGCATCACGTCGACCGGGCGCTGCCGTGGCTCGCGTCGACCGGCGGCAGCGGCGACCTGACCTTCCTTTCGCCGCTTCTGAACGCCTGGGACGCGGCCGAGCGCGGCGACCAGGCGGCCGCGCTCTCGGCCATCAACCAGATTCCGGCCAAGAGCCTGCTGGGGCCGCTGCGCGATGAGGAACAAGCGCTGATCCTGTTGAAATTCCACCGTCCTGCGGAAGCCGAGCCGTTCGCGCGCCGAGCGATCGGTGCTGCCGGCGCCCGCGAAGCTCGCGTCCGGCTTGCGCTCGCCGACGGATTCCTCGCAGCCGGTGACCGCACGCGCGCCGCTGCGATGGTCGATGGGATGATCAGCGATTCCGCCGCCGCGCGCCAGCGCATCCTCGCGGGCAAGCCGACGGGCGAGGGGATCAATACCACCGCCGAGGCGCTGAGCTCGGTCCTGACCGCCTTCGGCGCGGAAGTCGCGCGACTTCAGCATGCCGCACCGCCGATCGGGCTGGTTCAGGTCGCGCGCTATGCCGATCCGGGGAATAGCGGCGCGACTGCGCTGCTTGGGCTGCTGCTCGATTCGCAGGATCGCGGCGACGAGGCGCTCGCACTGCTCGGCGCGATCCCGCTGGACAACGCGCTGATTTCGCAGGTCCGCGACGTCCAGGTGCGCATCCTGACGCACGACAAGCGTTTCAACGAAGCCTATGCGATCGCTGCTGCCGCGGTCCAGAATCCCGCGGCGGGTCTCAGCGACTATTCCCGGCTCGGCGACGTGCTCGAGGCGATGGACCGGCACAACGAGGCCGCCGATGCCTTCGGGCGCGCGGTTGCCGTCGCCAATGCGCAAGGGCTGAAGAGCGAGCTGTGGCCGCTGCTTCTCCTCCAGGCGAGCGCGCTCGAGGAAGCGAACCGCTGGCCCGAGGCGAGGACTGCTCTTCAGCAGGCGCTGGCGATCGCGCCCGACGAGCCGGTGCTGCTCAACTTCATGGGCTACGCGAAGCTCGAGCGCGGCGAGGACGTCGATGCGGCCGAGGCGATGATCCGCAAGGCGAGCCAGCTTGCGCCCGACGACGCATCGATCACGGATTCGCTCGGCTGGGCCCAGTTCAAGCGCGGCAAGACCGACGAGGCCATCGAAACGCTCCAGAAGGCGGCGGAAAAGGATCCCGAGCAAGCGGAAATTCAGGAGCATCTCGGCGATGCGCTTTACACGTCCGGTCGCCGGTTCGAGGCGCGGTTCGCGTGGCACGCCGCGCTGGTCACCGCCGAGGACAAGGTCGCCGACCGCGTCAAGGAGAAGCTCGCCTCCGGCCTTACGCCGGCCAACGCCGCGCCTTGACCGCCGCAAGCGAGATCGCGCCGGCGAAGCTCAATCTCGCGCTTCACGTCAGGGGGAAGCTGCCCGACGGGCGGCATTCGATCGAGACGCTGTTCGCCTTCTGCACCGACGGAGACCGACTGACCGTGGAGGAGCAGTCCTCGTCGGACGGACTGTCCCTGTCGGTGACCGGGCCATTTGCGGCGGAGCTTGCTCAAGACGACGACAATCTCGTGCTGACGGCCGCTCGAGCGCTCCGCGACGCGGCTTCGGTCGCGGCTGGCGCGGCGCTCCTGCTGGACAAGCTGCTTCCGATCGCGTCCGGTCTCGGCGGAGGATCGGCGGATGCCGCGGCGGCGCTTCGCCTGCTGACGTCGCTGTGGCGGATCGACCCGCGGTTCGCGCTCGACGTTGCGCCGACGCTTGGAAGCGATGTGCCGGCGTGCCTGCTGAGCCTGCCGGCGCGCGGCGAGGGGGCAGGCGACCAGCTGAGTCCAATCTCCCTTCCGGAGCTTTCCGGGATGCCCGTCCTGCTCGTCAACCCGCGGGTCCCGCTCTCGACGCCAGCGGTCTTCGGCCGGTGGAGCGGTGTCGACCATGGGCCGCTCGGCGACTGGCGCGACGGCAGGAACGACCTCGAGGAGCCGGCGATTTCACTGGTGCCGCAGATTGGATCGGTACTCGCGTGGCTTTCGACGCAGCCCGGCGCGTCGTTCGCGCGCATGTCGGGCTCGGGCGCGACCTGCTTTGCATTGTTCGAGAGCGACGAAGCCCGCGACGCAGCCGCCGACGGCGTGCCGCGCGAATGGTGGCGCCTGGCGACCTTCCTGCGCTAGGGGAGCGGCCGATGGTGGCCCGGCCGATCCTAACCGCGGAGGCGATGCGCGCTGCCGAACAGGCGGCGATCGACGGCGGCACAAGCGTCGAGCAGCTGATGGAGCGGGCGGGCGCGGCGCTCGCCGAAGCGGCATACCGCTTCGCGGGCCCGGTGCCCGCGCTGCTGCTGTGCGGCCCGGGGAACAACGGCGGCGACGGCTATTCTGCGGCGCGGCACCTTGCCGCGCGCGGGGTCGCTGTCCGCATTGCCGCTCTCTCGGAGCCGAAGAGCGCCGCGGCGCAGTGGGCGCTCGGCCACTGGCACCGCGAAGTCGAGGTGCTGTCGGATTCGACGCTGTCAGCTCCGCTCGTCATCGATTGCCTGTTCGGAACAGGCCTGAAGCGCGGGTTGAAAGACACTGTTTCAGCGCAGCTTTCGAGGTTATGTGAGCAGGCGGTCGTGAAGATCGCTTGCGACCTGCCGAGCGGGGTCGAGAGCGACAGCGGGGCCGAGCTCAGCCCCGTTCCGATGTTCGACATGACGGTCACGTTCGGAGCGCTCAAGCCCGCGCATCGGCTTTACCCTGCGATGCACAAGTGCGGGCGCGTGGTGCTCGCCGACATCGGAATCGACGCTCGAAGCGACTGGCACGAGATTGCACCGCCGGTCGTGCCGCCGCTCGACCCGGGCGGCCACAAGTACGATCGCGGTCTGGTGCACGCTTTGGCGGGCAAGATGCCGGGCGCGATCGCGCTGGCGGCGACGGCGGCCGCACGAGCCGGCGCCGGCTATGTGCGGGTCAGCACGTCGCGGCACATCGACGGGCTGCCCTCGTCGATCGTCCAGACCGACACCGCCGAGGTCAATGACGAGCGGATCGGCTGCCTTCTGGTCGGGCCGGGCATGGGCGACATTCCGCAGGTGCTGACGCTGGCGCTGACGTCGAGGGCGCCGAAAGTCATCGACGCGGACGCGATCCCGCATCTCGGCGAGCCCGAGCGGCTCAAGGGCCAGGACGCGATCGTCACGCCGCACGAAGGCGAGTTCCGGCGCTTGTTCGGCGACATCGGCGGCAGCAAGCCCGAGCGTGCGCTCGAGGCGGCGCGCAGGTCCGGCGCGGTCGTCGTGTACAAGGGGCCCGATACGTTGGTCGCGTCCCCCGACGGCCAACTCGCCTTTGCGCCACCGGCGCCGGCGTGGCTCGCCACCGCGGGTACCGGCGATGTGCTCTCCGGCATCATCGCGGCGATGCGCGCTCGCGGAATGCCCGGGTTCGACGCCGCATGCGCCGGCGTGTGGCTCCAAGGACGCGCAGCCGAGATCGCCGGCCCTGAGATGATCGCCGACGATCTGGTGCGGTCCGTTCCGCAAGCACTGGCGCTCCTCGCCTAGCCGCTTGCCCTCTCAGGGACGCCACGCCATGCTGCGACTGTACGAGAGAGGACTTCCATGAATCGCAGATTGTTCGCACTGCTTGTTGCCGGGACTGTGCTGGCGCCGTCTTCCGCGCTCGCCGACGAAGGCATGTGGACCTTCGACAATTTCCCGATCGCGGTGGTGAACAAGGAATATGGCACGCATATCGACCAGGCGTGGCTCGATCATATCCGCGGCGCCGCGGTTCGGCTGTCCACCGGCTGCTCGGCCTCGGTCGTGAGCGGCAACGCGCTGGTGCTGACGAACAACCATTGCGTCGCGGAATGCGCGCAGGACCTGTCGAGCAAGGCGCACGATTATTACACCCACGGCTACATCGCCAGCACGCGTCCCGAAGAGCGCAAATGCGCCGGCATGCAGGCGGAGATCCTGACCTCAATCAGCGATGTCACCCCGCAGATGCAGGCGGCCGACAAGGGATTGACCGGCGAAGCGCTGGTGAAAGCGCGGAACGCGGACTCCTCGACCATCGAGAAGCAGGGCTGCGGTGACGACCCGAGGTTCCGCTGCCAAGTCGTCGACCTCTACCATGGCGGCCAGTTCAAGCTCTACAAGTACCGGAAATATTCCGATGTCCGGCTGGTCTTCTCGCCGGGCGTGCAGACCGCCTTCTTCGGCGGCGACCCGGACAATTTCAATTTCCCTCGCTACGACCTCGATAGCGCCTTCGTGCGGCTTTACGAGAACGGTAGCCCGGTCGCGACGCCGGGCCATCTGAAGTGGAATGCGTCGGCTCCGACGGCGGGCGAGCCGGTGTTCGTCGCCGGAAATCCAGGCGGAACCGACCGCCAGTTGACGACTGCTCAGCTCGCGACGCAGCGCGACCTGCAAATCCCGATGATGCTCGTCCAGCTTGCAGAGCTACGCGGGCGGCTGACCCGCTTCAGCGAGGAATCGCCCGAGCACAAGAGGATCGCGCAGGACCTGCTGTTCGGGCTCGAGAATTCGTACAAGGTCTATTTCGGCCGCTTGTTCGCGCTCAACAGCGGCGGCCTGATGGCGCAGAAGCAGGCGGAGCAATCGGCGCTCCAGGCGAAAGCGGCGCAGCTGAACCTCGGCCCCGATTTCGGAAATCCGTGGGCGACGATTGCCAACGCCCAGAACGACCTCGCGGCGCTCTACCTGCCTTACCGGTTCGTCGAGAGCGGACCGATCGGGTCGGACCTGTTCCGCTATGCGCGCAGCCTGGTGCGCGCCGCGGCGGAGCGGCAGAAGCCTTCGGCCGAGCGGCTGCCGGGTTATTCGGACAGCCAGCTTCCGCTGCTCGAAAAGCAGATCCTCGACGTCAAGCCGGTCGAGCCGGCGCTGGAGCAGCAGCTGCTCGAGTTCTGGCTGTCCAAATCGCGCGAATATCTGACCGCCGACGGTCCCTACACGCATTTGCTGCTCGGCCGCGACAGCCCCGAGCATCTCTCGACGGAGCTTGCCTCCTCGAAGCTCGGGGACGCTGCGGTTCGCAAGAAATTGTGGGATGGCGGCTGGGCGGCGATTCAGGCATCGAATGACCCGATGATCCGGTACGTCCTTCGGATCGACCCGGAAGCGCGCAAGCTCCGGACCGAATGGAACAACCGCGTCGATGGACCGATCAGCGCCGCATCGGAGAAGATCGCGAAGGCGCGTTTCGCCGCCTACGGGGACACCATCTACCCCGACGCGACCTTCACGCTTCGACTCTCCTACGGGAAGATCGACGGCTGGACCCGCAACGGAACGACGGTGCCGCCCTTCACCTACTTCAAGGGATTGTACGAACGGGCCACGGGCAAGCCGCCGTTCGACCTCGATCCACGCTGGATCGCGGCAAAGAGCAGCCTCAATCTCGACACCGTGTTCGACATCTCGACGACTAACGACGTCATTGGCGGCAATTCCGGCTCCCCGCTGATCAATGCGAACGGCGAGGTGATCGGCGCGATCTTCGACGGGAATATCTACAGCCTCGGCGGAGATTACGGCTACGATCCGGCGCTCAACCGCTCCGTGGCAGTCTCCGCGGCGGCGGTAAGCGAAGCATTGCGCAAGGTCTATCATGCCGA
This sequence comes from Sphingomonas sp., assembly GCA_025980335.1. Lineage (GTDB taxonomy): Bacteria > Pseudomonadota > Alphaproteobacteria > Sphingomonadales > Sphingomonadaceae > Sphingomicrobium. Next base: position 3,840 of record JAICXO010000051.1, on the reverse strand, counting down.
CGCGCTCGCGAACGAGCTTGCCGGGAGCTGAGCCGTATCGCAATCGGCTCGCGCGATGCATGAGCTGATCGTTCGAATTGCCGCTCGGGGCGACGGGGTGACGGCGAGTGGACGGCACGTCGCATTCGGGGTTCCGGGCGATGCGCTGCTCGACGACGGCGCGCTCGCGCCCGGGCCGCATCACCAGGCGCCGCCGTGCAGCCTGTTCCCGGAATGCGGCGGGTGCCAGCTCCAGCATGCCGACGACGACGCATATCGCGGTTACCTCGTGTCGCGCATCGAAACCGCGCTCGCGCAGCACGAGCTCGCGACCGAGATCCGTCAACCGCATTTGTCGCCGCCGTGCTCGCGCCGGCGCGCGACGCTGCGCGCCTTGAAAGTGGGAAAGGGCGCGGTGCTCGGGTTCAACGCCGAGAAGTCGCACCGGATCGTCGATATGCGCGAATGCCATATCCTGAGGCCTGAGCTGTTCGCGCTCGTGGCACCGCTGCGGCAGCTTCTCGCGACCTTGCTTCCGCCGAAGCGCACTGCGGAAGTGCAGCTGACGCTAGTCGACCAAGGCCCCGACGTCCTGCTCAAGGGCGTTCAGGCGGAGGGATTGGCCGCGGTCGAGCGGCTGACGTCATTCGCCTCCGAACACCATGTGGCGCGGCTCAGCATCGATAGCGGGCTCGGACCCGAGGCGATCTTCGAGCCCAACCCGGTGACGATCACGCTGCCGGGTACGCCAGTTGCTTTTCCGGTTGGCGGCTTCCTGCAGGCGACGGAGGACGGCGAAGCCGCGTTGATCGCCAGTGTTCGCGAAGCGACCGGCGCAGTCGCATCCATCGCGGACCTCTTCGCGGGTCTGGGGACATTCGCGCTTGCAGTTCGCGCGAGCTATGCGGCGGAGGCGTCGCGCGACGCGGCGGCGGCGCTCAAGCGCGCGGCCCCGTCAATCCAGGTGGAGCATCGCGACCTTTATCGGCGCCCGCTCGATCGCGGTGAGCTCGAGCGCTTCAAAGCAGTCGTCCTCGATCCGCCGCGCGCCGGTGCTGCAGAGCAGGTTCGGACGCTCGCAGGCTCGGCGGTCGGACGGATCGCCTACGTCAGCTGCAATCCGGCAACCTTCGCGCGCGACGCAAAAATGCTGGTTGACGGCGGCTACTCGCTCGACTGGGTGAAGCCCGTCGGCCAGTTCCGCTGGTCGACCCACGTCGAGCTTGCCGCCTGTTTCAGTGGCCGAGGATGAGCCTCAGCGCTGCGTGGGTGGTCAGGCCGATCAGGCAGATGGTCGCGGCGAGGAACAGCAGGAAGCGGACGGGGACCACGTTGACGGTCGCCTGAAAGATGCTGTGGACAATGCGGAAACCCACGTAGCCCCATGCGAGATAGACGTTGATCGGCGCATCGAAGCCCATCAGCACCAGCGCGAACACGATCGCGTAGAAGATCGTCGGCTGTTCCATCAAATGCTGGTAGTTGTGCGCCGGCCAGTGCGTGCTTCCGGGCTGCTCCCGCTCGAGGTCGACGCCGCGGGCGCCGTTCGGGATCTTGCGGCCGCGCAGCTGCGGCGCGCGCGCAATCGCGAGCCACACGAACATTACGATCGACCAGGCGACCAGCGCCACGACCGGGCCGAGCAGCGGACTTGGGTGCATTTGAAAAACCCTCCCGGGGCTTGAGGCCGCGGGAGGGTGCTTCAGTTCGTGGCGGTTGGCAATCGCGGCGCGCAGCTAGCGCCGATAGAGCGCCGCCGCATCGCGCCTGAACGCCGCGCCGCTGTCCGGCCGCGCGTAGAACATGTGCCCGCCTGGATAGACGTGGAGCTGAATGTTCTGGAACGGTCCTTCCGGCGGCATCTGCTCGAGAATCAGCTTGGAGCCGAAATAGGGGCACGACAGGTCGTCCCAGCCGTGAACGATCATCACCGCCATCTTGGGATCATTGCCGATCGCCTTGCGCAGATCGGTGACCGGCGAGTCGCTGTCGTCGCGTTTCCAGTCCTTGTTCACGTCGTAAGAGAGCGTCTCGTAATGCGCGTCATCCTTCCAGCCGACCTGGTTGGTGATGAAATCCACCGCGGCGCTGGTGGTCGGGGCGATGATCCCGTCGAGCAGCGGGTCGTTGTAGCGCGGCTCGGGCGAGCCGGGGAACGGGTCCCATGCAGTCACATTCGAATCGTACACGCTTCCGACCTGCCCGGTGTTGCGGCGGATCTCACGCAGGTAGGTTTCGATGTCGACGCGGCCGTTGAGCCGCCGCACGAGCGCCGGGTCCAGCCCGGTCAGCTCGGCAACGTGCGCGGACAAGCGGTCGGTCGCTTCCTTGTTGCGGGTTCCGGCGAGGAAATCGGTGACGAACTGGGTCTGCGTGTAATTTTCGACCTGGGCCATGCGCTGCGGGTCGATTCCGCCTTCGCGCTCGAAATGCCCCGCGGCCATTGCCGGCAGGTCGATCATCCAGGGCAGCGGGGACAAAGCGGTCTCGCGGCCGGTCGCGGCGGGATCGAGATAGGGCGAGACCATGACGATCCCCGAGACGCCGACGCCCATCCGGCTTTGCAGCTCATAGGCGAGCTTCGGCACGCGGAAGCCGCCGTAGCTTTCGCCGATCAGATATTTCTGACCGGTCATCCGGCCGTTCTTGACCAGCCAGCCATAGACCACACGGCTGAGATACTGGATGTCGGTCTTGGCGTCGTAGAAGTCCTTCTTGGTCGCGTCCTCATCCTCGAGGCTGCGCGAGAATCCGGTTCCCACGGGATCGATGAAGACGAGGTCGGTGAAGCCGAGCCAGGTGTTCGGATTGTCATGGAGGATCGCCGGGTCGGAGGGACTGTCGCCCTGGACTCCGAAATTGACCTTCTTGGGCCCGATCGCACCCATGTTGAGGAACACCGACGACGCGCCGGGGCCGCCGTTGAAGGCGAAGGTCACCGGCCGGGCGTAGCGGCTCGAAGGGACGGTGTAGGCGGTATAGACGACCTGGCCGATGGTCTTGCCCTTGTCGTCATGGACATCGATGTGCCCGACCGTCGCCTTGTAGCGGAGCGCATGACCATCGATGACGACCGACTGGTCGATCGACTTGTCGGGCGACATCGGCGGCAGCTCGATCTTGGCTTTGTCATCGCCCTTCGACGGACCGTCGTCGGCAAGCGCCGGAGCGGCGGTGAAGGCGAGGGCGGCGGCAATCGAAATGGAGCTGAGAAGGCGGCGCATCGGCTGTCCTGCAGAGAAAGGGTGCGTCGTTCTTAAGGGCTACGGCTGTAGCGGCAAGCTGGGTTCCCTCGCTTGCAGACGAGGAGAGGTGCTTAGTCGAACAGCTTGGCGAAGCGGCGCTTCTTGCGGTTGCGCCAGGCACCCCGATGCCAGGCGTCGCTGGCGAGGAGCGGAAGGACGCTGGTCGCCTCGGCGAACACCATCTGCTCCATCGCGGTCGAGACCTTGCCCCAGCTCGCAGCTTCCTGGAGCGTGGATGACGAGCAGGCGCCGTCGCGGACGTCGGCGACCGTGATCTGGACCGCGTATTTGTGCACCTCGACATCGTCGTGGCCGAGGATTTCGGCACAAACCACAGTGTCTTGCGTGAAGTTCTTGGGAACGCCTCCACCGATCATGAGGAGGCCGGTGGTGCCCGCCTTGATCTTGATGTCGGTGAGCTCGCGGAAGTCGGCGATGCTGTCGAGAGTCATGTAATGCCCGCCGCGCTTCATCGCGTCGACCTGGTGCTTGACGAGTCCGAATCCCGCCGAGCTGTCGGTGAACGCGGGGCAGAAGATCGGGACGTCGTGCTCGTAGGCGAGCTTGACGAGGCTGTTCTCCTTCTTGCCGTGCTGGGTCAGGTACTTGCCCATCT
>JAICXO010000068.1 GCA_025980335.1 Sphingomonas sp. | reverse complement strand
TTTCGCGAACTTTGCCTTCCGCTACGGAATTCCCGTTGCCGCCGCGTTCCGGCGGCAGGACGCCATCGACAACAAGTGCGGAGTCTATGCGGGCAATCTCGGCTACGGGCCGAACCCCAGGCTCCAGCAGCGAATCCGCGACGCCGACCTGATCCTTGCTGTGGGCCCGCGGCTCGGCGAGGCAACGACCGACGGCTACACGCTCATCACCCCCGATCATCCCGGCCAGACGCTGGTTCACGTCCATCCAGACCCGAACGAGCTCGGCCGCGTGTACCACGCCGACTTGCCCGTCTGTGCCGACATGGGCGAGTTCGCCGAGATGATCGACGAATGGATCGATCCCGACCTGGTCCGCTTCTCGTGCGGCGAGGACGCGCACAAGGAATGGCTCGACTGGAGCGACCCGAAGCCGCGTGAAGGCGTGAAGCTCGATCTCGGCCCATGCGTCGCGGCGATGCGCGAAAGGCTCCCGCACAACGCCATCATCTGCAACGGAGCGGGCAATTTCTCGGGTTGGTGGCACCGCTACTGGCGCTACGGCGCGATGCCGACGCAGCTCGCGCCTACCAGCGGGACGATGGGCTACGGAGTGCCTGCCGCCGTCGCCGCCGCGCTTCGCTTCAAGGACCGGCCGGTCGTGTGCGTCGCGGGCGACGGGGACTTCCTAATGAATGGGCAGGAACTGGCCACCGCCGCGCAATATGGCGCCGACCTGCTCGTCGTGCTGGTCGACAACGGCGCTTACGGCACGATCCGGATGCACCAGGAGCGTGAATATCCGCAGCGGATTTCCGCGACCCAGCTCAAGAACCCCGACTTTGCCGCGCTCGCGCGCGCGTTCGGCGGCTGGGCGGCCACGGTCGACAAGACCGGGGATTTCGCACCGGCACTCGACGAAGCGATGAACCGCAGGGGCATGCGCCTGATCCACTGCAAGACCGACGTCGAGCAGATCAGCAACGCGACGACCATTTCGAAGCTGCGCGAGCGAGCCAAAGGCTAGCCGCTTCCGTCATCCTGCGCCCGGTTCAGCATTGACGAGCTCAGCGTGGCGGCTTGCGGTCCTTGTGCGACCACGCTGTCTCGAACAGCCGATCGTGCACGCTGCGGCCGTCGGGGTTTGGGTCGTCGGACCGAGGCTGGTCCGTCTCGTCCCCGTTCTCCGGAAAATGCTTCACGAGCTCGTCGAAGTGACTGCCGAAGCTCCCTTTTTGCGGTCGGCGCCGGTGCGGCATGATCTCCTCCGCAACCAAGAATGACCGAGCTCATGCAGACATACGCAGGACGGCGGCGATTCGCTCCATCGTTTATTATCCGAAGTGAAGGAATCCGCGGTCACAGCCCGAACGGATAAGTCTCCTCGACCGCCGGCGCTTCTTCGCCGGGGCGCTGTTCGCCCGGAAGCGGCGTGACCGCACTGGTTTCGTCGAACCAGATCCATCCGTCGAACTGCCGCGGCAGGATCGCCTCGCTGTAATGGCTCCAGCGCTCGGTTTCGCGCCGATAGATGACCCCGATGAAGCGCTCGAGCCGCGGCGCCTTGAGCTCTTCGCGGAGCTCGCGCCCGACCTCGCCTTCGTGCAGATCGAGAAGGAAGCGCGGGATGTCGCTGTCGTGGCTCATCCGTTCGTGACTTTCGGGCAGCGACGGACGCACGCGCTTGATCTTCATCGGCTCGTCCCAGTCGTCGGCCGCCGCAACGGTGCCGGTGTGGGTGCCGAAGCCGAGCAGCCTGGCGCGGTCGTCCCACTTCTCCTTCACCAGCTGGCCGATGTTCAGCTCGCCGCGGTTGATTCCCATGTCGGTGAAGGCGGCGTTGCCGATGTGGCTGTTGTGCGCCCACACGATCGCCTTCGAATTCGGCCCCTTCGCGTCGAGGATCATGTTCAGCGTGTCGAACATGTGGCTGTCGCGCAGATTCCAGCTCTCCGCGGAGCCGTGGTACATCACGCGATAATAAGCCTCGGCATCCTTGACGAGGCGGGCGTTCGCCGCAGCGTCGAGCCACTCCTCGCATTCCGCGCCGAAGCAATCGACCTGCTTTTTGAGCAGGTCCTGGAGCATCTGAACGACGCCCACTTCGCAGCGGGCATAGCCCTCGATCAGCGAATGGCGCCCATAGACCTGCGGGTTGTCGGCCCAGGGCTCGAGACAACCGTAACGGCGATGTGCGAGCCGGCCGAGCTCGGGATCCTCCTTGTCGAGGAACTCGATAACCGCCTCCATCGAGCCCGCGAGATTGTAGAGATCGAGTCCGTAGAATCCGCACATCCGCTCGTAGGCGCGGTTCTCGTTGTGGCCGCGCATCCAGCGGATGAAGGCGTCGACCTCCTCGTTCCGCCACATCCACATCGGGAAGCGCTCGAACGCCTTGAAGTCGAGGTCGCGCGCGGGCCGGTGGCGGACGTAGCGGTCGATCGTCGCCGCGTCGGGCCAGTCGGCCTCGACCGCCACGATGGTGAAGCCGTGGCGCTCGATCAGGCGCTTCGAAATGGCAGCGCGGGCGCGGTAGAATTGCGACGTCCCGTGGCTCGCTTCGCCGAGGCAGACCGCGCGCGCATCGCCGAAGCGGTCGAACATGGCGCCGAACGCCGGATCGTCGATGTCGGGCAGCGGCTCGGCCGCGTCGGCGATTAGCCGCGGCAAGCTTTGCAGTTGAGTATCAAGCATTTTTCCAACCTTCTTCCCCAATCAGGGGAACGAATCGGACCCCGCCCAGGTTCTGCCGCTCGACCGTCCCATCGGGTCGTTTCGTCACCTTGATCAGCTCCTGGACCCATCCGGGCTGCCCGACTGGCATGACGATGTTGCCGCATTCGGAGAGCTGCTCGAGCCACGGGTCGGGCACGTGGCTTCCGCTGGCGGCCGCAAGAATCGCGTCGAACGGCGCTTCCGCGGCGCAGCCCCTGGTGCCGTCTCCTTCGACAATGTCGACATTGTCGTACCCGAGCCGGCGCATGCGCCCGCGCGCCACTTCGACAAGCTCGTGCTGCCGTTCGATGCCGACCACTTTCGCGGCGATCCGGCTGATCACCGCGGCGGCGTAGCCGGAGCCAGAACCAACCTCGAGTACCCTGTCGCCCACCTCGATCGCGGCAGCCTCGATCATCAACGCGACGATGTACGGCTGCGAGATCGTCTGCCCGGCCTCGATCGGGAGCGGATGATCGCCGTAAGCGAGGTGCGCGTACGCGGCGCCGACAAACGCTTCGCGCGGGACCGCCAGGAACGCATCGAGGATCTTGCCATCGGTGATCCCGCGGCGCCGCAGCTGCCGCTCGACCATTGCCTCGCGCTCGGCGGTGAAGTCTGTCGCGGTTGCGACCATGGTCCACCTCCGGACTGGAGTGGTAACACGCGACCCGCCGAGGCCGTTCCGTGCCTTTACCCCCGCCGGCGCGGGCTTATTGTGTGGTCATGGCAAATTACGACAAGATCACCGCGCAATGGCCCGAAATGGCCGATTTCCTGGCCAACCGCCGCAATATCGGTCTTCGCGGCGACGTGCTGACCTACGGCGCGAACATCAGTACCGATAGCTTCACCACGGACGCTGCCGGCTTCCGGCACACAGTCTTCGACGGCAAGCAGCTCTCGGTCGCGGACTGTGTCAGGAGCCAGCGCTACGGCGTCGTGCTCGGCGCGAGCAACGCGTTCGGCTTTGGCATTGCCGGCAATGAGAATACGATTCCCTCCCGGCTGACCGCGCGCTTTGGTTTTCCCTTCGCCAACGCGACGATGCCGGGCGCGAACAGCCGCAATCTCCATTCGCTGCTTACCGGCCTCATGGCGGGTTCCGGCCGCAAGCCTGAGATTGTCGTCCATTCGACCTCGGGCGAGCTCTCGACCTTCTGCGATTCGTCGCTCGCCGACCCGGTCTTCGGCTCACCCAATCGCGGACATTTGAAATCGTTGAAAAGCAGCGGCGTGCGGTGCGATGCTGACGAAAGCTTCCCGCGGATGCTGGCATTCACCGCGCTGTGGACCTCGGTAATCGCGAAGCTTTGCCGGGGTGCCGGGGTCCCGCTCGTCCTAATTCACCAATCGACATTTTTCGAGAAGCCCAAGCCGAGCAAAATCGAGCTCGAGTGCGATCTGGGCGTGCCGTTCCAGGAATCGCAGGAGAAGCAATTCGCCAATTTCAGGAAGTTCGATCCGCCCTTCTTCACCCGCCGCAAGGCGATTGCCGACAAACTCGGAATACCGCTCGCGGGCTGGGGCAAGACCGACGATTTGACCTTCATCGACGAATTCCACTGCGACGCGGCGGGGGCGCGCCAGATGAGCGAACTGATCGGCGACGCAATCGAACCGCTGCTGTCGGCCGCGCCAGCGCGCCAAGCGGCGGCCGCAACAGCCCGAGCCTAGCTCCAGTCCTCCACCCGCAATCCGGCGATGCCGCGGAAATCGCGCGGATTGAGTGTCGCCAGCGTGACATCGTTCGCGAGCGCCGTCGCGGCAATCATCCGGTCGACAATGAGGCGGCGCGAGAAGCCAAGTGTCGCAATGACTGACGAGTAAGCCGCCACTTCCAGTGGCCCAAAATTGAAAACTTCGACGTGAGCGAGAAGATCGTCGAGTCGCGTTCGCCGGCCAACCTGGCCCGACGATTCACGATATACTCCGGCTTCGAGTTCGACCCATGAGATCACCGACAGGAACTGACCGTCGATTTGTGACACTCGACTCATGATCGGCTGCACGCCATCGAGCAGCGCAACGGCAACGCTCGTGTCCAGCAGGTAGGGCAATTATCCCCAGGTGCGGTTCGGAAAAACGATACGCTCGCGCTTCCAGGGCTTTTCGGGCTTAGGCAATCTCTGGAGAGCCTCCACGAGATCGCGGCCCGTGTGTTTCGCCTTCCGGCGAAGCAGCACACCGCTGGCCGTCTCCTCGATTTCGAGTTCGGTGCCTTCGGCTATCCCTAGCTCCTTCGGCAAGCGTACGGCAACACTGTTGCCGCTCTTGAAGGTTTTCGTGACCGCGCCCATGCTTTCGTATATACGCGTATATACGGGTCAGATCAATCCGGCGAGCGGGCTCGAAGGGTCGGCGTAGCGGCGCTTCTGCATGCGGCCGGCAAGATAGGACAGCCGCCCCGCCTCCACCGCGGCCTTCATTGCACGCGCCATCAGCACGGGGTCCTTGGCTTCGGCGATCGCGGTGTTCATCAGCACGCCGTCGCAGCCGAGCTCCATCGCCACGGCGGCATCGCTCGCCGTGCCCACGCCCGCATCGACCAGGACCGGCACTTTGGCGCCCTCGACGATGAGGCGGATGGTGACTCGGTTCTGGATCCCCAGCCCCGACCCGATCGGCGCTCCCAAGGGCATGATCGCGACCGCCCCCGCTTCCTCGAGCTGCTTCGCGGCGATTGGGTCGTCGACGCAATAGACCATCGGCTCGAAGCCTTCCTTGGCCAGCACCTCCGTCGCGCGCAGCGTCTCGCGCATGTCGGGGTAAAGTGTCTTGGCTTCGCCGAGCACTTCCAGCTTCACGAGCGACCACCCGCCGGCCTCGCGCGCGAGCCGGAGCGTGCGGATCGCCTCTTCGGCGGTGAAGCAGCCCGCGGTGTTCGGCAGATACGTGACCTTCTTCGGGTCGATGAAGTCGGTCAGCATCGGCTGGCTCGGGTCGGCGATATTGACCCGCCGCACCGCGACGGTGACGATCTCCGCGCCGGATGCCTCGACCGCCGACGCATTCTCCTCGAAGCTCTTGTACTTGCCCGTGCCGACGATCAGCCGCGAGGTGAAGGTCCGTCCCGCGACCGTCCACGTGTCCGAATTGAATGACTGGGGAGCGTTCATTGGCTCGTGCTATCGTTTGGGAATTGGAACATACCGGATTTTGAACCCACGTCTCTTGGCCCAAGCTATAAGGCAAACGCGGTTGGCCGCCTGATTGGGTCGCCTCTCGATCAGAAGCGTGTGGCCATCCTTGGCTAGAACAACTCCGTCGCCAGGCGGCCATGCATCGACGTTGAAAACGAAGCCGCACTTTCGGACGCGCTGAAAGAGTTCACGCGCGGGCAGGGGCTGGGATATTGCTGCGGCTAACGTCAGGAGCAACACTCAACCCCCTCCGACGAAATGTACGATCTCATAATCGTCGCCGTCCTCGACGCAGGCTTGCCTGAGCGTCGATCGCGGAATCACCTCGAGGTTGCGCTCGACGGCGACGCGGAGCGGGTCGAGCCCGAGTTCGCTCAGCATCTCCGCAACGCTCGTCCCGCCCGGAACGCGGCGGTGCTCGCCGTTGACGCGCACAGAGAGGCTTCCGTCCAGACTCATTGACAAAGGCCAGATAGGAGGCTCCACGCCGCCTCGCAAATGACCGATACCATCTTCGTCCTCAATGGCCCGAACCTCAACCTGCTCGGCACCCGCGAGCCGCGCATCTACGGCACCCAGACGCTTGCCGACATGGGTGCGATGCTCGAGCAGCGGGCGAGGGGATTGAAGCTCAAACTCGACATCCGCCAGTCGAACCATGAGGGCGTGCTCGTCGACTGGTTGAACGAGGCGCTCGCCAAGGCATCGGCGGTAATCATCAATGCCGGTGCCTATGCCCATAGTTCCATCGCTCTCCGCGACGCGGTCGCCGCGCTTCCGGTACCGGTGATCGAGGTGCATCTGACGAACATCTACGCGCGTGAGGGATTTCGGCGGCAGAGCCTGCTCGGACAGGTTGCGCGCGGCTCGATAATCGGCCTGGGCCCGCTCGGCTACCTGCTCGCACTGGACGCGGCTGCGCACCTCTGCAAGGGAGCGGGCGCAGCGCAGGGCAAGAGCCAGATTCAATAGGGGAAGCGTACATGGCCGAAGCCTCGAAAGGCGGGAAGAACGGCGCGATGCGAATCGATCCGGCTCTGGTGCGCGAGCTCGCCCAGCTGCTCAGCGACAACGACCTGACCGAGATCGAGGTCGAGGACGGTGAGCGCCGGATCAAGGTGAAGCGCGAGGCTCCGGCGACGATCGCCGCAGCGAGCATGGCCCCGTTCGGGCAGCCTGCGGCCCCGGCGTTGAGCGGGCCGCCGGTGCATGCCAAGGAAGACCTGCCCTCCTCCGCCGCTCCCTTGCCGGAGGAAGTGACCGGCCACACGGTCAAGTCGCCGATGGTCGGCACCGCCTATCTTTCGGCCGAGCCGAGCGCGAAGCCGTTCATCGCCGTGGGCGACGCGGTGAAGCCCGGAGACACTTTGCTGATCGTCGAAGCGATGAAGGTGATGAACCCGATCACCGCGCCCGAGGGCGGCGTGGTCAAAAAGATCATGGTCACCGACGCGCAGCCGGTCGAGTTCGATCAGCCGCTCGTGGTGATCGGCTGATGGGCGTCCGTCGCCATCCTCCCCAGCATTTGCTGGGGAGGGGAACCGCACGAAGTGCGGTGGAGGGGTCTTCTCCTTACTTTAGTGGCCAAGACCCCTCCACCATGCTCCGCATGGTTCCCCTCCCCACGAAATCGTGGGGAGGATGAGATGGCGAAAATCGACAAGCTGCTGATCGCCAACCGGGGCGAAATCGCGCTCCGGATCCACCGCGGCTGCCATGAAATGGGCATCCGGACCGTTGCGGTCCATTCGACCGCCGATGCCGACGCGATGCATGTCCGGCTCGCCGACGAAACCGTGTGCATCGGCCCGCCGCCGGCGACGGAAAGCTATCTCAACATCCCCAACATCATCTCGGCGGCCGAGATCGTCCACGCCGACGCGATCCACCCCGGCTACGGCTTCCTGTCCGAAAACGCCCAGTTCGCCGAGATCGTCGAATCGCACAATATCATCTGGGTCGGCCCGAAGCCCGAGCACATCCGGACGATGGGCGACAAGATCGAGGCGAAGCGCACTGCGGCGAAGCTCGGGCTTCCGCTCGTTCCTGGGTCCGACGGCCCCCTGACCAGCGTCGAGCAGGCGAAAAAGGTCGCGGACGAGATCGGCTATCCGGTGCTGATCAAGGCTGCGTCGGGCGGCGGCGGCCGCGGGATGAAGGTGGTCCCCTCCGAGGACCAGCTGGAGAGCCTGATGGGCCAGGCGGCGTCCGAAGCGCGCTCGGCGTTCGGCGACGACACCGTCTACATGGAGAAATACCTCGGCAACCCGCGCCACATCGAATTCCAGGTGTTCGGCGACGGCGAAGGGAATGCGATCACGATCGGCGAGCGCGACTGCTCGCTCCAGCGGCGCCACCAGAAAGTCCTCGAGGAAGCGCCCTCGCCCGTGATCTCGCCCGAAGAGCGCGACCGCATGGGCGCGATCATCCGCAAGGCGATGGGCGAGATGGGCTATCGCGGTGCCGGCACGATCGAGTTCCTCTACGAGAATGGCGAATTCTACTTCATCGAGATGAACACGCGGCTCCAGGTCGAGCATCCGGTGACGGAGATGATCAGCGGCATCGATTTGGTGCGCGAGCAGATCCGCGTCGCCTGCGGCGAGGGTTTGAGCTGCACGCAGGACCAGGTCCATCTCCACGGTCATGCGATCGAGTGCCGGATCAACGCCGAGGATCCGGAGACCTTCGCGCCATCACCCGGTCTGGTGAAGAATTACGTCGCACCCGGCGGCATGCACGTGCGCGTCGATAGCGGCCTCTACACCGGCTATAAGGTCCCGCCCTATTACGACAGCATGATCGGCAAGCTGATCGTTTACGGCTCGACCCGCGAGCGCTGCATCATGCGCCTCAAGCGCGCGCTCGAGGAGTTCGTCGTCGAGGGCATGAAGACCACCATCCCGCTCCACCAGAAGCTGGTCCGCGATCCCGAATTCCTCGCCGGCGATTATTCGATCAAGTGGCTCGAACAGTGGCTCGGCAGGCAGGAGCCCGGTAGCTAGGCGAGCGGACCGAAATCCCGTTCGAACGACAAAGGCCTTTGCTGGAGCGCCGCTTCGCCCATATTGGGCTCGAATGCGTGATTCCCTCTCTTCGTCCGAGTATCCGTTCGATCGCCCCGGCGATCCCGAAGCTGCCGATCCCGTTTCCTCGGCGGGAGATTCCTACGTCAACCCGGTGATCGACGAGGACTTTCCCGATCCGACGGTGATCCGCGCGCCCGACGGGCTGTTTTACGCTTATGCGACGCAGACGCTTCGCGACGGCGAGTGGATCAACATCCAGGTCGCCCGCTCGGCCGACCTCGTCCACTGGGAGCAGCTCGGCGATGCGCTTCCGCAGAAGCCCGACTGGGCGCGGACGACGCAGGACTTCTGGGCGCCGAGCGTCGTCTATGACGGCGAGACCTACTTCATGTATTATTCCGCGACGCCGGACGCGTGCCATCGCCATGAGCGCGGCCACGCGCTTGCGGTCGCGACCTCCGACTCCCCGGCCGGGCCGTTCGTGGACATGGGCATGCCGCTGCTGCTTGGCGCAGGGTTCGAATATATCGACCCGATGGCCTATGACGATCCGGTCACCGGCAAGCACCTGCTTTACTGGGGATCCGGATTCCAACCCATCAAGGTGCAGGAGCTCGCGCCCGACCGCTTGTCCTTCGCTCCCGATAGCGCGCCGCTCGACCTGATCTGGCCCAATGGTCGGAACGGCGGCTTTCCCCGGCTCGTCGAGGCGTCATGGGTGATCCGGCGCGACGACTTCTATTATCTCTTCTACTCGGGCGACAATTGCTGCGGCCCCGATGCCGAATACGGCGTGATGGTCGCCCGGTCGGAGACTCCGGTCGGCCCATTCGAAACGCTCGAGGAAGCCAAGGGCGTGCCGCACAGCCTGATCCTGGTGCGCAACGACCGTTGGCTTGCCCCCGGCCACAATTCGATCGTGACCGACGACGAAGGCACGGTGTGGATCGTCTACCATGCCATCGACGTGAACCGTCCGCGGCAGACTCAGGAGGACGAGATCAACAGCCGCCGAATCCTGCTGATCGACGCGATCGAGTGGAACGACGGCTGGCCATTCGTCGGGACTCCTTCGGACGAGCCCCGGCCCGCGCCGGTCATCTAGCGCCGCGCGCCGCCCGCGAGCCGAATCGACGGCGTCCGCTCCGTGTCCATTCCGGCGAACAGCGCGCGCTGGACTTCGAACTCGGCAAGCAGCCGTTCGTCGATGTGCCGCGTCCCATTCGCAACCACAGAAGAGAACAGCCCCGTCTCGGCATGCCGTGAATTGTCCCAGCCGGGATAGGCGGTGATCGGGTACCAGCAGATGCCGCGCACGTCGGCGCCGCGGCTCATCGCATCGCGCACCTCGTTGCAGACGTAGTGAAGCCACGACGGCTTGCCGGAACCCTCGGCGCCCGTTTCGGACAGGAACACCGGCTTTCCGTAACGCTCGGCCATTTCGACCAGCATGTCGGCGAGCGGCCGGTATTCATGGTGCCCCATCGGCACCGTCGGACCGTCGTAATACCATTGGTTATGCGGGTAGAAGTTCCACCCGACCACATCCACGAGTGATGGATCGCCGCCCATCTCGGGCTCTGTCCTCCCGACAATCCAGTCGTACGCCTCGTACATGCCCTGAAGGTTGCGCTCGGCATCGCGGAGCGTCTGGCGCCGTTTGTCGTGTGGAGCGATGTGGATCAGCGGCTCGGCCCAGACGATCGTCGACTCGGGCCACTGCCGCTTGATCGCCTTCGAGGCGGTGATCGCGGTCTTCACCAGCTGGCGCTTGAACCAGCCCCGCTGCTCGGGTCCGACGCGCGGGAAATAGCCGTCGTCCACCGCCCACGAGAGGAAGTTGATTTCGTTCAGCGGACAGACGAGCGGCGCGCGCTTGCTGACCGATTGCTGCAGTTCGAGCGCCGCCAGCGCAAATTCGGTGAAACGGTCGGCGAAATCCGGTGCAGCCTGGTCGACGCAATCGGGTGAGCCGTAGTGGAACAGGTCCCAGATCACCTGGAGCCCGACCTCTTCCGCCGCCTCGAGCATCGGCAGCCAGCTCGACCAATCGTACTTGCCGGGCGATTTCTCGATCAGGTGCCAGCGCAGGCCGTCGCGGATGGTCAGGAACCCGCATTCCCTGCACAGCCGATAGTCCTGAAGAGCATGACGGTCGTGCCCGGTCGCGCCGATCAGGTCGAGCCGCACGCCGTCGCGCCGCCGGTGCGACGAGCATTCGAATCCCGCCATGAAGAAGCTGTCGAAACTGGACGCGCTCACCTTTTCCTCCGGCCCGCTCGCTGGTTGCGCGGGGCGCTGTTGCGCCGCCCTCGCGTTTCCGGTTCTGCGGCAAAGTTGTTGGAAATCCGCCACGAAAACGCCTCGCGCCGCGCGGTCGTTCCCCGGCTGAACCGAGTCCCGAACAGCGACACCCGTCGATTGAGCCTCGACATTGGGCGTCAGTTAACGGAAATTCACCCTGTTTCGCGGCGTGAGTCGCGAACGAAGCCGCTCGCCTGCGGGGATTGTGCCCGGCGACGTTCGGCAAGGGGGAATGGGTTGTCGGGAACTGACATCTTCCTGTCTTACGCGCGGCACGACCGCGCGTCCGCGCGTATTTTCGCCGAAAGCTTCGCCGCGGAAGGCTTCAAGGTGTGGTGGGACGCCTCGCTCCACTCGGGCGAGACCTTCGACGAGGTGATCGAGCAGAATCTGAGGGACTCGAAAGCGGTCGTGGTGCTGTGGTCGCCGCGCTCCGTCGCCTCGCGCTGGGTGCGTTCGGAGGCGACTCTCGCCGACCGCCGCCACAAGCTCGTCCCGGCAATCATCGAGCCGTGCGATCGCCCGATCGCCTTCGAGCTGACCCACACGGCCGAGCTTGCCGGCTGGGAGGGCGACCGCACCGACATTCATTGGCGCACCTTCGTCGAGGACCTGAAACGCCTCATCCAGGCCGTCGACGACGGCGCGGCGCCGGTACTTGCGCCGCAGCGGGCACCGAGCCCGCCCGCAGGCCCTACCCGGCAGCCGCTTCGACCCGGCAACGACGAAGTCATTGCTGCGGACTTCCGGCGTGAGCAGCCCGTCCCGGCCGAGCCGCCAATGGAGGAAGCTGCGCTCCCGAGCGAAGTGCACTGCCTCGAAATCGAAGCCAGCGAGCTGCCCGACGAGATCATCGTCATCCACTCGTCGAGCATGAAGATCGGACGCACCGCCCCTGCCGACATCGTCCTGCCGCACCGAAGCATCTCGCGCGAACATTGCATTGTCGGTCTCGCCAACGATGAGCTGCTCGTCACCGATCTCAACTCGACCAACGGCACCTATGTCGACGACGTGCGGATCGGCCGCGCGACGATCGTCCCGGTGGGATCGGTGCTGCGCCTCGGCCAGGTTTCGCTTCGACACGCCATCCGCACGCCGGCGGAAGCGGAGCAGCGCGGGCGACTGCACTCCGACCGCGTTGCCGCAACGTCCTGATTCAGCGGTCGTTCGCGCGTTGCCCGAGCCTGCCGCTCCGAAGCCCGTCGTTCTCAATGTTGGAATCACCGGCCACCGCGCGGGAGCGCTGACCGCGCCGCTCGTCCGTTCGCTGCGCCCGACCGTCTACACCGTGTTCCGGCAGCTGCGCGAAGCAACGCTGAAGCTGCAGGAGTCGGAGGATCTGTTTTGCAGCGACACGGAGGCGCGGCTCCTCCTCCATACTCCGCTGGCGACCGGTGCCGATCAGATCGCCGCGATCTGCGCGCGATCGAGCGGCTACTTCGTCCGCGCGCTTCTCCCCTTCGAGCCGGCCGAATACCGCAAGGATTTCGCGCCCGGAGACGAACTCGACACGTTCGAACAGGCGCTCGCCGCTGCCGACGAGATCGTCGCGCTTCCCGGCGAACGAAGCGACCTCGAATCCGCTTATGTCATGGTCGGCGAATCCCTGGTGGTGACCGCCGACCTCCTGATCGCAATCTGGGACGGCGAGCAGGCGCGAGGGCCGGGCGGGACCGGTCACGTGGTCGAGATGGCGCTGCGCAGCGACGTGCCGGTGATCCACATCCACGTCAGCCGCGATTCCGCCCCGATCCGCATTCGCGCGCTGGTCGGCAGCGACGAGCACGAGGCCGCCGCCGCATCGCCTCACGATTCGACCCTCTACGAGCGCGTTCTTCGCGGCGCGTTCAAGCTCAGCCGCGCGCCCGCGGAAGTGGGCTAACGCCCGCGGTTACCGCTTTCCCTGGAGGCTCGCGATATAGCCGCGCGTCTGGTCGGCCTGCCTCAGCAGCTTCTGCGCTTCCTTCTCGCTCGAAATCCCGCGCATCGACGATTTGAGCGTTTTGAGATATTTGTCGTAATTGCGCGCGGTGTCGACATTCTGCCCGCTGGCAGAGCGCATCACGTCCCGGGCCATCGAACGTGCATTGTCCACGGTCGCGTTGAACTGTGCGAGCGTCGCCTGTGAAACCCCCGCGTCCGGAGTCGCCGTGATCTCGCTCGATCCCGCGGCTTTGCCCTTCGGCGTGCGCGGTGTCGGCGTTGCGGTTGCGACTTCGGCCGTCTTGGCCTGCGTCTTCTTGAGCGCCGCGAGCTTGGCTTCGGCGGCCGCAGTCTTCGCCTTCTCGGCCTCGAGCGCCTGAGCG
>JAICXO010000072.1 GCA_025980335.1 Sphingomonas sp. | reverse complement strand
GGGCAGAAGATCGGCACGTCATTCTCATAGGCGAGCTGGACGAGGCTGCCCTGCTTCTTTGCGTTGCCGTCGCTCAGCCACTTGCCCATTTCGCGGATGAACGCGCGGCTGGAATAGGGACGGGGCTCGAGGCTGTCGGCAATGAGGCCGATCGTGTGGTCGCAGTCCTGCAGCTGCTCTTCGTCGATATAGGTGTCGTAGATGCGGTCGATGTACAGCGACCGGAGCGTATCATCGTCAGGGATTTCATTGGCTTGGTAGTGTTTGTGGCCAAGCGCTTCGAAGAAATCCATGTCGACGATCGTGGCGCCGGTGGCGACGATCGCATCGACCATGTTCGACTTCACCAGCTCGGCATAGAGGTCCATGCAGCCCGCGGCCGAGGTCGATCCGGCGACCACGAGAATGATCGAGCAAGACGGGTCCTCGAGCATCCTGTTGTAGATGTTCGTCGCGCGGGAAAGGTCGCGGCTGGTGAAGCTCATCTTCCCCATCGCGTCGATCACCGGCCGCGCGTCGAATTGCGTGATGTCGATATGCTCGACCGGGTTCGAGAGAAGCTCGGCCTTGCGGGTGTCGTTGATTCCGGCGCTGTCCTGCACCTTCACGAGAGTATCCGTCGTCATTTCAACCTCGTCATTCCCGCGAAAGCGGGAATCCCGCTTGTCGCGCGCAAGAAAACAAGAACAGCGCGACCCCGGCTTCCGCGGGGCTGACGCAATGGCAGTGGTATTGGCTACAGCGCCTTGGAACGCCTGGCGTCCGCTGCCGCTCCATAAAGCGTCGCCATCGGCTCGTCGTCGACGATTGCCGAATCGACCACTCCGAAGCCGTTGAACTGCGTGCGCATCGCGCAACCATAGGCACCGAGCATGCCGACTTCGATATAATCGCCGGCACCGACGTCGCCGGGAAGCTCGAACGGACCCGCCATGCGATCGAGATCGTCGCATGTCGGGCCGTAGAAGCTGAAGCTCATCGGGCGCACGTGCGAGTCCTCGTCGCGGATCAGCCGGACGGGATAGCGCCAGCCGATGTGCGCGGCGTCGAACAGCGCTCCATAGGCACCGTCGTTGATGTAGAGCTCGTCGCCGCGGCGCTTCTCGACGCGGACGAGGACGCTCGCATATTCGGCGCAGAGCGCGCGTCCGGGCTCGCACCACAGTTCGGCCGAATAACTGATCGGAAGCGATTCGAACGTCTCGTGGATGACCGCGAAATAATTCTCGAGCGGCGGCGGCTCCATGCCGGGATATGAAGACGGGAAGCCTCCGCCCACGTCGACGATGTCGACCGTGACTGCAGCATCGACGATCGCGCCGCGCACGCGTTCCATCGCTTCGGCGAAGGCTGCCGGAGTCATCGCCTGGCTGCCGACGTGGAAGCAGATGCCGAGCGCATCCGCGGCCTGCCGGGCAGCCATCAGGACCGCCCTCACTTCTCGCGGATCGGCCCCAAACTTCGAGGCAAGGCTGAGCTTCGCATGGTCCGAGCTGACACGGATGCGCACCAGCAGGTTGAGGTCCGTCGCTGCAATGCCGTTCGTCGACGTCGCCCGGACGATCTTCTCGAGCTCGTCGGTCGTGTCGAGGCTGAACGTGCGCACGCCACGCTCGAAATAGGCTTCCGCGATCGCCTCCTCGGCCTTCACCGGGTGCATGAAGCAGAGAGCGGCGCCGGGCAGCGTTTCATGGACCAGCCGGATCTCGCCAATGGAAGCCACGTCGTAATGGGTGACGCCGGCGTTCCACAGGATTCGGAGCAGGTCCGGCGAAGGGTTCGCCTTCACCGCGTAGAGCGAGCGGCCCGGGAATTTCTCGACGAAGAAGCGGGCGGCCCGACGCGCAGCGTGCGGACGCAGCAGCGTAACCGGCTGAACCGGTCGGAGACGGGCGATATCGGTAGCCCCCCGGCTACCGGTCGGGGCAGTCGCTAGCCCCAGCGCGCGATGTGGTTTGACCAACTCAAGGGACCTCCAACAGGCATGTTCGACAGTAAGCTGCCTTGCGGTTGGAAGTCCCATGGGGCAGCGGAAGCGCGATATATGTGCGGGGCTCCCCCCTGTAAAGATTATTTGGTCCTCGACTCGGGATTTCCGCACCGTATGTCGCTGATCTGCAACGGCTAATCGAAAGGGTGAATTATCAACCGCTTAGCAAAGGCGCCTGAGGTCACGCGCGACGATGTCGTCGATGCGGCGGCACGAATCCACGGGCTCGTCGAACGAACGCCGCTGATCGAAAGCGACGTTCGCGGCACGGCCGTGTGGCTCAAATGCGAGTGCCTGCAGACCGGCGGCGCGTTCAAGCTTCGCGGCGCGACCAACCGCCTGCTGCAGCTCAGCCCCGAACAGCGCGAGCGCGGCGTTGTCGCCTTTTCGTCGGGCAACCACGCGCGCGGAGTGGCGATTGCTGCGCGGCGGCTTGGAATGCGGGCGATCATCGTCATGCCCTCCGACGCGCCGCAAGTGAAGGTTGATGGCACTCGCGGCGAAGGCGCCGAGATCATCTTCTACGACCGTCGCAGCGAGAGCCGCGAAGCGATCGCCGACCGGATTTCGGAGGAGACGGGCGCGACGGTGGTACCGAGCTTCGATGATCCGGCGATCGTCGCCGGGCAAGGAACGGCTGGGCTGGAAATCGTCGACCAGCTTGGCCGTACGCCGAAGCGCATCGTCGTCCCGTGCGGCGGCGGAGGGCTGGCGTCCGGCATCGCGCTGGCGGTGCCCGACGCGGAGATGGTGATCGTCGAGCCGGCGGGGTGGGACGACATGGCGCGTTCGCTCGAGCTGCGAGAAATCGTGCCCGTCGCGGCGGACGCCCCGAACACCTTCTGCGATGCGCTCCAAACCCCGCGCGTATCGCCGATCACATTCGGCATCCTCCGCGACCGAGGCGCGACGGCACTGTCGGTCAGCGACTCCGAAGTCGAGGAGGCAGTGCGCTTCGCCTGGGAACGGCACGGGTTGGTAGTCGAGCCCGGCGGGGCGGTTGCGCTCGCGGCCTTGCTCGCGACCAAGGTGCCACCGGCGGAGGACACCGTGGTCGTGCTGTCGGGGGGGAATGTCGATCCGGCGCTCCATGCGCGGATCGTCAGCACCAAAACCGCTTATGCTGAGTAGCCATTGAGCAAAGTCGAAATGGCGTATCGAAGCACGTCCTTCGATACGCGCCTTCGGCAGACCTTCGGTCTGCTCAGTCGCTACTCAGGATGAGCGGATTGCGCGGAGCGGATCAGGCGACGTTGCGGGCCTTGTATTCGCCGGGCTCGACATGCGCGGGGCTGGAGCGCTCGACCGCCTTGGTCAGCTCCTCGAGCTCGGCGGCGAGAGTCTTGAGCTCGCCGACCAGGAACCGGCGCTCGCCCTCGGCGATCGCTTCGGAGGCTTCCATCAGCGTGTCGAGCATCATCGCGATGCACGGCAGGATGGTCTCCTCGATGCGCTCGAACGCCTCGTCGAGGCGAGCCTGCTGGTCCCCACTTGGCATGGTCGCCACTGTGGACCGATGTTCGTTAAGTGTTCGTGAAGTCGGGAGCGGAAATGCAGAATTTCTCATCGGTCGCGATGGGCCTCGCGATGGTCGCCGCGTTCCTGCTCGTGGTCGGCGGCGTCAAGCTGGTGCTCGATCGGCAGACAAGGACCCGCGGCGTGCTGATGATCGTCGCCGCGCTGGTCCTGGTCATGAACGTGATGATCTGGACGGTATAGCCGGCTTCACGGGATCGGTCGCGAGCCGCATGTCGAGATAGTCGTCGACCGACTTCATCATCAGGTCGAGCTCATTCGCGAAGAAGTGGTTGGCGCCCGGAATGAGGTCGTGATTGATGGTGATGTGCCGCTGAGTCCTCAGCTTGTCGACCAGCTTCTGGACCGCGCCGGGAGTGACGACCTCATCGGCCTCGCCCTGGATGATGATGCCGGAAGACGGGCAGGGGGCGAGGAAGCTGAAATCGTACATGTTCGCCGGCGGCGCGATCGAGATGAATCCACGGATTTCCGGCCTGCGCATCAGCAGCTGCATGCCGATCCAGGCGCCGAAGCTGACGCCCGCGACCCAGGTCGTCTCCGCCTCCGGATGGATGCTCTGTACCCAGTCGAGCGCGGAAGCCGCGTCCGACAGTTCGCCGATCCCGTTGTCGAACACGCCCTGGCTCTTGCCGACTCCGCGGAAATTGAACCGGAGCGTCGCAAAGCCGCGCCTGACGAATGTCTGGTAGAGCAGCTGGACGATCTTGTTGTTCATCGTCCCGCCGGCCTGCGGGTGCGAGTGGAGGATCAGCGCGACCGGCGCGCGCGGGCGGGTGCCGGGGTGGAAACGGCCTTCGAGACGTCCCTCGGGGCCGGGAAAGATGACTTCGGGCATCGGCGGTGGAGCTCTGCGAATGAAAATTGTGGGCGCGCCAACGGGTGCGCCGCGGCGTCGGCTCCTATATAGGGACGGGCGTTCAACAGGCAATCGGCAGGAATCCACGGCTTTTGACCACGCCCGGACGCCTTTACCTCGACCACGCCGCCACGACGCCCGTGCTCCCGCAGGCGCGGGAGGCGATCGCGCGCGGGCTGGCCGTCTGGGCGAACCCCAGCTCCCCCCATGGCGAGGGCCGGGCCGCGCGGGCGCTGCTCGAGGAAGCGCGCGCGACGATCGCCGAGGTGCTTGGATGGCGGCATGACGTCATCTTCACGAGCGGGGCGAGCGAGGCGATCGAGATTGCCGCCCATCGTGCGCGCATTGCGGGAAGGGCGCATGGAGCGACGGAGCATGCGATCGTGCCCCATGCGATGGGCGCTCGGTCGAAGGTCATCCCGGTCGGGAAGGACGGACTGATCGACGAAGCCGCGCTCGACGCGGTGCTCGCGCAAGGCCCCGCGCTGATTGCGATCCAGCAGGTCAACAACGAGACAGGGATCATGCAGCCGCTGGACACGCTCGGCGAGCGCATCCGCGCGGCGGGCTCGCTGCTGCTCACCGACTGCGCGCAAAGCGCTGGCAAGCTGCCATTGCCGGATTCAGACTTCATCGCCGCCTGCGCGCACAAGCTCGGCGGTCCGCCGGGAATTGGCGTCCTGCTGGTGAAGGACCTGAGCACGCTGGAGCCGGTGGGCGGGCAGGAAAAGGGCTACAGGCGCGGCACGCAGGATGCTCCCGCCGCGCTCGGATTCGCTGCGGCGCTGGCTGCGCGACCCTACGACATGGAACGCCTCGCGGCAGCGCGAACGCGGCTCGAGCAAGGCGTGAAGGATTCCGGTGGAGTCGTGATCGGCGAGAATGCGCCGCGAATCCCGACGATCGGCGCGGTTGCGATGCCGGGGGGGAACTCCGCTTCGCTGTTGGTCCAGATGGATCTTGCCGGAATAGCGGTTTCGGCGGGCAGCGCCTGCTCCTCGGGCAAGATGAAGTCGAGCGAGGTCCTCGCGGCGATGGAGATCGAGCCGGACGTCGCGGGCGGCTTCATCCGGGTGAGCTTCGGTCCCTCGACGACGGAATCGGACGTCGATCGCTTCCTTGGCGAGTGGCGGAAGATCGCCGATCGTGCCAAGGCCGCCGCGGCATGACCTACCTCGACTATCAGGCGAGCACGCCCGTCGCGCCGGAAGTCGCGAAGGCGATGCTGCCCTGGCTCGAGGAGAAATTCGCCAACCCCCATTCGCCCTCTCGCTGGGGAAGCGAGGCTGCAGCGGCGATCGAGGTTGCGCGCAAGCGGGTCGAAGAGGCGATCGGACTCAAGGGCGGTACACTCGCGTTCACCGGAAGCGCGACCGAGGCGCTCAACTGGGCCCTCAAGGGCACGGTCGAGAAAGCGGCGAAGACAAACAGCGGCCGAACGCGGATCATCACGCTTGCGACCGAGCACGCCGCGGTGCTCGACACCTGCGAATGGCTCGCGACGAAAGGCGTCGATCTCACCGTCTTACCGGTCGGGCCCGACGGCCGGCTCGACCTGGACCTACTCGCCCGTGAGCTCGACAAGCGCGTGCTGCTGGTCGCCGTCATGCAGGTGAACAATGAGATCGGCGTGACGCAGCCAATTTCGGAGATCGCCAAGATGACGCACGAAGCCGGCGCGCTGATGCTGTGCGACGCGGTCCAGGCGCTCGGACGGATGGAAATCTGCAAGGGGCCCGACCTTGTCGCCGTTTCGGCGCACAAGATTTACGGGCCGAAAGGTATCGGTGCCCTGTGGATGCGCAAGGGCGCCGAGCCCGCGCCGTTCATCCACGGCGGCGCGCAGGAGCGCGGGCTCCGCTCGGGCACGCTGTCGCCGCTCCTG
This sequence comes from Sphingomonas sp., assembly GCA_025980335.1. GTDB lineage: Bacteria > Pseudomonadota > Alphaproteobacteria > Sphingomonadales > Sphingomonadaceae > Sphingomicrobium. Next base: position 6,818 of record JAICXO010000072.1, on the reverse strand, counting down.
GCGATCGGCTTCGGTGCGGCTGCAAGGCTCTCTGACGAGCGCCAGACCCGCGACTACGACCACGTCCAGAAGCTGTGGAAAGCGGCGGTTCATGCGCTGGGGCCCGGCTGGATCATCAACGGGAGCGTTCGGCATCGTTATCACGGCAATCTCAACATCCGGCGCGAAGGCCTGGATGGCGCGCGATTGATCGCCGATTTGCGCGACGTCGCTTTCTCGCTGGGCTCCGCCTGCGCCAGCGGATCGGGACGGCCGAGCCATGTGCTGCGGGCGCTCGGGCTCGACTACCGCCAGGCGAGATCGTCGATCCGGCTCGGATTCGGACGCTACACGACTCAGAAGGAGCTGGTCGACGCCTGCCATCGCATGGCGGCCGCAGCGCACGAGCAGGAGAAGCTCGACGCGTGACGCTGGTGCGTTTCCTGAAGGCCGACGGCAGTCTCGACAAGGAAGTGGAAGCGGAGAGCGGACAAAGGCTGCTCGACGTCGCCTGGGCCGCGCGCGAGCCGCTCGAAGGCGCGTGCGAGGGGGTGATGGCCTGCTCGACGTGTCACGTGATCGTCGATTCGGAGGATTTCGAAAAGCTCCCGTCGGCGAGCGAGGAGGAGGAGGATTTGCTCGACCTCGCGGCTTACGCGACGCGAACCTCCCGGCTCGCGTGCCAGATCCTGCTCACCGACGAGATGGAGACGCTGACGGTGCGCGTCCCGGCGGGAGCGAAGAACTGGATGGGGCGCTAGCCGCCGCGGCAGTTACAGCTGCGGCTGTTCGCCCGGGCTGCCGTCGTCGTTCAGGTCGGGCTTGGTGACCGGCGGGCGCTTTGAAGCGGAAATCGCCGCCTGTCGGATGCCCTCGAGCTCGGAGAGGGTGAGGCGGCCCGTGTGAGCGACGTCGAGCAGCTGGAAACGCTGGATTGCGGCGTTGCGAAATTCCTGCGCCGACACACCGCGGTTGAAATCCGCGTCGGCCGAAGAGACCGGCTCGGGGATTTCGAGCAAGCCGTAGCGTCCGGCCCGCGCTTCGTCGTCTCCGCCGCCGCCGAAATCTCCGGCGAAGCTCGCACTTCCACCAGAGCGATGGTGCCCTCTGCGACCGCCTTGACGTCCGGTCGTCTCGGCGCCCGGTTGCGGGGAGCGCAGGAAGCCGCTTCGAACCTCGGGTGCGATCACATTCTCGTAATGCGCGATCTCGTCGGGATCGATTTCGCCGTCGTGGTTCGTGTCGAGCACGGCGAAGAAGCGTTGCGCATCGGCCGCCATCTCGTCCTCGGAAAGGGAGCCGTCATGATTGCCGTCGGCCTGCTGAAACCACACCACGAGGCCATCTTCGCCCGCGGTCCGGCCGAAAAAGGGCTCTCCCATCGGGCTCATGAACGCTCGACCGGCCGCGCGCTCCGTGACCTCCGGACTGGATGCCAGGGATGAAGCAGACGCATTCGGCTGCGCCTGCGCCGCGGCTGCAGCCGCGATCGCGAGGAGTGGGAGAGCCATGGTTCGCCTTTCGTCAGGATCTTGGTGACGTCCTCTGTGGACCCTGAATGCGGGATGAAAAAGCGGACTGCAGGAGGATGAACTTTCTTGCGCACCCCTGTTGGGATTGTGCCGCCGATCGTGCCTAGGGACCCGTGGGGAGCGAATTCCCGAGGCGATCATCCCGCGCGTCCTCGTTGCGCTTGCGCTTGTCATCGGTGCTCGGCGCGTGGGGCATGGCTTCGAGCTGAGCGAGTCCGATCCGGCCCGCATGCGCGCTGTCGAGCAGCTGGAAGCGGGCGACCGCCGCCTCCCTGAATTCCTGCAAGGAGATGGCGCGGTTGAAGTCGGTGTCCGCGGCCGCGACCGGCTCGGGCATGTTGAGCAGCGAGTAGCGCGCGGCGCCCTGCAGCGCGCCGCCGAAGCCGAGGCTCGCATAACCTTCCTCGCGGCGCCGCTTGCGCTCGCGTTGACTGTCACGCGGACGGTCGTCGTCGAGAGTCGCGTCCTTTGCGGCGGGGGCGGGCTGGCCAGCGACGCGGCGCGTCCGCGACATCACCTGAATCTCGGGCGCGATTTCATATTCGTAATGCGCGAGCTCGTCGGGATCGATCTGCCCATCGTGGTTGGTGTCGAGAGTGGCGAAGAAGCGCTCGGCGTCAGCCTGCATCTCGGCAGCGGTGAGGATGCCGTCGTGGTTGCGGTCGGCGCCGTTGAACCAATCGGCGAGCGTATCGTCGGTCGCGCTATGGGCGCGGAACGGCTCGCCCATCGGGCTGATGAAGGGTGCCCATGCGTGCCCCGTCACCGTGATCTGCTCGGAGCGAGCAGTACCGGTTTGCGGCGGAGCAAGAGCCAGCAGGAGGAGGACGGGAAGAGGCATGGGCATCGGCCTGAGAGCCTGGACGGTCCACTCCCGCGCGTGAACGCGCAATGAAGCGGGATGGCAGCGAGGATGAACTTGCACGACCGCCGGCCTTCCACCATATGCCCGCGCGGAAGTCGGCGGACGGCGCTGTCGCCAACCTGGTCAGGTCCGGAAGGAAGCAGCCACAACGATTTCGTGCCGGGTCGTCGGCTTCCACCTTCCCCTCGATGAGTAACTGACCTAACCCGTCCGCAGCCGGGGGGCTGCTTCATGACGGATTTCGAGTTCCTCTTCTCGGTGTTCGGCCTGCTCATCGGCCTTACCTTTGTCGAAATCGCCATCAAGTTCGCGGACGCGATCGACGCGCATTCCCGACGGCCGATCGGGGTGCTCACGCCGCTTCTTGCCTTGTTCGTGATGGTCGACGTCGCGGGTTACTGGCTGTTCAGCTGGTCGATCCGCGACCTGCTTCACGTGCGCTGGCGAACGGTGTTCATCGGCCTGACCGTGGCGCTGATCTACTATCTGTCGGCGTCGATGATCTTTCCGCGCACCGAAGGCGAATGGAAGGCATTGGACGAGCATTATTGGGCGCGCAAACGGCTGGTGATCGGCGGCATCGTGCTGGTGGAAGGCGCGACCATGGCGTGGCAGCTCACTCGCGCTGTTCCGGCCTTAGACGATTATTGGTTCTGGTTTTACCAGCTGCCCTATTACATCCCGATGATCGCGCTGCTGTTTACCCGATCCCGGCGCGTCGATATCGGACTCTTCATTGTCCTGATTGGCGTGCAGCTGATCTCCGATTTCGATCTCGGGCCGAGCTCGCGGTGGGGGGAGCAGGTCGGGATCAGCCTCGGTTATGAAGCTTCGACAAGCGCTCCGGCGGCCCCTAGATAAGGACGTAATGTCCGATTCAACCGACCCTGCCGACGCCGCGGAAGAACCCGGCCTGGGCCTCGACCTTCCCGAAACCGCGTCCAAGGCTGCCGACGGCACCGCTTACCGCGTGCTTGCGCGGAAATACCGCCCGCAGACTTTCGCCGAGCTGATCGGGCAAGACGCGATGGTGCAGACGCTGGCCAATGCGATCGCGCGCGACCGCATTGCGCACGCCTTTCTGCTCACCGGCGTTCGCGGCGTGGGCAAGACCTCGACGGCACGGCTCATCGCCAAGGCGCTCAACTGCATCGGCCCGGACGGGCAGGGCGGCCCGACAATCACCCCGTGCAATGTGTGCGAGCCGTGTCGCGCGATTGCCGAAGGACGGCACATCGACGTGATCGAGATGGACGCCGCCTCGCACACCGGTGTCGACGACATCCGCGAGATCGTCGATGCGGTCCGCTACGCGTCGGTCAGCGCCCGTTACAAAATCTACATCATCGACGAAGTTCACATGCTTTCGAAGAACGCTTTCAATGCGTTGCTCAAGACTCTTGAGGAGCCGCCTGAACACGTGAAGTTCCTTTTCGCGACGACTGAGGTCGACAAGGTGCCGGTGACGGTGCTGTCGCGCACGCAACGGTTCGACTTGAGGCGAATCCCGGCCGACAAGCTTGCTGCTCATTTCGCCGAGGTTTCGAAGGCCGAAAGCGTCGAAGTCGAGCGGGACGCGCTGGCGATGATCGCGAGCGCCGCCGAAGGATCGGCCCGAGACGGGCTGTCGATCCTCGATCAGGCGATCGCGCATGGTGCCGGTGTGGTCACCGCGGAGCAGGTCCGCGAGATGCTCGGGCTAGCCGACCGGGGACGAATCCGCCGGCTGCTCGAGCTGGTGCTCGCCGGCAATGCAGTCGGCACGCTTGCCGCGCTCGACGACGCCCACGCGCTCGGGATCGATCCCACTCAGCTCCTGCGCGGGCTGATGGTCAGTCTCCACGCGGCCACGCGTGCGAAGGCCGGAGCAAGCGGAGCGGCGCTCCAGTCCGCCGAGGAGCGCGAAGGTGCCGAAGCACTCGCGGCAGCGCTCGGCTGGGGCACGATCCATCGGCTGTGGCAGATGCTGCTCAAGGGACTCGAGGACGTCGATGCCGCGCCCGATCCGCGCGAGGCTGCGGAAATGGCACTGCTGCGACTGATCCATGCCGCCGAGTTGCCCGACCCCGCATCGCTCGTGGCGAAGCTGACCGGCCAGAGCGGCGAATCTGCACCTGCCGCAGCCCCGCGGAGCAAACCGTCGGCCGGCGTTCCGGCGGACTTCCGCGGCGTCGTCGAGCTGCTCGAGCGCAGCGGAAAGCATCAGCTCGCGGTCCAGCTCCACGACCAGGTCGGCCTGGTGCGCTACGCCCCGCCCGAGCTCGTGCTCAAGCCCGCGCGGCCGCTTGGCGGCGACTGGCCGCGCGAGCTTGCCGCGATCCTCAAATCCGCGACCGGCGCCGGCTGGGACGTGTCGCTTTCCGACGATCCAGGCGAGCCTTCGCTCCTCGATCAGGAGAAAATGGCCGAGGAGCGCGTTCGCGCCGATGTCCTCGCCGATCCCAACGTCCGCGCGGTGATGGACGCGTTTCCCGGTGCCGAGCTGGAATCCCATTCAACGAGAGGCGCGTGACATGCCCGAGATGCCCGATTTCGATTCGATCATGCAAATGGCCCAGAACGCCCAGGCCGAGCTGCAGAAGGCGCAGGACAATCTCGACAAGATCGAGGTCGAAGGCGTCGCCGGCGGCGGTCTGGTGAAGATTCGAGCGACGGCGAAGGGTAGAATCCTCGGAGTCGATCTCGACGGAAGCCTGCTTTCCCCGTCCGAAAAGACGATGGCGGAAGACCTCGTCGCCGCCGCGATCAACGACGCCCGAGCCAAGGCCGATGCGGCAGCAGCCCAGGAAATGCAGAAGATGCAGAGCACGCTTCCGCTCCCGCCCGGGTTCAAGCTGCCGTTTTGATTTATCCGGCAGCTTTAGCGGCGTAGCTCACCAATCTCGCCAATCAGCCTGGCGGCGGTCCGCTGGTCATCGAGTCCCACCTCCCTCGTGTAATGAAGCGTGGTCATCCACGCCCTGAGCTCACCCATTAGCTTGGGATCGCTCGCAAGTGAGCGGTTCAGGGCACCGGCTCCGGTCGTGTCGGCCGGAGCTGCGCATGGAATGCCCTTGTTCGCTTGAACGGCGGTGGCTTCGCAATGTTCGAGAATATATCGCTGGAAAACATAAGGGACGGCGGCGCGGATGTCCTCGCGATAGGCGGGCACGCTGTCGAACAGGACACGCTGCGTACGCCGACCGACATAATAATTGCTGAGTTGCGCCTTGAGCCGAGAATCGGTCAGGAGATTGAGCCGTCCGGCACTCAGCATTTCGTTGTACGTCCCGTCGTTTTCCGTGAAGCTCCAGATGCCTCCGGCCTCGAAGAAATCCAGCAAGGTTTTCCAGTCGCCGCCGTCGGCGCGGCCCTGTTCGGCGAAACGTAGCGCGCGATCTCCGGCTTCGGCGGTTGCGCGCCAATATTCTTCGTGCAGCTGGAGTTGTCGCACGTCGGAATCGAGGTCGGTGTCGATGCGCTCCAGGTAGGCATTGGCGACGTGCCGATCCTTGCGATCGTCGTTCCAGTTGCTCGCCTGAATGCCAAGGAACACGCCGAGCACGACGATCAGCAGATCAATGGCGACCGCCGCCCAGTCCTGCTGCCGGAACTTGGTGCCCAACCGCCAGCGCGCCATCGATCCCCCTCATCTGACTATAGGTTCTGGAATTTGGCGCTTCCATCCCCTAATTGGCGCTCAACCCCAAACACTCGAGAATAGGAATTCCGCGACCCCATGGCCGCCCAATATGCTTTTGTCATGAAGGACATGACCAAGTCCTTTCCCGGCGCCCAGAAGCCGGTGCTCAGCCACATCAACCTGCAATTCTACCACGGCGCCAAGATCGGCATCGTCGGCCCGAACGGCGCCGGCAAGTCGACCCTGATGAAGATCATGGCCGGCATCGACAAGGAGTACCAGGGCGAGGCGTGGCCGGGCGAGAACATCACCGTCGGCTATCTGCCGCAGGAGCCGCAGCTCGATCCGTCGAAGAATGTGCTGGAGAACGTCAAGGACGGCGCGCGCGAGGTTGCCGACATGGTCGATCGCTTCAACGCGATCTCGGCCGAGATGGGCGATCCCAAGGACGAGACCGACTTCGATGCGCTGATGGAGGAGATGGGCGAGCTCCAGGCGAAGATCGACGCGGTCGACGGATGGACCCTCGACAACCAGCTCGAGGTCGCCATGGAGGCGCTGCGCTGCCCGCCGTCCGACTGGCCGGTGGACAAGCTTTCGGGCGGCGAGAAGCGCCGCGTCGCGCTCACTCGGCTGCTCATCCAGAAGCCCTCGATCCTGCTGCTCGACGAGCCGACCAACCATCTCGACGCCGAGAGCGTCCAGTGGCTTGAGGCGCACCTCAAGGAATATCCGGGCGCGGTGCTGATGATCACCCACGACCGCTATTTCCTGGACAATGTGGTGAGCTGGATCCTCGAGCTCGATCGCGGGAAATACT
>JAICXO010000012.1 GCA_025980335.1 Sphingomonas sp. | reverse complement strand
GCGCGACCGAGCCGACGATGTGCGGGTGGGCGTTGCCGATCGTCGGCGCTCCGTGCGTCGCCCAGCGCGTGTGCGCGATTCCCGTCGTCCCGCCGAGCGGATGCGCGTTCAGCTCGCGCTCGAGATTGTCGAGCTTCCCCTCGGCGCGCCGCCGATCGAGCTGCCCGTCGTCGATTGTGCAGATGCCGGCGGAATCATAGCCGCGATATTCGAGCCGCTTGAGCCCGTCGAACAGCCGCTGCGCGACATCGCTCTTTCCGACGATTCCAACGATTCCGCACATCTATTCGGCCGCTTTGCGAGTCATCCGCTCACGGAAGCGCTTCGCCCATCCGGCGATGCCCTTCTGCTCACTGCGTTCGACCGCGAGGCTGTCGTGCTCGACATCGCGCGTGATCACCGATCCGGCGCCGACGATCGCGCCGTCGCCGATGCTCACGGGAGCCACGAGCGCGGTGTTGGAGCCGATGAACGCGCCCGCGCCGATTTGGGTACGGTACTTGCCGAAGCCGTCGTAATTGCAGGTGATCGTGCCCGCGCCGATATTCGCGCCCGCGCCGACCGAAGCGTCGCCGACATAGGACAGGTGATTGACCTTCGCCCCTTGTCCGACCTCGGCCTTCTTCAGCTCGACGAAATTGCCGACGCGCGCGCCTTGGCCGAGCCGCGTCCCGGGACGAATTCGCGCGAACGGACCGATGCTCGCCTTCGTGGCGACGATCGCCCCCTCGATGTGGCTGAAGGCGTGGATGGTCGCGCCATCTGCGACCTGCACGCCAGGACCGAACACGACGTGCGGCTCGACCGTCACGTCGCGGCCCAGCCTGGTATCGTAAGCGAACCAGACGCTTTCCGGATCGATCAGGGTCGCGCCTTCATGAAGCACCTGCTCGCGCCGCCTCCGCTGCCATTCGAGCTCGAGATGCGCGAGCTCCGCGCGGCTGTTGACGCCTGCGGTCTCATAGGGGTCGGCCTCGATCACCACGGCTTCGCGGCCCTCGGCAGCGGCGATGTTGACCACGTCAGGGAGGTAATATTCGCCCGCGGCATTATCGTTACCGACCTTCGAGAGCCAGCGGAACAGGTCGCGCGCGCGCACAGCCATCATGCCCGAGTTGCACAAGCGGACCGCCCGCTCCTCCTCGGTCGCGTCCTTGTATTCGACCATCTTCGCGATGCGATCGCCTTCGCCGAGGATGATGCGGCCGTATTTGAGCGGGTCGGGCGGGCACGAAGCGAGCACGACCACGCCTGGGCCGCCGTCGCCGTCGAGCCGGTCGAGCATCCGCCGCAGAGTCTCCGCCTCGACGAAGGGCGTGTCGCCGTAGAGGATCAGGACGGGGCCATCATAGCCGGCGAGCGCTTCCGCCGCCTGCTGCACGGCGTGGCCGGTCCCCTTCTGCTCGGCCTGGAAGACCACGCTCACGTCGCGCCCTGCGATCGCCGCCTCGACCTGCTCGCGGCCCTTGCCGACGACCACTACGCGCTTGTCCGCGCCGAGTGAATCGACCCTGTCGAGGAGGTGGAGCAGAAGCGGCCGCCCGGCGATCGGATGAAGCACTTTGTGCGTGTCCGACCGCATGCGCGTGCCCTGCCCCGCGGCAAGGATGACAACGGCGAAGCGGCGCTGGTCGTTCATTGGCCGGAGCAATGGCATGGCGGTCCGGCGAGCGCCAGAGCCATTGGCTCAAGAAAAAGGGCGGCTCCCGCTGCGGGAACCGCCCTTTGAAAGCATGCTCAGGTCAGCTTCTAGAAGATGCCCTGCGCGTAATATTCGTTGCCGACGAAGCCCATCTTCTGGACGTGCGCCTTCTTGGTGATCGCCAGCACTTCGTCGACCAGCTCGTAGCGCGCGGTCGCGTCGGGCTGCAGGTGAAGCTCCGGGATCGGGTTCATCTGCTGCGTGACCTCGAGGTAGGAGCGCAGCTGGTCCTGGGTGATCGGCGAGCCGTTCCACGTGATCTGGCCCTGGGCCGTGATCCCGACGGTGTTCTTCACCGGCTGAATCGGCGGCGTCGGCTGGTTGTTGTTCACCGGCAGGTCGAGCTTCACCGCATGGGTCTGCGGCGGGATCGTGATGATGAGCATGATCAGGAGAACCAGCATGACGTCGATCAACGGCGTCACGTTGATGTCCAGCATCGGCTCGCCCGAGGAGTTGTCGCTGGTGGTCTGCATCGACATGGCGAGATACTCCTACAGGCGCGCAACAGGGCCGGGGCCCGGTTGTGAGATGAAGCCGACGCGCTGGAAACCGGCCTCCTGCATCGTGATGATCACCGCGCCGATGCACTTGTACGGCGTGTTGATGTCGCCGCGGATATGCGCCTCGGGCATGTTGTCCTCGGTGATGTTCTGGACCCCGCCGACCGCCTTGATCTGGTCCTCCAGCTTCTTGACGGCCATGTCGAGCAATTCCTTCTGATTGACCTTCTGTAGCTGCCAATAGACTTCGCAGCTGCCGCCAGGCCCACCCCGGACGCTAAGCGACACGTTCTCCGGCTTGGTGATCGTCGGCTCGTAGCGGACCTTGGGCAAGGTTACCGGAACCTGATGGACCACCACCGGAATGGTGATCAGGAAGACGATCAGGAGCACCAGCATGACGTCGGTCAACGGAACCACGTTGATGTCCGAGATCGCGGTGTCTTCATCACCTTCTTGAAGTACTTGTCCTGCCATACGGCTGGGTTCTTTCCTTACTGCAACGGAGGCGGGAGCCCGGCCTGATGACCGGGCTCCCGATCCGGATTACTTGGCGCTCGTGGGCTCGCGGCCGGTGCGAAGCGGCTCGCTGCCGGGCTGCGCCGGAGTGCCGGCAGGCCGGGTCGTGGCAGTGCCCTTCGCCGGACCGCTGGTCCCGACGAGGCGCGGCTTCACCGAGCCGCCTGACATCAAATAGCCGTGGAGGTCGTTGGTGAACGCGCCAAGGTCTTCCATGATCGACTTGTTGCGGCGGATCAGCCAGTTGTAGGCGAGCACCGCCGGAACCGCGACGACCAGGCCGAGCGCGGTCATGATCAGCGCTTCACCCACCGGACCGGCGACCGTGTTGATCGACGCTTCGCCCGACGAACCGATCTTGATCAGCGCGCGGTAGATGCCGACGACGGTGCCGAACAGACCGATGAACGGAGCGGTCGAACCCACGGTCGCGAGGAAGGCGAGGCCCTCGCCCAGCCGCGCCGCAATGGCGCCCTGGCTGCGTGCGAGGCTGTTTGCCATCCAGTCGTGCTGGTCGATCGGGTCAGTCAGCTTGCCGTGCTGCTCCTGCGCCTGAAGGGCATCATCGACGATCGAGCGGTACGCGCTCTTGGTGTCGAGCTTGGTGGCGGCCTCGCGAAGGTTGGGCGAGTTCCAGAAGCTGGCGCGGACCTTGCGGCCCTGATTGATGATCTTCTGTTGCTGCATCAGCTTGGTAAACAGGATGTAGAACGAGAAAATCGACATGATCACGAGGATGATGAACACGGACCAGGTGATGACGCCCCCCTGATGGAGAGCCGAGCCGATGCCGTAATTGGTTGCGGCGGGTGCTGCTTGCATGCTTGGTTTTCCTTCTGAAATCTGTCGTCAAATGGGGTCTTGATCAGCCTTGGAGCTGCCACCGGATCGGCGGAGTCGTTATGGTGTCACTCGTCGGATTGCCGTTGCTGTCGCGCGCAGGCGTGAACTTCGCGCGGCGGCGAAGAATGTTGCAGGTCGCGGAATCGAGCGCGTTGTTGCCGGTCGAGCGGATGAGGTTGCAACCGGTGACCCGTCCGTCGGGACCGATCGTCAGTTCCGCCTGGGCGGTTCCCTCGGCACCGGCGGCAGAAGCCGACGGTGGATAATCGTCACCCGTGAACAGCGTCCGCAAGTCCCCCTTCGCACTCTGCGCCGACACGGTCTTGTGCGGCGGCGGAGGCGGAGCAGGCGGCGGCGGCGGCGCTGCGATCACCGGCGGGATCACCGGCGGCACCGGCGGAGCGGTGACCGTCTGGATGGTCGGCGGCGGCGGGATGTTGGTCTGGACCAGCGGCGGCGGAGTGACCGGCGGCGGCGGTACCTTGGGCATGTCCTTGGGTGGTGGGGGCGGCTGTTGGGGCGGCGGCGGCTGCTGCTCGACGTCGACCACTTTCAGCTTTTCGGCCGTTTGCTTGATGACGTTGTACGCAAGACCGGTGACGATCGCATACATGAGTGAGCCCACCACGGCGACCGTGAAAAAGATCGACAGGCCCCGGTTACTGCTCAGCTGTTTGCGTTGCGCGTAGGACATTTAACCGGCACTTCTCCTCGACACACCGCGGTTCCCCGCGGTCAAGACCGGACGCTCACACGCGCGCCCTGCCACTTCATGGAACCGCCGGAGTGACAACATGTCATCGGCGACAAGCGCGCTTCCTTATCGCCCGCTCAAAGGCCGCGCAACGGATTTTGTTCCACCGGCGGAAGGCGTGAAACCCGTCGTTCTGCAATGGCTTGCTCAGCTGCCGGGCCAAAGCCCGTCGAACGACGCGATTTCGATGCCGACACCGTGCGCGTCGGGATAGACGTCGGGCTTCGACGTGCGGATGCGCAGCGCGCGCACGCCGCGGAATGCCGCAAGCCGCTCGAACACCGCGTGAGCGAAGGTCTCCTGGAGGTTGAACCGCCGCGATCGGGCGATCTCGCGGACCTCGGTTCGAAGGAAATCGTAGTTCCACGCGAGCTGCGGATCGTCATCGGCGGGCACAGCAGCCCGGTCGAGCCAGATCTCGACGCTAACGATCAGCCGCTGGGGCGCACCGACCTCGAACTCGTGGAACCCGATGTCGAGCTCGACCTCGAGCGATTCGAGCAAGATGCGCGCCGAGCGGACCTGGAGCGCATCGGGGACCAATCCTTCGAGTTTCGGTTCGCTCATCGCTCGCCCAGGAACTGCACGTCGCGGCCAAGGCCGAGGAAACGCTGCCCGGAATCGATCACCAGCACCTCGCCCGTGACGCAGCGCGCATCCACCAGATAGCGGATTGCGCCGATGACATCGGCAGGCTCGACCCCGCGGCCGAGCGGGTTGCTTGCGTGCATCGCTTCGAAATTCTCCTCGCTCTGCCCATTCGAGCGCAGCATCAACCCCGGCGCGATGCCGTTGACCCGGACGCCGCGCGGCGCAAACGCACGGGCGGCAAGCTCGGTCAACCCGGCGAGCGCCTGCTTCGACAGGGTGTAGCTGAGATAATCGGGGTTTGGCGCGGCGAGCTTCGAGTCCAGCAAGTTCACGACGAGCGAATCGTCCCCGGCGCTCTGAGCAGCGGCGAAGCGTTCGATCAGAAGCGCCGGCGCGCGAACATTCACCGCCATGTGCGCTGCGAATTCGCCCGCGTCGAAACTGCCGAAGCCGTCGAACGCGAACCGCGCCGCATTGTTGACCAGCAGCCGCACGGGAGGCTGACCTTCTGCCGCTGCGAAAATCAGGTCGGCGATTGCCGGGTCGTCAAGATCGGCGGCAACCTTCAGCGCCCCTTCGGGCACCGCGTCCGACTGGTGCCGAACCTGTGCGATCACCTGCCACCCGTCTTCGACCAGCGCGCGCGCGATCTCCCAGCCGACGCGCTTGCCGGCACCGGTGACGATTGCAGATCGGTTCTTGTCCACACGCGTGTCATTGCGGGGAGCGGAGCGGCGAAGCAATCCGGTTTCGCTCCCGGATTGCTTCGCTGTGCTCGCAATGACTAGTTGGGGCCATGCCCGAGCGCCGCCCGCCAATCGACCTCAACGGCATCAGCCTTGCCGACCTTCAGAAGCTGATCGACGAGCGGCGGCTACCGCCGGTCGACAAATGGAACCCGCAATTCTGCGGGCATTCCGGCATGCGCATTGCGGCGGACGGCACCTGGTTTCACGAAGGCGCGCCGATCCGGCGCCCCGAAATGGTGCGGCTGTTCTCGACCGTGCTGAGACGCGAGCCGGACGGCCGCCACGTGCTCGTCACGCCGGTCGAGATGCTCGACATCGACGTCGAGCGCACGCCCTTCCGCGCAATCGCCATGCACAGCGAGGGTGAAGGGCGGGCGCGACGCATCGCGTTCCAGCTCGATAGCGGCGATGCAGTAATGCTCGACGCCAGGCATCCCTTGCACATCGCAATGACGAACGACGGCCCCTCGCCGCGCCTGCTCGTCCGCCACGGTCTCGAAGCCGAGCTTGCGCGCCCGGTTTATTACGAGCTTGCGGAGCTCGCGCTTGCCGATGGTTCCGATCCCGCCGGCATCTGGAGCTGCGGCAGCTTCTTCGCGCTCGAGCCGGCGGAATGAGCGCGCTTGCGCAGCGGTTGCGCGCCGCGCTTGCTTCCCCGCCGGCCGAGCCGCCACTCCAAGGCGACTTCCCCGAGCTTCGCGCCAAGGCGTCGAAGCAGGCGGCTGTCCTGATCGCGGTGACCGCCCGGGCCGATCCGGGCGTAATCCTGACCGTCAGGCGCGAGCATCTGCGCATGCACGCCGGTCAGATCGCCTTTCCCGGCGGCCGCGTCGAGGACGGCGAAGACGCGCCGGTCGCTGCGCTCCGGGAAGCGCAAGAGGAAATCCTTCTCGATCCCGCCGCCGTCGAGATCGTCGGCGCGATCGAACCCTATCGCACCGTCACCGGCTACATCGTGACTCCGGTGCTCGGCGTCGTTCCGCCCGACCTGCCGCTCCGGCCGCATGAGCAGGAGGTCGCCGAGCTGTTCGAAGTGCCGCTCGCGTTCGTTCTCAATCCTGCAAACCAGCACCGCGCGAGCATGCTGTTGCAGGGACGGGAGCGACACTATTACGAGATATTGTGGAACGGGCGCAGGATTTGGGGGGCAACCGCGGCGATGATCGTCAATCTATCGCGGCGGCTTCAATGGCGCTGAAGATCGATCCAGCCAAATGGCGCCGTCGCCGGGGAATGAAACGGCTGCTCGAAGCGCTCGGCGCGGCCGACGGCTTGACCCGCTACGTCGGCGGGGCGGTCAGGGACGACCTGCTCGATTTGCCCGTCAGCGACGTCGACCTCGCGACCCGGCTGCAACCCGCCGAGGTGGTCAAACGGCTCGAAGCGGCTCGCATCAAGGCCGTCCCGACCGGCATCGACCATGGCACCGTGACCGCCGTCAGCGACGGCCATCCTTACGAAGTCACCACGCTCCGCCGCGACGTTTCGACCGACGGGCGCCGGGCGACGGTGGCGTTCACCACCGACTGGGAAGAGGACGCGGCGCGGCGGGACTTCACCATCAACGCGCTCTCGGCCGATCCGCTGACCGGCGAGGTGTTCGACTATTTCGGCGGCCTCGACGACCTCGCCGGGGGTCATGTGCGATTCATCGGCGATCCCCTGAAGCGCATCGCCGAGGACCACCTCCGGATCCTACGCTACTTCCGCTTCCACGCGCGGTTCGGCGCTGGCGAACCGGACAAGCCTGCGCTCGACGCCTGCACGGCACGTGCGAACGACCTGATGGCATTGTCGCGCGAGCGCATCGCCGACGAGTTGCTGAAGCTTCTCTCACTCGCGGACCCGTCGGTCACCGTCGGCATCATGCTCGACCGCGGCATCCTGAAGCCCGTGCTTCCGGAGATCGAACCCGAGCGCCTGAGCGATCTCGAAGCCCTGATCTCGACCGAACGGCAAGCGGCGATTCCACCCGACGGCCTGCGCCGTCTCGCCTCACTGCTGCCTCGCGACGCAGCGGTTGCCGACGCGGTCGCCGCGCGGTTGAAGCTGTCCAACAAGGATCGCAAGCGGCTCGCATGCGCTGCGGTCGCCGACCTCTCCTCGTCTCCGCAGTCGCTCGCTTATTGGCAAGGCAGGGAATGCGCGGCCGATCGTCTGTTGCTGGCAGGCAAAGCCGCGGAAGCTGCCGGGATCGCCGGCTGGACAGCGCCGCGCCTGCCGATCTCCGGCGGAAACCTGATCGCGCGCGGCCTCGATCCGGGCCCGGCGGTCGCGGCGACGCTGCAGGAGATCGAACGTCAGTGGGTGGCCAGCGGGTTCCCGGAAGGAGACAGGCTGGAGGAGATCATCTCGAAGGCCTTGGCTCGCTGACTCTCCGGATTGCGCGAGCAAGCGCGGGCGATCCCGGACGAAGCTTTTCACCGCGCTTCTGGGTGGCACGCACCTTGAGCAGGTCCTGGCGCGAGATGATGCCGACCACCCGCCGCGTTTCTGGATCGATGATCGGCACCCGGCCAACGCCCGATTCGACCATCATGTCCGCGATCGAGCCCGACGGAGTGTCCGGGTAAGCGAACTGGGTCGAGGCGTCCGACAGATGATCGCCGAGCTGCCCCTCGACCTTCTTCGCTACCTGCCAGCGCAACGCGTCCGTTCGCGAGACGAGGCCGAGCAGGCGGCCCTCCTGGTCGACCACCGGATAGGAACGGTGCTGGGCCTCGTCGGCGAAGAAGTGAAGCACGTCGTTGATCGACATCGAACCGGGAAGAGTCTTCGGGTCCCGGGTCATCAGCTGGCCCGCGAGCTGGAATTCCAGCGCGTCGACCGAATATTCACGGCTGATGTGCCGCCCACGGCGCGCAATCTTCTCGGTCAGGATCGAGCGGCGCATGATCAGCACGCTGACGGCATAGGCAGCGGCGGCGGCCGAGATCGTCTCCGGCAGCGCCGCAAGGTGATTGGTAAGCTCCGCCGCGAACAAGGCGCCGGTCAGCGGCGCGCGCATGACTCCGCTAAGGATGCCCGCCATTCCGATCATCGCCCAGAATCCGGCGTCGCCGGGGAGGTACTGGCCGATCAGGAACCCGGCGCAGCCGCCGAGGATCAGCAGCGGCGCCAGGATTCCGCCCGAAGTGCCGGAGCCGAGCGCGACCAACCACACCACGGCTTTGACGACGAGCAGCGCGAGGACGGCGTGGACGACGAGATTGCCGTCGAGCAGCGCCTGGATGCTGCCATAGCCGGCGCCCAGCACGCGAATGTCGAACAGACCGCCGATGCCGACCACGACTGCACCGATCGCCGGCCACCACATCCAATGCACCGGTAGTGCGTGGAAACCGTCTTCGATCCGGTACAGAGCGACCGAGAGCAGTGCGGCCTCCAGCCCGGTGATCAGGCCGAGCACCGCCGAGATCGCGACCGGCTCGATGCCCGCGGGCGTCGGTGCGGCGAAGGCGAAGAGCGGACTGCTCCCGATCAACAGTGACCGCCAGGCGAGGGAAATAAGGACCGCGACCACCACCGGCACGAAGCTCCGCGGCTTCCACTCGAACAGCAGCAGCTCGACGGCCAGCATGATCGAGGCGAACGGCGTTCCGAAGATGCCCGTCATGCCCGCGCATGCGCCTGCGACCAGCAGCGTCTTGCGCTCGGCTGCGCTCAGCCGGAACATCTGCGCGAACAGTGATCCGATCGCGCCGCCGGTCATGATGATCGGTCCCTCGGCGCCGAACGGCCCACCGCTGCCGATCGATACCGCGGACGAAAGCGGCTTCAGGATCGCGACCTTGAGCGACAGCCGGCTCTCACCGAACAGGATCGTTTCGATCGCTTCGGGGATGCCGTGGCCGCGGATCTTGTCCGAGCCGAACCGCGCCATCAGCCCGACGACGAGGCCGCCGATGATCGGAATTGCGAGCAGGAGAAGCGGTCCGCGGTTGGCGATAACCGCGGGGGCGAAGGTGAAGTGCGCATACCACAGGACGTTGGTCGCGAACGCGATCAGCTTCAGCAGCGCCCAGGCGCTGAACGCGCCGCCAGTTCCGGCGACGACCGCCATCGCCGCAAGGATGAGCATTCGGTAATCGGCACTATAGTCGGCGAGGCGCCGCGGGTGATTCAGCGATGTGGAAGGCATGCGCGGGCGCTTGAAGCGTTGGCGCGCGGATTGCAACCGCCGTGGTTGCCACCGCTGCCGGGTCGGCTTTCGCGAGCAACCTAAGCGATTGTCTCTGCTCGGTTAACGCGTTATTAACGAGGTTGTCACGGGGGAGTGTTCCGGATGACGCTCGACGAGGGGCTCTCGCGCTTCATCGGCCAAATGTACGAGGCGGTGCATGATCCGGCCGACTGGCGGAAGATCGTCGGCGAGCTCATGGACCGCACCGGGTCGCGCCTTCTGTTCATCTCGGCCGTGGACGTCCGGCAGCGCGAATATAGTCGAGCGATGTTCTACGGCCGCGAAGACAGCGACTTCGCGAAGGGCGCGCAGGAATATCTCGAAGAGTTCCACGACTCCGACCCGTCGCTGGAATGGGCCTCCCGCCACCCCGACGCGGGGATGGTCGAGACCGAAGCGATCTTGCCGAAGGACGATTATCTGAACCATCCGTACATCGTCTGGCAGCGTAGCCGTCTGAAGACGACTCACTGGCGCGTCATGTACACGCCGCCGGTTGACGACATGACCTTCGCCCTCTCGTTCCACCCGCCCGCCGAGGTGGGGCCGCCCTCGCGCGAGAGCCGCGCGCTGCATCGCCTGATCTTCGAGCATATGGAACGGGCGTTCCGGCTCGCCGCCCGGCCCCCACGCTTCTCGAAGCAGAGCGAGGCGGTAATCGTGCTCGACACGGCGAGCCGGGTGATGAGCATGAGCCCGTGTGCCGAGGCCCTGATCGCCGAGTGCGACGGTCTTTCGATCCGGCGCCGCCATCTCGAGTGCCCATCGGAAGGCGTCACGAGGCAATTGCAGTCGCTGATCCGTTCGGCGGTTCTGAGGTCGTCGAGCGGCGGCGCCGGCGGCGGGCTCCGCATCCGGCGCTCGTCGGGAAAGCCCGACTGGCTGCTGCTCGTCAGTCCATGCGCCCGATTCCTCGATCACCTGCCGCTGCCGACCGCCGCTGCACTGGTCCGGATCATCGAACCTCAGTCGGATCGCCGGCTCACGCCGCATCATGGTGCGCTGTTCGATCTAACGCCGCGCGAGTTGCAGATTGCGGAAGCTCTGCTTCACGGGCACTCGCTCGAAACGCTCGCGAGCCTTCTCGGGATCAGCCGCAACACCGCGCGGGTCCACGTCCAGTCGCTGTTCCACAAGACGGGCATGAATCGCCAGGTCGATCTGGTCCATCTGCTCGCCGATATCTCCCGCGAATGAGCTAATCCGTTCGGATTATTTCAGGCCCCCGAGCGTGCGGCTAAATTCGCCCAAAAGCGGGAGGTTCGAATGCGTTACGCTCCAGCCCTTGCGGCCGCACTGCTCGTACTCTCCAGTCCGGCGTTCGCCGCGAAACCGCCATCCGGGGGAGGCGGAGGCTCCGGCTCTCCTTCGACCACAGACCCTCAGGTCGCCTATGTTCACATCGGTGGAAGCGGTACACGCGAGATCCGCCTCGCGAATGAAGACGGCACTGGCTCCGCGCTAATGGCGACGAGCACCGCGAACGACGTCGTCGTCCGCCTCGCTCCGCGCAGTCAGCACCAGCTCGTCTACACGTCCGGAAAGAACGTGCATCTCCTCACCTACGAGATCGCGTCGACGGGACCCAAGACGCTCAGCGATGTTCCGATCGGGGGCGATTCCACGGGCACCGTCGCTTTCTCGCCGACCGGAGGCCAGGTTGCGTGGATGAATAGCGCCGACAACGGCATCTACCTCGAGGATCTCGCAAGCAAGAGCATCACGCAGATCGTGGACGTTGGCAGCGCGTTCATCGGCGACCTCGATTTCAATCACGACGGATCGCAGCTCGTGTACACCCAATCGATTCCGCCCAGCACGTCGCTCATGCAGTTCCGGTCGGTTCCGGTGAGCGGCGGCGACCCCGTCGACCTCCCGATCCAGGGTCAATATGGAAACTTCCGGGTCGGGCACACATCCGATTCAATCGTTGCCGCCGCCTGGGGATCCGGGGGACCGATCAGCTTTTTCCCGGCGGGCAGCAGTTCATCGAGCGTGCTCGTGACTGGCGGCCGGCCGGCGCTCCGCTGCGACGACCACGTGCTGATCTACATCACCACATCCCGATCCGGCGAGAAGACGTTTAAATACGACCTCACGACCGGTCTCGGCTCGACGTTCGGAAGCGCCGCTTATTTCCCGGACTATTTTCCGGACTGTTGAGCAAAGCAGCCGAAGCCGCGAAATCGCCGTTCAGGGCAGCCGGAGGCCACTCCTCGCCAGCGCGACTGCCGGAACCGGCTCCATTTGCGTCGGCGCCTGCGCCGCCGCTGCAGCAGGCCGATGCTCCTCTTGAGAGCCGAGCCTCGCATAGCGCGCGAAGAGATCGCAAAAATGTTCGTCCATCGTCCGCGGACGGCTCGCGCGGACCGCGGCGGCGCGCTGCAGCTCCGGACCGCGATTGACGAACCGGGCGATCGCCTCCTCGAGCGATTTCTCGCGCCCCGCGACGTAGGTTGTCCCGGCGCCTTCGATCAGCTGGTCCGCAGCTGCGCCGCCGTGCGGCACGATCAGCGGAACGCCGCTCGCCCGCGCCTCGGCGGCGACCAGGCAGAAGGTCTCGGACTCACACCCGTGGACGAGCGCGTCCGTGCTGGCGAGCAGCGACGCGAGCTCGGCCCGGTCGGTGATTGCCGGAAGGACCTCCACATTGCGGTACTGCTCCGCGATCAACTCCAGCTTCTGCCGCTTGTTGCCGTCGCCGACAAGCAACAGCCCGACCGGCAACCGGCGCCCGCATTCGCCGGCTGCGCGAAGCACCATTTCCCACCGCTTCTCGGCCGAAAACCGGCCGATGCCCAGCAGCAGCAGGGCGTCGGAATCGAGTCCGAGCGCAGCAAGCGCTGCACGGCGCAGCTCGGCCGAGCGGAGCGTCGGCGAGAACAGTCCCGGCTCGACGCCCATGCGGATCGTCTCGGTATTGCCGACGCCGCCTTCGGTGAGCCGGTCGGCAAGGTGACCGTTGGCGCACACGATCGTGTCGAACATGCGCCCGAGCCCGCGCAGGTGGCGCCAGAAGCGGTCGAAGCAGCGGTCGATCGCCTGTCGCGGGACAATGCCTCCAAGCCACCTGTAAGCGTAAGCCGCGAGCGGATCGGCGTGCATCACCAGCGATCGGGTCGCGGTCCCCTGCCACCGACCGACCATGGTCGCACTCGACCATGGCGACGACGCTTCGACATGGTCGGGCTGCCACGCGTCGAGCGTCGCATGAAGCAATTCCTCGTCGTTGAAATAGCGGTAGCGGCGGTCCACCGGCAGCGTCGGCGACGGCACCGTCACCAGCACCGCGCCAGGTCCCCGCCTGATCACCTGGTGCTCGGCTCCCGGGACGATCACGATCATCTCGTGGCCGAAGCGCACCGCTGCCCGAAGCTTCGCTTCGACATAGGTGCGAACCCCGCCGCCGAGCGGTGTATAGAAGGCAGAAACGTCTGCGATACGCATCGATTTGAGGAAGCGGTCCGGGGCCGTAAACATCAAGTGAAGCTTTGTTAATGGACTGGTGTGGGCGACAGGTCTGACGCACAAGCGCGCCAATGTCGACAGCTTCCGATCGCCTCCTTCTTGCATCGATTCACGACGTCTCGCCGCGCTTCGAAAGCGAGGTCGACCGGCTGATCGAACTGCTCGCCCCGCACGTCGGCGATCGTCTCGCGATGCTCGTCGTCCCGAACCATTGGGGCGATGCGCCGATCGTGCCCGGGTCGCCGTTCGCGACGCGGCTCCGCGGCTGGGCGGAGCGGGGAATCGAAATCTTCCTGCATGGCTATTTCCATCGCGACCAGGCGAGCCATCGCGACACCGCGGACCGCCTCCGGGCACGTTTGATGACCGCCGGCGAAGGCGAGTTCCTGGGCCTTTCACGCGAAGATGCAGCGGTCCGCATCGCCGAAGGGCGGATGCTCCTGGAAGACGTGATTGGCAGGGCGGTGGACGGCTTCGTCGCCCCCGCGTGGCTCTATGGAAGCGGCGCGCGAGCGGCGCTGGCCGACAGCGCGATGCCGCTTGCAGAGGACCATTTCCGCGTATGGTCGCCGGCGACGGGGCGCCAGCTTGCACGCGGGCCGGTCATCACCTGGGCGAGCCGCACCCGCCTGCGCCTCGCCTCGTCGCTGCTCGCCGCCGCGGCGCTCCGGCAGGTGCCGCTCGAGGTCCTGCGCATCGGAGTCCACCCGCCGGACTGCCGCCATTCGGCGCTCGTCGCGAGCATCGAGAAGACGTTTGCCAAGGCATCAATGAAGCGCCGCGTCGGGCGTTATTCCGATCTGCTCGCCGCCTAGCCGCGGCGGCGCGACTTCCAATATTCGAGCGCTGCATCCGCCTCGAGCGGCTTGGCGAAATAATAACCCTGGCCCGACGCGCAGCCGAGCGTCGCGAGCGTGGTCGCGAGCTCGACCGTCTCGATCCCTTCCGCCGTCGTCGACATGCCGAGCGCCTCGGCGAGGCTGAGCACCGCGCGGACGATTGCGACCGCGTCGGGATCGACCATCATTCCCGAAACGAAGCTCTTGTCGATCTTGAGCACGTCGATCGGCAATCGCTGGAGATAGGCGAGGCTCGAATAGCCGGTGCCGAAATCGTCCATCGCGACCGTCGCATCGAGCGCCTTCAGCGCGTCGAACACGCGTGTCGCCCTCACCGGGTCCTGGACGATCGAGCTCTCGGTCAGCTCGAGAGTAAGCCGATCGCCCGTCAATCCGCTCGATTTGAGGGCGCTTGCGACGACGGCTGCAATGTCGTCGCGCGCGACCTGGATCGCGGAAAGATTCACTCCGACATAGAGCGGCAGCGCTTCGCCGACGGTGCGGTCCCAAGCGGCGAGGGTCTGGGCGGCCTTGTCCATCGCCCAGCGGCCGAGCGTCAGGATGAGGCCGGATTCCTCGGCAACCGGGATGAACTCGGTCGGGCTGATCTCGCCGCGGTCCTCGTGGGTCCAGCGGGCGAGCGCCTCGAACCCTGCGACCTCACCGCTCTTGAGATTGATCAGCGGCTGATAGAAGAGCTCGAGCTGGTCCTTGTCGAGCGCGCGGCGAAGCTCCGTTTCGATCGAGAAGCGCCGCCGCGCCTCGGTCGCCCGCTTCGGCTCGTACACCTGCGGCTTGCCGGCGAGCTTCGCCTGCTTGACCGCGAATTGCGCATTGCGGAACAGCTCTTCGGGGTCCTGGCCGGCGTTCATCAGCGCCACCCCGATCGCGCATTCGACGCGAATCTCGAGCTCGGAGAGCTTGAACGGCGCCGCCATCACATTCCGGATTCGCTCCGCGGCCTTCAGCGCGTCCTCGACTCCGCGGCGGAGCGACACGAGCACGCCGAACTCGTTCCCGCCGGTGCGGGCGAGCACGTCGCCTGCCCGTAGCGCGAGGATCAGCCGGCGCGCGAAGGTGATCAGCAGCTCGTCCCCGGCAAGGCTGCCCATCGATTCGTTGATCCGGCTGAAACGGAGCATGTCGACGACCAGCACCGCATGCTCGAGATCGCGTGCGACCTTCTCGCCCGCATTCTCGATCGCCTCGGTGAAAGCGAGACGGTTGGGAAGCCCGGTCAGGCTGTCGCGGAGCATTTCGGCGCGCAGCGTTCGCTCGGCCTGCAGCTCCACGGTGCGATCGACGACGCTCAGCAGGCACCGCACGGCCGAGCCGTTCCTCTTCGGCAGCGGCGCCAGCTTGATCCGGTAGAATTGCGCCGACACACCGTCGCCGTCGGTGAAGTCGAGCTCTCCCGCGACGTTCGCGCCGGCGAAGAAATCCTGCAGCAGATCGGCGATGGGGCCGCTCTTCAGGCAATGCGCGTCGTTCCAGTCGAGCGCCGTGCAATTCGACCGCTCGACCAGCTCGACGAAGCGGCTGTTGTGGGCTGCAACGGCGAACGCGCCGTCTTTCCCGCGTTCGATGATCGCAGCAGCGATCGGAAGCGCATCGAGCAAACCGGTATCGTCCGCAGCAGCAAGGTGCGGTGTCACGGTCATGATGTCCGCCCGAGCTCGCCGCGCGGCGGTCGGCCGGGGAGCTGCAGCCGGCATGACCGCCTCTATGCGGCAGAGGGGTTAATTCGGAGTATCTTTTTGCTTCTACTCCGGTTTGTTAATCCGGGTCGGTTAATGGCAAGTCGCCGTCTCGCCAGGAAAGCCTCCCCCCTTGTGGGGGAGGTTCGGTGGGGCCGGCCGGCGTCTGGCGGCCGAGAGACTCTTCGTTTGCGAAGCACGCTGCTGCGCAGCATGCTTCGCGCCCCCTCCCCAACCCTCCCCACGAGGTGGGGGAGGGCTTGCTTGTGGGCTAATCGAAGCGGTTGCTCCTCGGGAAGCCGATCGGCGGCATGCGCCCCGCGGCTCCCCGGGCGGCGCGCCAGGCCGAAAGGTCGCTCTCCGTGCGGATCCGCCCGCTCTCCCCGCCGAGCGGCCAGCTGAGTCCGTCGTCGAAGCGGAAGGCGATTGCGTCGCTGAGCCCGCCGTCGCGGTAGCGCTGGAGCATGACCCCCTGACCGCGCGCGAGCTCGGGCAGCTCGGACAGCGGGAACACCACCATCTTGCGGTTCTCGCCCACTACCGCAACCGCGTCGGCGCTCTCCGGGACGCGGCGCACTAGCGCGACCCGCGCGCGCGGGCGCAGGTTCACCAGCTGCTTGCCTTTGCGCGTCTCCGCGAGCGTCGCCTCGCCGGTGGCGACGAAGCCGCGGCCGTCCGACGACGCGACGAGCAGCTTCGTCTCCGGACGGGCGACGAGGAGCTGGACGATGTCGACGTCCGCTTCCAAATCGATGAACAACCGGACCGGCTCTCCGAAGCCGCGCGCGCTCGGAAGCTTGTCGCCCGCCAGCGTGTAAACCCGGCCGTTCGAGGCGAACAGCGCGAGCTTGTCGGTGGTCTGCGCATGGAAATGGATGAACGGCTCGTCCCCCTCGCGCCACTTGAGATCGGCGACCTGGTCGAGTGCGAGGTGCCCCTTCATCGCGCGGATCCAGCCGCGCTGCGAGAGGATCACCGTAATCGGCTCCTTCTCGATCATCGCCGACCAGTCGATCTCCCGAGCCACTGCCGCGGCTTCGATCCGGGTCCGCCGCTCGTCCCCGAACTTCGCCTTGAGCGCTTCGAGGTCCTTCTTCATCCGGCGGCGCTGGCGGCCCTTGTCCTCGACCAGCTTTGAAAGCTCTTCGCGCTCCTTGGCGAGCGCGCTCCGCTCGCGCCCGATCTCCATTTCTTCGAGCCGCCGCAAGGAGCGGAGCCGCATGTTGAGGATCGCCTCCGCCTGCCGGTCGGAGAGCGAGAACTCGCCCATCAGCACGGGCTTGGGCTCGTCCTCGGTGCGGATGATCTCGATCACCCGATCGAGGTTCAGATAGGCGACCAGGAACCCGTCGAGCAGCTCCAGCCGGTCGTCGATCTTGCCGATCCGCACCTGGCTTCGGCGGACGAGCACCTCGAACTGGAACGCGAGCCACGCGGCGAGCGCTTCCTTGAGGCTCATCACCCCGGGCGTGCGGGTCGCGTCGAGCACGTTGAGATTGAGCGGGAAGCGTACTTCGAGGTCGGTCAGCCGGAAGAGGCTCTCGAGCAGCAGGTCGGGATCGACCGTTCGCGCGCGCGGCTCGAGGATCAGCCGCACCTGTTCGTCGCTTTCGTCCTTCACGTCGGCGAGGATCGGAAGCTTCTTGTCGGCGATCAGCTGCGCGACCTGCTCGATCAGCTTGGCCTTGGGCACGCCGTAGGGGATTTCGCTGACCAGCAGGTGCCAGCCCCCGCCCTTCTCGCGCTCGACCTCGACCCTCGCGCGGAGCCGGAACGCGCCCCGGCCGCTGACATAGGCCCGGGCAATGGTGTCCTCGTCGTCCACCAGCACGCCGCCGGTGGGAAAGTCGGGGCCCTTCACGAGCTCGAGCAACGCGCGGTCGTCGACCTTCGGCTCTTCGATCAGCCGGATCGCGGCATCGACCAGCTCGCCGACGTTGTGCGGCGGGATCGACGTGGCCATCCCGACCGCGATCCCGCTCGCGCCATTGGCGAGCAGGTTCGGGAACAGGCCCGGGAACACCTCCGGCTCCTCTTCTTCGCCGTTGTAGGTCGGACGGAAGTCGACCGTGCCTTCGTCGAGCCCGGCCATCAGCTGCGTGGCGATCGGCGTCAGCCGCGCTTCGGTGTAGCGGTACGCGGCGGCGTTATCGCCGTCGATGTTGCCGAAATTGCCCTGACCGTCCACGAGCGGGTAGCGAAGCGCGAAATCCTGCGCCAGACGGACCATCGCGTCATAGACCGACTGGTCGCCGTGGGGGTGATATTTGCCGATCACGTCGCCGACCACGCGCGCCGATTTCTTGTACGCGCCCGTCGGGTCGAGCCGGAGAAGGCGCATCGCCCACAGAAGCCGCCGGTGAACCGGCTTCAGCCCGTCGCGGACGTCGGGCAGCGATCGCGCGGTGATCGTCGACAGCGCGTAAACCAGATAGCGCTCCGACAAGGCGGACGCGAACGGGGTCTCGATAACGGAAGAAGTGTCGGGCTCGGCCATTGCGGCTGCCTAGCAAGCATCTCCCGAACCCGTCGAGGCGGAAAAGCCTCCCCCCTCGTGGGGGAGGTTTGGTGGGGGGCCGGCCGCGTCTGCGGCCGAAAGACTCTTTGTTTGCGTCACCTGCTGCCGAAGCTGACGCGCCCCCACCCAACCCTCCCCACAAGGGGGAGGGCTTTCTTATTGCGCCGCGACAGGGATCGGCTGGGGCCAGCCGCCCGCGGAATCCTCGAGCGCGCGCTGCATCTCGGCGAGCAGCCAGTCGCGGAACCGCTTCACCTTGGGGACCATCCGCCGCTCGCTCGGATAGATCAACCAATAGGCCCACCCGCGCGTGGACACTCGGTCCCGAAAGGGAACGGTGAGCCGCCCCGCCGCAACGTCTCCTTTCCACAGCAGCGGCGTCAGCAGCGCGAAGCCCTGCCCGGCCATGGCCGCGTGCCCCTCGTCCGCCTGGCTGTCGAGCCGGACGCCCGGGCGCCGAAACACCCCGTCGTCGGCAGGGACGGCATTGTCGGCGAACCACTGAAGCCACCAGTCGTCACTCGGATTGATCCGGTTCTGCTGCGGCAGGTCGTGCGGCTCGAGTTTGCGCCCGAGCTTGCGCTCGACGGCGGCAACGCAATCCGGGCTCGCCATCGGCGTAAAGCTCGACTTGAACAGCTCGTGATGATCGAGACCTTCCCAGTCGCCGCGGCCGGCGCGGATCGCGACATCGGCATCGCCGGACCTCAAATCGACGATCTCGTTGCTGGCGCTCATCCGGACGGCCAACTCCGGATGCTCAATCTGGAACGCACCGAGCCGCCACGCGAGCCAGGTGTTCGCGAAGGTGTGCGTGGTCGTGATGGTCAGGAGCGCTTCGTCCTCCTCGCGATGGCTGGCGAAGGCTGTCTCGATCGTATCGAACGCGCTCGACAGCGACGGAAGCAGCCGCGCGCCGAGCGGCGTCAGCCGCACGCGTCCGCGTTCGCGCACGAACAGCGGCGCGCCCATCCGCTCCTCGAGGCTCTTCACCTGGTACGAAACGGCAGCTTGCGTCATCCCGAGCTCTGCTGCCGCGGCGGTGAAATTCTCCGTGCGAGCCGCCGCTTCGAACGCTCTGATTGCCGCCAATGGAGGGAGCCGCCGCATGATCGCTCCAATAAGCCTTGGCGCGAGTGCCCGGCAACTTCCGTTTGTCGGCGAACGGCTCTAACCACCGGCTCTCTTGCCGGAGACATCATGAACAGGATCGTCGGTGCACTCACGCTCCTCAGCCTTGCAGCAATGGTGACCGGCGCCGTCCCTCACAAGCTGCTCACCTTGCCCGAGCTCACCAGCCGTCCGCGCCCAGTGCCGACGACAACGGTCCACTACGGCAGCGATCCGCTGCAGGTCATCGACGTGTGGCTGCCCGCCGGTCATGGACCGTTCCCGACAGTGGTGATGGTCCACGGTGGTTGCTGGGAGACGCGTGTCGCCGATCGCCACATCATGGACTGGGCAGCCGATGACCTGCGCAAGCGGGGAATCGCCGTCTGGAACATCGACTACCGGGGAGTCGACAGACCGGGCGGCGGCTATCCCGGCACCTTCCTCGACGTTGCCGCAGCCGCCGATGCGCTGCGCGATCACGCGGGCGAGCTGAATCTCGACACCCGCCGCGTCGTCGCGGTCGGTCATTCCGCCGGCGGCCATCTCGCGCTGTGGCTTGCAGGGCGACCGCGGCTGCCCGCGTCCAGCCCGCTCCATTCCGCCAATCCGCTGCCGATCGCTGCCGTGGTCAGCCTCGGCGGGATTCCCGACCTCGACCTTGCGTCGAAGGTCGACAATGGCTGCGGGACCGAAGTCACGACCAAGCTCGCCGGCGGCCACTTCGCCGAGACTTCCGTCCCGCTTCTCGCGCCGCTCGGAGTTCCGCAAGACCTCGTCAACGGGCTCGACGATCCGATCATCCCCGCGGTGTTCGCGACCGATTACCAAAAGCGCATGGAGGCCGCGGGCGACCGCGTCCACGTCGATTGGGTGCGCGACACGGGCCACTTCGAGCTCATCGCGCCCGGAAGCAGCGCCTGGGACGTGGCAGTGAAGCGAATCCGCGAGGCGCTGCACGGCTGACCATAAGGCCCGCTTATCGCTTCACTTGAGCGTTTGATTGGCGAAACGAGCGCTGCAGCCCTAAATAAAATCCCAGCCGCCGGCGAGGGAGAAAGCCCTCCCCTCCCCAGCCACCTTCGCCGGCGGCCCACAACAGGTCAGGAGACGCGCCATGATTTATGGCCACAGCATTCTTGCGTTCGTCGAAGATGGCCCTGTCGAGCAGCTCGCGAAAGTCGAGGCCGCGCGCTCCACGGCCCGCGCCTGGCGCGCGCTCGACGAAGCGCGCCGGCTCGAGCTCATCGAACGGGCTCTCTCGCCCGCCAACGATTGCATCGACGACTTCCCGCCGGCGCTCTGACGCGAGCGGAACAGGAGAAAGGATGATCACCATGATCGACCAGATCTACGACCGCTCCTACGCGCGCGCACGCACGCAGCTGAACGCAGCGATCCTCGCGGGCTTCGCGCGCCTGGGCAGCGCCGTCGGCAACGCGTTCCGGGTCCTCCACAGGATCGAATATGATGCGCCGTGGAGCGCGCGCACGAAGCTCCACACCCGCTGAACGAACCTTTGGGGAACGGAACGGCACGCGCCGCGCTCCCCATTGACGTTCGTCAATTCCCCTTCGAACTTCGCCAGTTTACCTAACGAAATCAGTCGTTTGTCGAATGGCCGGGTTGCGTTCGCAGGCCCAGCCGCTAGGTATCTCCGCACTCAATCAATCGGGTCGGGGGAATATTTCGTGGTCTTGAAATCGCTTTTTTCGCGCGTCAGCAGCGCGGCCATCGCCATTGCAATCGTCGCCAGCAGCGCTCCGGCGCTCGCCGCGAGTGCGCCAGCCGCAAAGCCTTCGGTCAACGGCTGGGGAGTTCGGCTCACCGACGTCACGCCCGACCCGTCGATCAAGTACGGCGTCCTCCCCAACGGCATGAAATATGCCATCATGCGCAATGCGACCCCCAAGGGCACCGCGTCGGTGCGGCTTCAGGTCGCCTTCGGGTCGATCGGCGAGAACGACAATGAGCGCGGCCTCGCCCATTTCATCGAGCATATGGCGTTCAACGGCAGCACCCATGTCCCCGAGGGCGACATGGTCAAGATCCTCGAGCGGCAGGGCCTCAAGTTCGGCCCCGACACCAACGCGGTGACCGGCTTCGACACCACCACTTACATGCTCGATCTGCCCAAGGCCGATCCCGAGCACATCGACACCGCGCTGTTCCTGTTTCGCGAGGTCGCAAGCGAAGTGAAGTTCGACCCCGCCGCCGTCGACCGCGAGCGCGGCGTGATTTTGGGCGAGGAGCGTGCGCGCGACAACTTCCAATACCACCAGGTCGTCGACATGCTCGGCTTCCAGGTCCCCGGAACCCCTTATCCCACGCGCCTCCCGATCGGCGTCGACGCGGTCCTCAAGACGGCGACCGCGGACACCATCCGCAACCTCTATCACCGCTATTATCGCCCGGAGAATGCGACTCTGGTGTTCGTCGGCGACGCCGACCCGGCGACGGTCGAAGCCAAGATCCGGAAGGTCTTCGGCGATTGGCACGACAGCGGTGCGGCGGGCGCGCCGCTCCCGCGCGGCAAGGTCGACCTGTCGCGTCCGGCGTCGTTCGACACGTTCATCGACCCCGCGGTCGCGACAACGGTCGACTACACCGTCGCCCGGCCGTGGAAGGACCCCGCCGACACGCTCGCCGAGCGCAATCACAAGATCGTCGAAGCGCTCGCCACGGCGATGTTCAACCGCCGATTGCAGAAGCTCGTCAACGCACCCGGCTCGGACCTGCTCGGCGGCGGGATGGCGACCGAAGAGGAGCGCGATGCCGCGCGCATGACCACGGTCGCGCTCGCCGCCAAGGACGGCTCCTGGAAGGATGCGCTCGACACCGCCGAGCAGGAGGTCCGCCGCGCCGTCGAGCACGGCTTCACCGCGTCCGAGCTGAAGATGCAGATCGCCGACATGGCGGGCACGCTCCACGCCGCGGCCGAGGAGGAGAACACCCGGCCCAACAACTCGCTCGCGAACGGAATCCTCGCGGTCGTCGGACGCGACAAGTTCGTCACCACGCCGAAGTTCAAGGCATCCGAGTTCGACGCGGTCGCGAAGACGGTCACCCCGGCCGAGGTCGATGCCGCGTTCCGTGAGCTGTGGAGCGGCAGCGCGCCGCTGGTCCATGTCAGCGCCAAGCAGGACATTCCGACCGAGCAGCTCGCGCAGGCATGGACCGCCAGCCGCGCGGTCGCTGTCGCCGCGCCCAAGGAAGGCACCGAGCAGGCATTCGCCTACCAGAGCTTCGGCACCCCCGGGACCGTCGTTTCGGACAAGAATGTCGGCGACCTCGGTTTCCGCGAGGTCCGCTTCGCCAACAACGTCCGGCTCAACATCAAGAAGACCAGCTTCGAGGCCGGCAAGGTGCGCTTCATGGTGCGGCTCGGCGACGGCGTGCTCGACCTGCCCAAGGACGAGCCCGGCCTCGCGCCCATGATGACGATGACCTCGGCTGCAGGCGGCCTCAAGAAGCATTCGTTCGAGGAGCTCAAGGACCTTCTCGCCGGCAAGGTCATCAGCGTCGGCACCAGCGTCGAGGACGATGCGTTCGTCGCCACCGGCGCGACCACCCCGCAGGACCTCGCGCTGCAGATGAAGGTCAGCGCGGCCTACCTCCTCGATCCGGGCTTCCGCCCCGAAGCCGCGAGCCGCTGGGCGAACGCGCTGCCGGTGATCGAAAAGCAGGTCGAGGCGCAGCCCGAAGCGCTTGCCGGGGTCCGGCTCCCGATCCTTCTGGCCAACGGAGACAAGCGCTTCGGAATGCCCGACGCGGCGGTGCTCTCCAAGCGCACGTTCGACGAAGCGAAGGCCGCGCTCGCGCCGGTCATCGCGTCGGCGCCGATCGAAGTGACGGTCGTCGGCGACGTCGACGAGAAGGCCGTGATCGACGCCGTCGCCGCGAGCTTCGGTGCGCTGCCCGCCCGGAAGCTCAACGATCCGGTTTCGGCCGAGGTGAAGACCGCCTCGTTCCGCACCGACCGCAGCCCGATCGTCCTCACTCACGACGGCCCCGCCGACAAGGCGATGGTTGAAGCGGTGTGGCCGACGACCGACGATTCCAACTACCGCGACGTGGTCGGGGTCGAGCTGCTGAAGGACGTGCTCGACCTGATGCTCACCGACAGCATCCGCGAGACGCTCGGCGACAGCTACGGAGTCAGCCTCCACAGCGCGATGTCGGACACCTTCCCCGGCTTCGGCTATCTCTCCGCCGCGGCCGTGGTCGCCCCGGACAAGACCGACGAGGTCCAGAAGGCAATGGCCGACGCCGCGGCCCAGCTACGCGACAAGCCGATCAGCGCCGACCTCCTCGCCCGCGCCCGCAACCCGGAGCTCGACAAGGCCGACCGGGACCTGAGGGACAACGGCTACTGGCTGGCGGCGCTGTCGAAGGCGCAGAGCGAGCCCGCCCGTTTGGACCGCATTCGCGAGAAGAAGAAGCTTCTTCAGTCGATCACTGCGGCAGACCTGCAGAAGCTCGCGCAGAAGTATCTTCAGCCGGACCGGGTCCAGCACGTCCGCATCGTCCCGGCGAAGCTCGCGACCACCGCGTCGAAGTAAGGGCAATCAATTGCGGAGGGGCGGCGGCTCGCCTATAGCCGCCGCTCCTTTCCGCATGCCGATGGAGTGACGCGAACCGTGGCTCGCCGCCGCCAGATTTACGAGGGCAAGGCCAAGATCCTCTACGAGGGTCCCGAGCCGGGCACGCTCATCCAGTATTTCAAGGACGACGCGACCGCGTTCAACGCGCAGAAGCGCGGCACGATCAACGGCAAGGGTGTGATCAACAACCGCATCTCGGAGCACATCTTCACCGCGCTCCAGACGATCGGCGTCCCGACCCATTTCATCCGCCGCGTCAACATGCGCGAGCAGCTGATCCGCCAGGTCGAGATCATCCCGATCGAGGTCGTGGTGCGCAACGTCGCCGCGGGCTCGCTATCCAAGCGCCTCGGGATCGAGGAAGGCACCCAGCTGCCGCGGACGATCATCGAATATTATTACAAGGACGATGCGCTCGGCGACCCGATGATCGCCGACGAGCATATCGCCTGCTTCGGCTGGGCGACGCAGGAAGAGATGAACGATATCGCCGACATGGCGATCCGGGTGAACGACTTCCTGTCGGGCATGTTCGCGGCGATCGGCATCCGGCTGGTCGATTTCAAGCTCGAGTTCGGCCGGGTGTACGACGGCGACTATGCCCGCGTGATCCTCGCCGACGAGATCAGCCCCGACGGCTGCCGCCTGTGGGACGCCAAGACCAACAACAAGCTCGACAAGGACCGCTTCCGCCAGGACCTCGGCGGAGTCGAGGAAGCCTACCAGGAAGTCGCCCGCCGCCTCGGCCTCCTCCAGCCCGACGAGGATTTCGCAGTGCTCGACCTCGACGAGCACCGCAAGAAGCGGGGCAAGTAAGAACCTCCCTGCCAGCGAAGCTGGTGGGGAGGGGGACCGCTCAGCGCAGCTGAGTGGTGGAGGGGCCAGCCAGATGCGAGCAACAGCACGGTCGATGACATCGGCCAGACGGCTCCGACGACAGCTCAGCTTGCCCGAAATGCTGCTCTGGCGATTGCTGCGTCTTAGCCGACGCGAGCTCCGCTTCAGCAGGCAACGTGCGATTGGCCCGTTCGTCGCCGATTTCTACTGCCCGTCCGCCAGGACGGTCATCGAGATCGACGGCGCGAATCACAATGAGCGCCAGGACGCCGACGGAAGGCGCGACGCTTACATGGCCTCGCTCGGGCTCAGGGTGGTTCGGGTTCCTGCAGCGGAGGTTCTTGCGGATCCCGAAGCAGTCGCGGACGGAATCTATCGCCTTTGCGGGAGCGCCGCTGGCCCCTCCACCACTCAGCCTCGCGGCTGAGTGGTTCCCCTCCCCATTGCTTCGCAACAGGGAGGTTCTGGAACGTCCGGTCCGCACCATTTCACGCATTTAGCCAGTGCCGAATTTCGAAGGAGCGCCCTATTTGAAGAGCGGCGCAGTGTCCGCTTTCCGCCCAAAGCTGCCGCCGCCGCCTAGGTCCGCCTTCGACCCGTCCCCGGCCATCAGCCTCGACCCATTGCCCTGCTCCTGACATCTGTTAGCCTGCGCTTGCCGGGGGGCACATCGCATGCATTTCCATCTTCCCAAACCGCTGCACGGCTGGCGCGAGTTCGCCGGTGAAGTTGGAATCATCGTGGTCGGCGTGCTGATCGCGCTGGCCGCAGAGCAGGTCGTCGAGACGCTACACTGGCGGCATGAAGTCGGCCTTTTCCGAAACTCGGTCGACCACGAGATCGCGAGCGATCTCGGCACCTATACCTATCGGATGAGGGAGAATCCGTGCGTCGACGCTCGCCTCCACGAACTCGATCGCTTGCTCGCAAGCTGGCGGGCCGGTCACCCGCTGACGCTTACCGGACCCATCGGCGCACCCTCGTCGCTGAGCCTTGAAACCAGCGCTTGGCAAAGCAGGGATGCGAACATCGTCACGCACATGCCGATGCAGGAACGGCTGACGATCGGAAGGATGTACGACGAGTTCGCCAACAACGAAGTGCACCGGCTCGACGAGCGGGAGGCGTGGCTCGAGCTCGGCCAGTTCAACGGCGCCAGCGACCTCGACCACGCCGACTTGATGCGGCTTCAAGGGCTGATCAACCGGGCACGCTATCGCCAGGCCCACATCACCAACAACGCGATGGACTATTTGAAGCGCGCCGCCGCGATCGGCGTAAAGCCGATCTGGGACGACTTCCTGCCCTACGATCCGAGCATCTGCAAACCGATCCTCTCCACCAAAACGGGGACGAGGGGCTGACATGCATTTCCATCTTCCCAAGCCGCTTCACGGCTGGCGCGAGTTCGTTGGTGAGGTGGCGATCATCGTGCTTGGCGTGCTGATAGCGCTCGGGGCCGAACAGCTGGTCGAGATCGAGCATTGGCGCCACGCGGTTCGCGACACCGATCGACGGATGCGCCAAGATCTGCGCTATGACTTGGCCTTCGCTTATGAGCGTTCCGCGATCGATCCGTGCCTGCGGCCTCGCCTCGCGGAACTTCGCGACGAGTTGCTGAACGGCGGCCTCAACTGGCCCGGTAGCCGGTCCCACTTCGCGAATGACCCTTATAAGTCAGGTTTTCCGAGCGTGTACCGTACCCCTGATCGTCCCTTCGTCGAGGCATCATGGCTGACCGCGTTGAACAGTGATGTGCTCAACCATTTCGACCCGGCGCGGGTTCAGCAATTCGCCTTGCTGTTCGACGAGGTTACAGCTCTTGAACGAACGCAGGGAGAAGAGGTGGACACCGCGGCTACGCTCGGAGACCTCGCGTTTGCCGGGCCGATCACGCCCGCGGAGCGGCGGGCTAATCTCAAGGTCGTCGCCAAGCTCGATGCACTCGATGCCCGCATGTTGTTCCAGGCCCAGGTCTTGCTGAAAGACGCGCGACTTGCGGGGCTCACTGCCGATCCAAGGGGCGTTCGGGAATCGATAGACCAACAGCGCTCCTATCGCGGGACATGCGTCCGCACCGACCTTCCACTGGACCTGGGCTGAGCCATGCACTTCCATCTCCCCAAGCCGCTGCATGGCTGGCGCGAGTTCGCCGGCGAGGTGGGGATCGTCGTGCTTGGAATCCTGATCGCGCTCGGGGGCGATCAGCTTGTGCAGGCGGCGCACTGGCGTGAGCAGGTTCGGCTTGAGCGCGGAGCGCTACAGAGCGAGGTGGTCGGAAATCTCGACTCAGTGAAGGTGCGAATGCTGCTTGAGCCGTGCGTTCGCGTCCGCCTGCGAGAGCTCTCGCGAATTCTTGACGAGGCCGACCGTGGCATACAGCCGAAACTTGCAACCAGTGTCGGGTTTCCGTTGCCGAACGGAGGCGCCAAAGGAGCATGGAACATCGCGCTGACGGGTGACGCGCTCTCGCACATGCCGATCCAGGAACAGCTCGATTTCAGTGGCGCGTTCGCCAACTCCGACAATTGGGATGCAATCCGGCGGCAGGAGTTTGACGCTTGGACTCGACTCGACGTTCTCGACCAGAAATCGCGATTGTCGACGACCGATCTGGCGGGGCTTCGGCAGGCGCTGGCGCAGGCGATTGCAATTGATGGCAGGCTTGCGTCCATCGCGCCGTACATTTTGCGGACCACGAACGTCGGTCAAAAGCCGGACCAATTCACACTGAAAGAAGTCTTTGGGGTGGCGGGTTACGGCGACGAGTTTTGCAAACCCCTTCTCCCGAACAGCGATCGAGCGGGGGAGCGCTAAATGCACTTCCACCTCCCCCAGCCGCTGCACGGCTGGCGCGAGTTCGCCGGCGAAGTGGGAATCATCGTGCTCGGCGTCCTGATCGCGCTCGGCGCGGAGTCGGTCGTTCAGGACCTGCACTGGCGGATCGACGTGCGCGATTTCCGCACGGCGGTCGACGTCGAGCTCGAGTTCAATCTTGCAGCCGGTGAATATCGGGTTCGGGAAAGCCCCTGCGTCGAGCGCCGGCTCGCGGAGCTCGACCGCTGGAGCGCGGCCCAGCGTTCCGGCCACTCGATGCCGCTGCTGCGAGCGATTGGTTTTCCGCGCAGGATCAACACCGATACGTCTGTCTGGAATTCACGCGGCGCCGACCTTCCCGCGCACGTCCCGATCCAGGCCAGGCTGGCCTATTCCGATCTCTACGACCTCATCGCGAACCAATGGGAGCTGATCGAAGGCGAACGGGATACCTGGCTTAATCTCAACGGCTTCGACCACGCGACGAAGCTCAGTTCCGGGGATCTCGTCCGGCTTGACGAGCTGATCTTCCGAGCGAGGACGCTCGATCGTTTGATCGTTGGGGATCAACATGACTTTCGGACGGATACGGCGACCCTCGGGCTTCGACCGAGCTTCGGCAGATTTGCGGGCGATATCTCGACACCGCCTCGCGAGTTCTGCGAGCCGCTGCTCCCCCCGGCGGGAACGGCTTAGATGCACTTCCACCTTCCCAAACCGCTGCACGGCTGGCGCGCGTTCGCCGGCGAGGTCGGGATCATCGTGCTCGGCGTGCTGATCGCGCTCGGCGCCGAGCAGGTGGTCGAGTCCATTCACTGGCGGGAAAGCGTCTCACAGACGCGGCAGGCGATGCGCTCCGAGCTCGGCATCGATCGGAAGCGGCTGGAGGTCAATCTTGCGCAGGACAGCTGCATGAACGTGCGCCTCGACGCGATCCTGCGCTGGGCCGCGACGGCACCCGCCGGCGCGCGGATCGCCAATGCCGATCAGCCTCTCCTGTGGAATTACCACACGAGCACATGGGATATAACGAAGACCAGCCCGACAGCGGGGCACTTTTCGCTGAACGAGCAGCTGAAATACGCTGAGACGTACGACGCCATCGCCAACGAGCAGCGCTATTTGTTCGACGAGCAGCGGAGCTGGACCGATCTCGCCGCGACGCTGGCAAGCGCCGACCGGCCGGAGGTCCGCGCCGGGATCGAGCGCGAGGTTGCGAGCGCGAGGCTGCATCTCGCGGGTCGCGAGACGAACGGCCGCTCGTTGCTGGTCCGGCTCGACCAGCTTGGCGTCGAGGCCGACCCGGCGGGAGTGCCGGTTCGCGTCGACGTGCATCGGCTGTGCCGGCCACTGCAAGGCTAGCAACAGGCACCTTCACCTTGCCAGCTGCCAACTGCCGTCCTCAGCCTAGCGCTCCAACAAAGTTGAAACCGGGTCGAGCAAGTTCAGAAACAGAAGAACCGCCAGGATCGCGATGATCGGCCTCCGCGCATTCACGAAGATGCCGGCGGCGCAACCAGCCAGGAACAGCGAAAGCTCAGCCCAATCCGCCCAGCTGAAGTAAGAGAAGCTTTTCCAGCCCATCAGCGCGTACCGCGATCCGTAGGCCAGGATGTTCGCGACGAGCAGGCACCCGAGCACCTTCCCTTTCTCGGCGAAGAAATGGTCATCCAAATCGCCGCGTCGAGCTGGATCGCTGGGCAAGACCAGGACGGCTGCGAAGTACAGCAGGCTGCAAATGACCAGCGATGCAAAGAGTGCGGCCGAATTGTCCGGCACAGCGTCGCGTGCCCGCCAGGCGATCTCCCAGAAGATCGTCAGACTGGACATCATGAGTAACGCCAGAAGCGCGGTCGGCCAGCCCAGCCGGACCTTGCCATTGGCTTCCACGACCTTGGCAAGCCCGCTCAGCAGATGCGCCAGAGCTAGCCCGAGCAGCAAGGAGTAGAGCGAGAACACATATTCGAAGACGCTCATCATGCCCCCCAAGGCTGTTCATGCAGCCATTCGCCGACAGCAGCAAACGCCCCTCCAGCCGTTGCAGACGCCGACTCTTCTGTTACGTGTCCTTACCGCTGGGGGGCGACCGAGTGGACAGCTTTACCTATTTCGTTGCCTTCTACAGCCTGATCCTGGGATTGGGGCTGACGGAGCTGCTCGGCGGGTTCGCGCACATGGTCCGCGCGAAGGCGCTGAAGAAGCTCGAGCCGCAGACGGCGCTGCTCGCGCTCTTCATCCTCGTCGACATCTGCTCCACCTGGGTCGACAGCTGGCTTACCCTCAAGCACGTTTCGGTGGATTTCGCCGGCCTCTGGGCGCCGGTCCTGCTCGCCATCTGCTTTTATCTCGCCGCCGCCACCGTCTTCCCGCACGACGATGCCGACCACGAACGGCTCGCCGATTATTACGCGGAGCGGAAGCGCTTCGTCGTCGGTCTCTTGCTCGCCGGCGAGATGCTGATCCACGTCACGTACCTTCACGTCTTCGAACAGCGGATCGCGCACCAGCCGGAGCTCTTTTGGCTGTGGACGGTCCCCTACAATTTGGCGATCGAAGCCTCGATGGTTGCGATCATGTTTTTGCGCTCGCGCCGTGCGAATATCGTGCTTCTTATCGTGCTGCTGCTGCTGATCATGATCCCTTATTGGGACCAGGGGTCAATCCAGAACGCCCTCGCCCGCCAATACGGCTACGGATGAGATCGTCACGGCGACCAACAGCGCTTTGCTCAGTGACAGCTTCGACCCATTGCGGACATTCGCCCTGCGTCGCAGAATGGGCACCTGAGTTGATCAGCAGCGGGGGTAGACGATGCGCGTTCCAGTCTTGATAGTCCTGAGCCTGGCTGCTTCTCCATTATCGGCAACCGCAGCACAGACGCAGGCAGGAGCAACGCCGCACGTTGCCGCGCCTCCTGCCGACACCATCGACAGCAGCATGCGGCACGATATCGTCGCAAAGCTGAGCGATGCGCTCCGGGAAAATTACGTCTTCCCGGACGTCGGCGCAAAGGCAGCGGAAAAGATCGGCGCCGCGCTTTCCGCCGGTGACTACGACAGTCTTTCCGATCCCAGTTCCTTTGCAGCGCGGCTCTCCGCCGACGTTGCCGCGGTTGCGCACGACAAGCACCTGAGGATCACCGCGGTGGACGCGCCGCCGCCTCAAGCAGCTGGTTCGGCCGCCGAATTGCCGCGGTCAGAAGCGGGTGTCGTTCGCGCCGACAAGCTTGCTGGCGGCGTCGGCTATATCGAAGTGATCGGCTTTCCGCCTTTGCCGGCGTTCAAACCCACGATCGACAAGGCCATGTTGGCGCTCAAGGGCAGCCGCGCACTCATCATTGACGATCGCCGGAACGGCGGAGGATCGCCTGACGGGGTCGATTATCTCGTAAGCTTTCTGGTTCCGCCGAACCGACCGATCGAGATCAACGACATTGTCGCGCGAGAGCCGAAGACAAACACTTTCAAGCGTCAGAGGTTTTCGAGCCAGCCGACGCCGGTAAGCTTTGCCAAAATTCCGGTTTACGTCCTGACAAGCAAGAACACCTTCTCCGGTGGCGAGGAACTTGCGTACGACGTGCAGACGCACAAGCTGGGGAAGATCGTCGGAGAAGTAACCGGTGGGGGCGCAAATCCCACAGGACCGGTCGATCTCGGCCACGGCTTGGAGGCAAGCATCCCGTGGGGCCGGCCGGAAAGCCCGATTACTCAGACGAACTGGGAAGGACGCGGCGTTCAGCCCGATGTGCCTGTCTCAGCGCAAGATGCGCTGACGGTCGCACTGCGAAAGTTGGGCCAAAAGCCGGCGGCCGAAATCGCCAGCGCCTCACTCAAGCAGGTATTTGCGCCCCGATCGACTCCTCTCCCCGGGTCCGAGGCAATTGCTCGGCAATTCATCGCCGGGCTCGTCAGCGGAAACCCCGATTACGCGTCGATGACCCCTGAATTCGCGAGCTTCAACCGCGAGCACCTGCCCACCTTGCGACAGACGTTCCTGCTGCCGCTCGGCGCGTTTCGTTCGATCAAATTCGAGGACGTCGGCGCGATGGGGGGCGACGAGTACCGGGCCGCATTTGCGAATGGCGCGATCATCGTCGACATCTCGCTCGATGCCGAGGGCAAGGTCCAGGGAGCAATGATGCGACCGGCGCCCGCGGGGCAGTAGAGCAGGATTGGCGAAAGCTCGGCCTGAGCGGCAGCTTTCGACCCATTGCAGACACTAGTGCTGCATGCGACCATGAGGCCGTGGGGCCTGTAGTTCACCGCAAGAGGGAGACGGAGATTACGCCCGGACTCCTGTTAGCCCTCATCTATCTTTGGCCATTCCTCCTCGTCTGGTCATTTAACGCCCCTTCGTGGTCCGGTGTGGACCGTAATGGGTTCAACCGCTTCAACGGGGTCCTGATACTCTCCCTATTGGACTTCTTAACATTGTTGGCCATCCTGCCGCGAACAATGTTGACGACCAAGACGGATGCCGTTGGCCTTTATCTTGCGGTGCAGCTGGTTCATTGGATTTGGCTAGACGGGCCGCGTGGCGAACGGTTCAAAAAGCAGTTTAGGCATGCCTCGACGACAACAAGATTGGCTGTACGAGCCGTAAGCGCGGCATTGTTCGGTGGAATGCTGATCTGGTTCTTTATTAGCGTTCCGCCGCTGAATGCCAGCGCGGCATCAGCGACGAACCCGTCCTGCAAAAAAGCCACTGAAATGACTGCCGCGGCGTGCGATCCTGCGGGGCCGTAGTGTCCGCTTTCCACCCATTCCTGCCGTTGGCGCGAATGGCAGCTTTCGACCCATTGCGGACATTCGCCATCCGGATAAGCTACGGCCATGAACGGCGTTTTGAGAACCACCGCACGAGCGGTTCCGAAGGCAACAATCTATCGCGTAGCGGCTGGCGTGGCGCTCGGGTCAGTAGCTCTCGCTCTCGGGATTGCCTTCCTCGGCCCCTCAATGGGCGCTCTCGTCGGATACATCGTGTGGCCCATTCTGGCCGCTTTGGTCGCGTCGCTTGTCGCTGGCATTTTGCGCCTCCGATTGGTTGGCTATCTTCCGAGCCAGCCGAAAGATGATGATTTCATCCCTCTCGCCCTCCAGCCGTGGATACGTTTTTGGCTCTTGGCGCGGTTCGGGCTTCTTGGGGCCACGCTGGCGTTATTGGTCGCAATCGTTGCCACGGCGGTAGCGGGACGAGGGGTGAGCCATGCCCTGGAGGCGTTCGTCTACGTCGTCATCGTCCGCATATTGATGGACCTCGGGTTCGGCGCGGCGTTCAACCTCGGGATAATCATTCGCCGCCGTAGCGCCGGTTGAATGTCAGCTTTCCACCCATTCCTGCCGCTACCGCGAGCGGCAGCTTTCGACCCAAAGCTCACACTAGCGGGGATTAGGAGAAAGAATCCTGCACGTCGTTTGATTTATCAGCCCTTCGCAGTGCGAGCGCCCCTCGTATCCCGTTGGCTATCAGGGCCAGTATCGCGATCTTGACTACGAACGCCGCGACCAACGCAGCGTCCGCTGCGATCGATGGTGATGGTGCAACCTTGGCGACAATCGGCGTGTAAGCATTGGTCACTGCCGCTGGGGCAATTAGAGCGGCCGCAAGTTCAGAAGCTACGATAAGGCCTGCCACGCCTCCCCAAATCCAACCAGCGTGCCGCCACAGGCGAATGCCCGCCACAAGTAGGAGGATCGGCAAAAGGTTGGTGCCAATGAGGTATGCAATCGCATTGTCGACGGGCTTGCCTGCCAAGTTGACTGTTAGAAGGCTACCAAGCGTCTCGCGGGCGCCTTGGAATAAACAGGCGATGCCACCCCATTTAGAAGCTCGCTCCGCACTGGAGCGAGTTACTAGGCCGACAAACCAAATTGTCATTCAAGAAGGCTCCCCCAATCCCGCAACTTGGCAATAGCCCTATGAACCCACAAGTGGCGAATCTAGCGTCCGCTTTCCACCCATTCCTGCCGCTACCGCGCGAGTGGCGGCTTCCGACCCATTGCAGACATTGTTCGCTTGCGAGATGCTGCGCTGATGCGGCTTTCGCTTCTATTCCTGACGACATGTCTTGTGGCGACCCCGGTTCCAGCAGTTGCGCAACTTCGCGGGCAGGTAACTAGGGATGGCTGCGTCAGGACCGGAGTGGGGCTTGCTGCGGAAGGCCGACTGTCGCTGCGCCACTTTCCCGGTCCGCCAAACTACACAAGCATCCGCGAGGGCGACAAAGACGATCTTGTCTTCATCCTCACCCTCCCTCAGCCCGTTTGCATCGACGCCCGGGACTTCGGTCAGTCCCAGAGATTCAGAACTGTTCACGTCTGGAGCTTGGATAAGGGCGTGCGAGGCAAGCTCCACCGCATGGTCGGCCGACGAGTGATCATCAGCGGTGACGGATACCCGATGGACAATGCCAATCATCGAGCGCCGCTGGTCCTCAATGCCAAGTCTGTTCGGCTGCCCTAGCGTCCGCTTTCCACCCATTCCTGCCGCTACCGCGCGAGCGGCAGCTTTCGACCCATTCCTGCCATTAGGTCCTTCTGTTACGGTGACGTAACCGCTCGGGGTCCGGCTGAGATGCATTTCCACGTTCCCAAGCCACTGCACGGGTGGCGCGAATTCGCTGGCGAGGTCGGCATTATCGTGCTCGGCGTGCTCATCGCGCTTGGTGCCGAACAGGCCGCCGAGACGATTCACGCGCGGCACCAGCTTGCCCAGCTTCGCAGCGCCCTGGATGGCGAGCTGGCTGATGACCGCGCCCGATGGGAGGAAATGCAGGCAGAGGACCCGTGCACACTTCATCGGCTCGACCTGATCGAGCGTTGGATTGCCACGGCGCCACCCGACGCGCGATTGTCCAACGCCTTTAATCCTCAACTCTGGAACATGCATTCAAGCGCCTGGGATCTCGCCAAGACGAGTTCCGTGACGGAGCGAGTGCCGCTCAACGATCGGTTGACCTACGCAAGCCTCTATTCGGCCTTGGACAATTGGCGGGACCTGCTGATGGAGGAGCGTCAAAATGCGCGTCAGCTGCAAGCCTTGCTGTCGACAGCCGACCTGCCTGAGAACCGCCGCGCAGTTCGGGACAAGGTGGCTATGGCGCGCATCCTCGT